>NZ_JAFBBR010000001.1:0-318120 GCF_016907295.1 Microbacterium dextranolyticum
GCCTACGCCGGCGGCGATCGCGACGGCACCGGCGAGCATGAACCCGCGTGCCTCCACGCCGGCGACGACATCGAACGCGTCGGCGAACGGCTCGATCACCGCGTCGACGACGGCTCGGAGCGCGGCGGCATCCGCCATCAGCGGCGAGATGTCGCGGAACAGGATGCCGGGTTCGGGAAAATCGGGGATCGTCGCGATGAGCGACTCGGCGCGCGCGAGGGCCTCTGAGGTCACCGGTCCAGGCTACGCGCCGCACACGACCCGGTTCGCAACTCCGGAGTTTCTGCGCCTCCCGCTCCTCCACGGCCGCGTTTCCGCCTCCCCGCCCACAGATCTCCGGAGTTGTGCCCCGCAACCGGGAGGTCGACACGACCGAACCCACCCGAGCAACCCGAGTCGATCTATGCGCAAGCGCTTGCGCTATGCTGGATGCCATGACGTCGCAGCTGACCTCTCCCGCCCCCGATCTCGCCGACAGCCGCCCTGGCGCGGAATGGTGGCGCACCACCGTGATCTACCAGATCTATCCCCGTTCGTTCGCCGACGCCTCGGGCGACGGCATCGGCGATCTGCCCGGTGTGACCGCCCACCTCGACGATCTGACCTCTCTCGGCGTCGACGCGATCTGGCTGAGCCCCTTCTACCGGTCGCCGCAGAAGGACGCCGGATACGACGTCGCCGACTACTGCGACGTCGACCCGCTGTTCGGCACCCTCACCGACTTCGACGCGATGCTGGATGCCGCGCACGCCCGCGGCATCCGCGTGATCGTCGACCTTGTGCCGAACCACAGCTCCGACCGGCACGTCTGGTTCCAGGAGGCGCTCGCCTCCGCCCCCGGCAGCACCGCGCGCGGGCGGTACCTGTTCCGCGACGGCGCGGGCGAGAACGGCGAACTCCCGCCGAACAACTGGGAGTCGGTCTTCGGAGGCCCGGCCTGGACCCGGGTGACCGAGCCGGACGGCACGCCCGGCCAGTGGTACCTGCACCTGTTCGACACGAGCCAGCCCGATTTCGACTGGTCGAACCCCGAGGTGCAGGAGTCGTTCCGCGGCATCCTGCGCTTCTGGCTCGACCGCGGCGTCGACGGGTTCCGGGTCGACGTCGCGCACGGGCTCGTGAAGACTGACGGCCTCCCCGACCACCTGCCGCCGGTCGACGGAGACAGCATGGGCGGTCACGACGAGGCGCCGTACTGGGGCCAGGAGGGCGTGCACGAGATCTACCGCGACTGGCACCGGGTGCTCGCGGAGTACGACGGCGACCGGGCGCTCTGCGCCGAGGCGTGGCTGCCGACCGTCGACCGCACCGCCGAGTGGGTGCGCTCCGACGAGATGCACCAGGCGTTCAACTTCCCCTATCTCATGACCGAGTGGCAGGCACCCGCCATCCGCGAAGTGATCTCCGAGTCGCTGCGCGCCTTCCCGGCGGTCGGCGCGCCCGCGACCTGGGTGCTCTCGAACCACGACGTCGTGCGCCACGCATCGCGTCTGGCTCTCACGGCCGAGAACCCGCAGGGGCACGGCATCGGTCCGGACTCGCCCGGTCAGCCGATCCCCGACCTGGGCCTGCGCCGCGCCCGCGCCGCCACGTCGATCATGCTCGCCCTGCCCGGCTCGGCGTACCTGTACCAGGGCGAAGAGCTCGGCCTGCCCGAGGTCATCGACCTGCCCGACGCGGCCCGGCAGGATCCGACGTGGTTCCGCACCGACGGTGAGCGCTACGGCCGTGACGGATGCCGCGTGCCGATCCCCTGGACGGCGTCGGCTCCGGCGTACGGCTTCGGGCCCGCCGATGGCTCGGGCGCATCGTGGCTGCCGCAGCCCGCCGAGTGGGAGACCCTGGCCCGCGACGTGCAGGAGGACGACCCCGACTCGACCCTGTGGCTGTACCGGGAACTCCTGGCGACGCGCCGCGCCGAAGACCTCGGAGCCGGCTCCCTGACCTGGCTCCACGGCTACGAGGACGACGTCATCGCCTTCCGCAACGGCGAGGTCACCGTGATCGCCAACCTCGGCACCCGCCCCCTGCCCCTCCCCTCCGGCACCGTGCTCGTCGCGAGCGAGCCGATCGCGGGGGCGGAGCTGCCCGTCGACACCGCCGTGTGGCTGCGGGCGGAGTGACCGGGCGCTGACGTGACGAGTCTCGACGACGTCGCCCGCGCCGCAGGGGTCTCGACCGCGACCGCGTCTCGTGCCCTCAGCGGGCGCGGGCGCATCTCGGCCGCGACCCGCGCGCGCGTGCGCGCCGCCGCCGAGGCGCTCGGCTACGTGGCATCCGCCACGGCGTCGTCGCTCGCCTCGGGCCGTGCCCAGAACATCGGCGTGGTCGTGCCGATCATGGACCGCTGGTTCTTCGCCAGCGTCCTCGACGGCATCGCGACCCGCCTCGCCCCCCGCGGCTACGACCTGACGCTGTACAACCTCACCGATGACCCCGATCAGCGCCGTCGCCTGTTCGACACGTCGCTGCGGCGCGGGCGGGTCGACGGCGTCATCGTCTTGTCGGTCGCCCTGACCGACGACGAGATCGCCGCCCTCGGCGGCCTCGGACGGCCGGTGCTGGGGCTCGGCGTGCCGCGCGGCGGGCTGCCGGCGCTGCGGGTCGACGACACCGCGGTGGGCCGTGCCGCGACCGAACACCTGCTCGGTCTCGGTCACCGCCGCATCGCGCACATCGGGCAGAGCGTGACGACGGATGCCGCGGGGACACCCGGGCGCACGCCCGACGTCGACATCCCCACGCGACGCCGTCGGGGTTTCGAGGCGGCGATGGCCGATGCCGGCGCCCCGGCCGCGGTCTTCGTTCCGGCGGATTTCACCGTGGCGGGCGGTCACGACGCCGCCGCGCGTCTGCTCGATGGGGACGAGCCGCCGACGGCGATCTTCGCCGCGTCGGACGAGATGGCCTACGGCGTGCTCACCGCCGCCCGGGAACGCGATGTCCACGTGCCTCGCGACCTCTCGGTGATCGGCGTCGACGGCCACGACCTGGGGGGCCTGTTCGAGCTGACGACGATCGACCAGTTCCCGCATGCACAGGGCGAACGCGCCGCCGAGGCGATGCTGGCGATGCTGGGCGATCAGGCCGCCGCGGGGGAGGGCGCCGCGGCATCCGACGCCGACTCGCCGCGCCGCACCGAGGCATCCGAGCCCGCTCTGCCGTTCTCGCTCGTCGTCCGCGGCACGACCGCGCCGCCGCGGGGCTGATCCGCGGGCTTCCCGACCGGGGCACCGAGCTGTCCGGCACCGCCCCCGGGGCCCCACGTAGGCTCGGGGCATGAGCATCGACCTCGAAGCCCTCTACATCGACCTGCATCGCCACCCCGAGCTCTCCTTCCAGGAGACACGGACCGCCGGCGTCGTCGCCCGCGAGCTCGCGGCACTCGGGCTCGACTACGTCGAGGGTCTCGGCAAGACGGGCGTCGCGACGAGCATCACGGGCACGGCGCCGGGCGAGGGCCCCGTCGTGTGGCTGCGCGCCGACATGGACGGCCTGCCCGTCGAAGAGCAGACCGGGCTCGCCTACGCGAGCACGGCGCGCGGCGTCGACCCGGCGGGTACCGACGTGCCGGTGATGCACGCCTGCGGTCACGACATGCACATCACGGCGCTGCTCGGCGCGCTCGAGAAGCTTCTCGCGACCCGCGACGAGTGGTCCGGAACCGTCGTCGCGGTCTTCCAGCCGGCCGAGGAGTACGGCGCCGGATCGCAGGCGATGATCGCCGACGGCGTGCTCGACCGCTTCCCCCGCCCCGACATCGTGCTCGGCCAGCACCTGACGCCGCTGCCCGCCGGCACGATCGGCGTGCGCCCGGGGACGCAGATGGCGGCATCCGACGGCCTCACGGTGCGTCTGCTGGGTCGCGGCGGGCACGGCTCGCGCCCGCACGCGACGATCGATCCGGTCGTGATGGCGGCGGCGACCGTCATGCGTCTGCAGACGATCGTCTCGCGCGAGATCGACCCGCGCGAGATGGCGGTCGTGACCGTCGGCTCGATCCACGCCGGACTGAAGAACAACATCATCCCCGCCGAGGCGAAGCTCGAGCTGAGCCTGCGCTACCCCGACGACGAGGCCCGCGCCGACGTCCTGGCGCGGGTCGAGCGCATCGTGCGGGCCGAAGCCCAGGCATCCGGCGCGAAACAGGAGCCCGTGATCACGACGGACCACTCGCTGCCCCCGACGATCAACGACGCGGATGCCACGGCGCGACTCACCGCCGCGTGGAACCGCGCCTTCGGCGAGGGCACCGTGATCGACCCCGGCATGTTCACCGGCAGCGAGGACGTCTCGTGGTTCGCCCGCGAGGCGGGCGCGCCGCTCGTCTTCTGGTTCTGGGGCGGCGTCGACCCGCAGACATTCGCGGATGCCGTGGCCCGGGGCACCCTCAACGAAGACATCCCGACCAACCACTCCCCCCACTTCGCGCCGATTCTGCACCCCACGATCGAGCGCGGTGTGGACGCCCTCGTCGTCGCCGCCCGGGAATTCCTCGCGTGAGCCTCGAAGACCTCTTCGGCGCGGGTGCGGGCGACGACCCGCCCCGCCGCGAGCCTCAACCGACTCGCGAGGCTCGACCGGCCCGCGAGCCCGAGCCCCCGCGCGAACCGAAACCCCCACGCACCCCCAAGCCTCCGCGCGAGGCGGGCTCGGACGGGGGCGACGGGTCGCGCACGCCGCTGATCCTGGCGATCGTCGCCGGCGTGCTGGCGGTCGCCGTCGTCGTGACGCTCGGGTTCGCGCTCACCCGGGGCGGGCCGACCGACGCCGACCCGGCGCCGCCGGCGAGCACCGACACGGCCGCCCCCGGCACGCCCACCTCGTCGCCGACGCCCTCGCCGACCCCCACCCGCACACCCGTCGCGCTCGACTTCTCGGCGACCGGGTTCGCCCTCGCCGACGCGACGGGCACACCGGTGTTCACGTACGCGTGGACCGACGATGCGAAGAAGGCCGTCACGGCGCTGTCGGCCGCCTTCGGCGCACAGCCCACGCAGCGCGTCGAACCGGGCGACGGCTCGCACTACCCCGACTACACGGTCTACCAGTGGGAGGGCTTCATGCTCTTCGACATGATCGAGACTCCCGGCGGCACGCCCCGTGCGCAGTACCCGCAGCCCTCGTACACGCTGTTCTCACGCAACCAGGTGGGCGGCATCGAGATGGTCGCCGAACACGGCCTGACGATCGGGATGACGGTCGACGCGGTGCGCGCCCTGCGGCCCGACGTCGAGATCCCCCGCGGCAACGTGGGCGCGATCCGGTTCGTCTTCGACACCGCCCGCACGAACGCCGCCGGGGCGCCGCAGTACAGCGCGATCGCCGACACCAACGGGTCGGTCATCACCGCGATCCTGTCGTTCCGCTACTCGCCGCTCTGACCCGACGCGGCGCCCGTGACCGCCGCCTCGTCGGGCTCACGGGCATCCGTCAGCCGCTGTCCCGACACCACCCCGGGAAGGCCTCGCCCCCCGGCCGTCGTGAAGACGAGCACGACGGATGCCACGACGAACGCGAACTGCAGCGCGGACCATCCGGCGGGAAGCAGCCCCAGCAGCACGTACCCGCCGACGCCGCCGAGGAAGCGCAGGGGGCGCGCCAGCGCCGCGGGGAGTCGCCCTCCCCGGTAGCGCAGCTCGACGGCGAGGTCTCCGATCGAGCGCCCCGTCCACAACACGACCGTGAGCCAGACGGCCAGAGGTGCGACCGTCGCCGCGACCGACCCCGCGCCGCCGTCGAGCACGGCATCGCGATCGCGCACGACGTACGCGATCCACACCTGCACCGCGGTCTCGGCGGCGAACGCCACCAGGAAGCCGCCCAGCGCGTCGCACACCATCGCCAGCAGCCGCCGGCCGCGCGTGACCGGACGCGGGCGGCCCGCGGCATCCACCGAGGCGCTGCCCCGCAGCCGTCGGGGAACGATGAGCGCGAGGAGCGAACCGAGCACGGCGCCCACAGTGTTGGTGAGCAGGTCGTCGACGTCGAACACGCGGTACGCGCACGGGTACACGCCCCAGACCCCGGTGAGCTGCGTCGTCTCGATGACGAGCGAGATGCCGAACCCGACCCCGAGCGCCACGAGGATGCCTCGACCGCCGAGCACGCGCAGGAAGAATCCGAGCGGCACGAACAGCAGCACGTTGAGGGCCAGCTGCAGCACCGCGACATCGGTCAGGCTGCGTGCCGCGCCCAGGTCGTGGACGAACGCCGTGACGTCCAGATTGACTCCCGCGCAGACGTAATTCTCGGCGTCGGGGAGGGGAAGCAGCGTGTACGTCCAGATGGCCCAGAAGTAGACGAGAGCCGCCGCCCACAGCATGAATCGCCCAAGCGTCAGGCCGCCGCGACGGCGGTAGCTCACCGCGACGAACGGAACGAACAGCGCCACACCCACGACGGCGCCGAGAGCGATCGCGACGGCTCCGGAGAGGACCTCGTTTCCCATGTGTCGATCCTCGCAGGCGCCTGGATTGCGCGCGGACGCGCCAGGGCGTAATGTCGCCCGCCGTGACCGATGACAAGTCCCCGGCGGCCGAGGAGACACCGATCGCCAAACGCATCCTCATCGGAGAGCCGCTGACGAGCGAAGAACTCGAAGGACAGCTGCTCCCGAAGAAGATGGCGCTGCCGATCTTCGCCTCCGACGCGCTGTCGTCGGTGGCGTACGCGCCGCAGGAGCTGCTCATGATCCTGCTCATCGGCGGAACGGCGTTCCTCGCCTTCAGCCCGTGGGTCGCGGCGGCCGTCGTCGCCCTGCTCGTGGTCGTCGTGCTGAGCTACCGGCAGCTCATCAAGGCCTACCCGTCGGGCGGTGGCGACTACGAGGTCGCACGCACCAACCTCGGCGAGAAGGCGGGCGTCATCGTCGCCGCGGCGCTGCTCGTCGACTACATCCTGACGGTCGCGGTGTCGGTGGCATCCGGTGTCGACAACATCATCTCGGCCATCCCGGGCCTCGACACCTGGCGCGTCGAACTCGCCGTCGGGTTCGTGATCCTCATCATCCTCGTGAACCTGCGCGGTGTGCGCGAGGCGTCCTCCGCCTTCGCCATCCCCACGTACGTGTTCATCGGTTCGGTGCTGCTGATGATCGTCACCGGGCTCGTGCGCTGGGGTCTGGGGGATGCCCCGATCGCCGAGAGCGCCCAGTACGCCGTCAAGGCCGAAGACCTCACGCAGGCCGCGGTCATCCTGCTGATCCTGCGCGCATTCTCGAGCGGCTGTTCGGCGCTGACCGGCGTCGAGGCCGTCTCGAACGGCGTTCCCGCCTTCCGCAAGCCCAAGGTGCGCAACGCGCAGACGACCCTCGTCCTGATGGGGTCGATCGCGATCGTGATGTTCGCGGGCCTCACCCTGCTCGCCCTCGTCGCCGGCGTCCACTACGCCGAAGACCCGTGCCACCTCGTCGGCTTCGACTGCGCCGCCGCGGTGCAGCCGAGCCTCATGGCGCAGGTCGCCGCCGCGACGTTCGGGCAGGGCAGCATCCTCTTCTTCGTCATCCAGGCCGCGACCGCCGCGGTGCTGCTGCTGGCCGCGAACACGGCCTTCAACGGCTTCCCGCTGCTCGGCTCGGTGCTCGCCCGCGACCACTACGCGCCCAAGGCGCTGAACACGCGCGGCGACCGGCTCGTGTACTCCAACGGCATGATCATCCTGGGCCTTGCCGCCGTGCTCGTGCTCGTGATCTTCCAGGCGAAGCTGACGACCCTCATCCAGCTGTACATCATCGGCGTGTTCGTCTCGTTCTCGCTCGGCCAGATCGGCATGGTCAAGCACTGGCGGCGCGAGCTGAAGCTGCTCTCGCCCAAGGCGACCGCCGCCCGGCGCGAGGCCTACAGCGGACTGTTCATCAACTCGCTCGGCGCGACCTTCACGGTCGTCGTGCTCGTCATCGTGACGATCACGAAGTTCACGCACGGCGCGTGGCTGGTGTTCCTCGCGATCCCGATCCTGTCGTTCCTCATGATCGGCGTGCACCGGTACTACCGCGATGTCGCGCACGAGATCTCGATGGACGACGACGTGCACTACGGGTCGTCCGGCGACGTCGCCCTCATCCTCGTCGGCACGCTGCAGAAGCCCGTCGCGAAGGCGATCGACTACGCCCTCGCCGCGCGGCACGACAAGACCCTGGCCGTGCACGTCGCCGTCACCCCCGAAGAGGCGCGCGAGGTGCAGGACGAGTGGGAGTTCCACAAGATGCCGGTGCCGCTCGTGGTGATCCAGTCGCCCTACCGGCAGTACGCACCCCCGCTGGCCCGCTTCATCAACCAGTACCGCGAGAAGCACGGCTCGTCGGTCGTGACCGTGTATCTGCCGCAGTACATCGTCGGCCACTGGTGGGAGGGCATGCTGCACAACCGCCGCGCCCGCCGCATCGCCCAGCAGCTGATGCTCGTGCACGGCGTGCAGATCACGCTCGTGCCGTGGCTGCTCGACTCGTCGGAAGTCATCTACGGCCGCCGCTCGCGCCCCCTGCCCGGCGACGACCGCGCCGGACGCATCGCCGGCTACGGCCTGGTCGCCCACACCGACGACCAGCCGTAGCCCGGGCTCTCGCCCCGGCCAGCGCCCTCGGAGGCGCCGAACCGCGGGTCGTGCGGCCGGGCATCCGCACAGTGGCGCCTCCGAACCGGAGCGCGCGGGCGCGGGGGCGCGCGTTGCGGGGCGGGTCAGCGGGATGCCAGGAGCAGCGCCTCGCGGCGAGACGCCAGGCTCGCCAGGCGCTCGGCCACCGCGAGGCGACGCTCGGCGAGGCTCTTCTCGAGCTCACTGAGCCGCACCCGCAGGTCGAGGGATTCCTCCCGTGCGCGGGCGATGCGGTCCCGCACCATCCAGTCGCTGACGATGTTGTCGAAGACGACGTCGAACACGGCCAGAGACGACGACATCTCGACGCCGCGCACCGGCCCCGCACCCACGTCGCGCAGCTCGATGGTCAGGCGCTCCAGCGCCCGGTTGACGCGTTGGAACGCCGCGGATGCCTCGTCGATGCGGCCGTGCTTCATCGCGTCGGCGAAGAACCCGCCGCCGAAGAACGTGTCGTACGTCGACCATCCGCCCGCGCTCTCGAGCTTCTCGAAGGCGATGCGCAAGGCATCCGTCGCGACCGCGAGCGCCGCGATCGCCTCGTCGATCTCGCGCAGAGCGTCGGATGCCTCGCCGATCTCGCGAGCGATCAACGCGAGCTCGTCGACGCCGGGCCCGCCGTGGCCGCGCACCACGCGTTCGTGTGCGGCGAGCGTGAAGGCGTAGGCCGACTCGACGTCGCCGAGGGCGTCGCGGTCGGCGACGAGACGCGCCAGTTCGCCGCGTGCACTGTCGAGGCGCTGGGCTGCGTTCAAGACCGCGCGGCGGGCGACATCCCGTTCCGCCTGCTCCCGGGCGAGGCGATCCTCCGCGTCCCCGCGCACCAGCGCCCACAGGCGCGAGGGCGACATCTTCTCGTAGCGACGGACGTCGGACTCCTCGACCCGCAGACGCGCCTGCAGCTGCGTCAGCTCGGCACTGCGGGCATCCGCCAGAGCCAGGGCGGCGGCGACCTGCTCGTCCAGCCGCACTCGGTGCGTTCGGTCTTCTGCCGCACGACGCAGGGCGGCCGCGGATGCCTCGAGCTCGCTCATCCACCCAGGGTGGCACGTCTCGCCCGCCCGCGCTCCCGCGCGCCGTCGCCTCTGCACCTGGCGTTCAGAGGCGCCGATCTGCGGCCTCCGAGCCTCCGCACCCGCAGGACGGCGCCTTCGAACAGTCCGGGGCCCGAGGCCCGGGCCTCAGGGGCAGGGGGCAGGGGGCAGGGGGCAGGGGGCAGGGGGGCAGGGGGCAGGGGGCAGGGGGGCAGGCATACACCCGGCGCGGAGCCGAGCACGAGCGCGGGGATTAGCCTAAGAGGGTGACTTCTGCGCCTGCGTCTTCCGCCGCCGCGACCGCACCGGCCGCCGCGCGGTCGCAGTGCGACCCGCTCGACGCCGCGGCGATCGCGAAGGACTTCCCGATCCTGGCCGAGCAGGTGAACGGGCATCCGCTCGTCTACCTCGACTCCGCCGCGACCAGTCAGCGCCCTCGCGCCGCCCTCGACGCCGAGCGCGACTTCCTCGAGCACGCGAACGCCGCCGTGCACCGCGGTGCCCACACGCTCGCCGCCGAGGCGACGGAGCTGTTCGAGGATGCCCGGGCCGCCGTCGCCGGGTTCGTCGGAGCCGCCCCGGAACAGCTCGTCTGGACCAGCGGCGCCACGATGGGCCTCAACCTCGTCGCGTACTCGATCGGCAACGCGTCGGTCGGACGGGGGGCGCCGGCATCCGCAGGTCTTGCCCTGCGCCCCGGCGATGAGATCGTCACGACCGCGATCGAGCACCACGCGAACCTCATCCCCTGGCAGGAGCTCGCCGCCCGCACCGGCGCGGTGCTCCGCCACATCCCGGCGCACGACGACGGCACGCTCGATCTCGACGCGGCCGCCGAGCTCATCGGCGAGCGCACGCGCATCGTCGCGTTCACGCACGTCTCGAACGTGCTCGGCATCGTGAACCCGATCGCCGAGCTCATCGCGCTCGCGCAGCGGGTCGGCGCGCTGACGGTGATGGATGCCTGCCAGTCGGCTCCGCATCTGTCGCTCGATCTCCCGGCGCTCGGCGTCGACCTGGCCGTCTTCAGCGGGCACAAGATGCTCGGCCCCTACGGCGTCGGCGGGCTGTACGGGCGCGCCGAGGTGCTCGAGGCGATGCCGCCGTTCCTCACCGGCGGGTCGATGATCACGACCGTCACCCTCGATCACGCCGAGTACCTGCCGCCGCCGCAGCGGTTCGAGGCGGGCACGCAGCCCATCGGCCCCGCCATCGGGCTCGCCGCCGCCGTCCGCTACCTCGACGGCATCGGTCTCGATCGCATCCATGCCCACGAGAGCATGCTCGCCGAGCGCATGCGGGCGGGACTCGTCGAGATCCCCGGCATCCGACTGCTGGGCGACGCGGCGGGCGCCCCGCGGGTCGGTCTCTGGGCGTTCGACGTCGAGGGCGTGCACGCGCACGACGCCGGGCAGTTCCTCGATGCGCGCGGCGTCGCGGTGCGAGTGGGGCACCACTGTGCGGCGCCCCTGCACACCAGGTACGGTGTGACGGCGTCGGTGCGAGCCTCGGCGGCGCTATACAACACCACCGGCGACATCGACACGTTCCTGGATGCCGTCAGCGGCATCCGCCCCTACTTCGGACTCTGACGGCCCCACAGGGCGCCGGCATCCGACCCCCACACGCTCCACCCCGACACCGACGCCCGCCATCTCGAAGAAAAGGCGACCCCGACCATGAGCGACCTCGACGCCCTCTACCGCGAACTGATCCTGGATCATTCCAAGCATCCGCAGCACTTCGGGCTGTCCGACGAGGGCGACGCCCCCGCCGCGGCCGGCTCGTACGGCACCTCGTACCAGAAGAACCCCGTGTGCGGCGATGAGATCACCCTGCGCGCCCTCGTCGACGGCGAGCGCGTCGCCGACGTCGCGTGGGAGGGGCGCGGCTGCTCGATCTCGCAGGCATCCGCCTCGATGCTCGCCGACCTGATCGCCGAGGAGGGCCTCACCCGCGCCGAGACGGTCGCCCTCATCGAGGGGTTCCGCGAGGCGCTGCGCTCGCGCGGGCAGCTCGAGCTCGACGAGGAGGTCTACGGCGATGCGGCAGCGCTGTCCGGGGTCTCGAAGTTCTCGGCTCGCGTCAAGTGCGCGATGCTCGCGTGGGTCGCGCTCGAGGATGCGATCGCGAAGGCATGAGCGCGCAGAACGTTCCCCACGTCGTCATCGTCGGCGGCGGTTTCGCCGGCATCGCCGCGGCCCGCGCCCTCCGGAACGCCCCCGTGCGGGTGACCCTCATCGACCGGCGCGTGTACAACACGTTCCAGCCGCTGCTTTACCAGGTGGCGACGGGCGGACTGAATCCGGGCGATGTCACGCACTTCCTGCGGAGCCTGCGGATCGCCCAGAAGAACCTCGAGATCGTCCACGAACACCTCATGGAGATCGAGACGGATGCCCGCACGGTGCGCCTTCTCGACGGGCAGGAGCTCTCGTACGACTACCTGCTGCTCGCGAACGGCGTGACCACCGCCTACCACGGCACACCGGGCGCGAAGGAGAACTCGTTCGCGGTCTACTCGCGGTCGCAGGCGATCGCGATCCGCGACACCCTCTTCACGCGCCTGGAGCGCGCCGCCGCCGACGCGGATCGCACCCGCGGCCTGTCCGTGGTCGTCATCGGCGGCGGCCCCACGGGCGTCGAGATGGCGGGCGCCCTCGCCGAGCTGCGCGACCAGGGTCTCGATCCGGCCTACCCCGAGCTCCACGGCGACGCGTTCCGCATCACGCTGGTGCAGCGCAGCGAGATCCTGAAGCCGTTCCTGCCGAAGCTGCGCGTCTACGCGGCGGAGCAGCTGCGCCGCCGCCACGTCGATCTGCGCCTGGGCGCTGGGGTCGACGAGGTCTGCGCGGACGCCGTGCGCCTGTCGGACGGCACGGTGCTGCCGTCCGACCTCACGATCTGGGCGACCGGCGTCGCCCCGCACGAAGAGGTACGCGAGTGGAGCCTGCCCCTCGACAAGGGCGACCGCATCCGCGTCGGCGAGGATCTGCAGGTCGAGGGCCTGCCCGGCGTGTTCGCCGCGGGCGATGTCGCGATCTGCCCGCAGGACTTCCCCCAGCTCGCGCAGCCGGCGATCCAGGGCGGTCAGCACGTAGCGCGCCAGATCGTGCGCCTGATCGCCGGGCAGCCCACCGTGCCCTTCGAGTACTGGGACAAGGGCCAGCTCGCCATCATCGGCCGCCGCGCGGCGATCGGCGAGGTGCCCGGCATCTCGCAGCTGCCGGTACTGCACCAGATCGGCTTCCTCGGCCGCATCCCGCTGCTGCGCAGACTCATCCCGCTCACGGGCCGCATGGCGTGGGCCACCTGGCTGTTCGTGCACATCACGAGCCTGCTCGGCCCGCGGAACAAGATGACCGTGATGATGGGTCTCGTCGCGCGCTACGGCGTGCGCCTGCACCGTGCGCCCGTGCCGATCGTCGGCGATGTGCCGGCGATCCGGCCCTCCAAGGCCGAGCGCCGCCGTCTCACCACGACGCAGCAGGCCGCCGTCGATGCCGCCGTGGCCGAGGACGCCGGCTGACGCCGCACCCCGAGCCGTCGCACCGGCCCCCGTTCGCCTCGCGAGCGGGGGCCGGTGCCGTTTCGGTCGCGCACGTGAGGATGGCGTAGGGACGGCGTCGCGATCCGTAGGGAAACCGTGAGGATGCCGCCGCGCGGGCATCCGTCGGAGTTGTATCGGATGCCGTGCCCACCGCGGGCACCCGCCCCCTCACGCGAGGCGGACAGCGTCTGGAGTCCCCCGTTGCTCGATGTGATCTACATCCTCACGGCGTTCGCGGTCTTCGCGGTCGTCGGCCTGGTCGCGCGGGGGGTGGAGCGCCTCGTGCCGCAGGAGGACGCCTCCGTCCGCCGCGGTGGTGCGGCGCGGCGCGATCCGTCGCCGTCAGCGGCAGCGACGCCGGAGGCGACCCGATGATCGTGTTCTCGGTGATCGCGGCCGTGCTCGGCGTCGCCGCCGTCGTCTACCTCGTCGTCGCCCTCGTGACGCCGGAGCGGTTCTGATGGATGCCGCGACCGTGTGGCTCGGCGTGCTGCAGATCGCCGCTCTGGTCCTCGTCCTCGCTCTGCTCTACCGCCCCGTCGGCGATCTGATGCACCGCGTGTTCACGACCACGAAGGACGCCCGCGTCGAGCGCGGACTATACCGCGTGATCGGCGTCGACCCGCGCGCCGAGCAGACCTGGCAGGCGTACCTGCGGGGTGTTCTGGCGTTCTCGCTGATCGGCGTGCTGTTCGTCTACGCGCTGCAGCGGCTGCAGGGTGCACTCCCCGCCTCGCTCGGCCTGCCGGCGGTTCCCGAGGGCCTGGCGTTCAACACCGCGGCATCCTTCGTCGCGAACACCGACTGGCAGTCGTACTCGCCCGAGACGACCATGGGGTATCTCGTGCAGGCGACCGGCCTCGCGGTGCAGAACTTCGTGTCGGCAGCGGTGGGCATCGCGGTCGCGATCGCGCTCGTGCGCGGACTCTCGCGCCGCGGCGCAGCCACGATCGGCAACTTCTGGGTCGACCTCACCCGCGCCGTCGGCCGCATCCTGCTGCCCCTCGCGATCGTCGGCGCGATCGTCCTCATCGCCGGCGGGGTGATTCAGAACCTCTCCGGCTTCACGCAGGTGGCCACCCTCACCGGCGGCTCACAGACGATCCCGGGCGGGCCCGTCGCCTCTCAGGAGGCCATCAAGCTGCTCGGCACGAACGGCGGCGGCTTCTTCAACGCGAACTCGGCGCACCCGTTCGAGAACCCGACGCCGTGGACGAACCTGTTCCAGTTGCTGCTGATCCTCGTGATCCCCGTGGCTCTGCCGCGCACCTTCGGGCGAATGGTCGGCGACGACCGGCAGGGCTACGCGATCCTCGCCGTCATGTCGACGCTCGCGATCGCGTCGATCGCGGCCGTCACCTGGCTCGAGGCGGCCGGGAACGGGGTCGCGCCCCAGCTCGCCGGTGCGGCGATGGAGGGCAAGGAACAGCGCTTCGGCGTCTTCGGGTCCTCCT
The DNA here is from genome assembly GCF_016907295.1 of Microbacterium dextranolyticum. Taxonomy (NCBI): domain Bacteria; kingdom Bacillati; phylum Actinomycetota; class Actinomycetes; order Micrococcales; family Microbacteriaceae; genus Microbacterium; species Microbacterium dextranolyticum. Next base: position 14,634 of record NZ_JAFBBR010000001.1, read on the forward strand.
TGTACGCCGCCGTGACGACCCTCACCTCGACGGGTGCCGTCAACTCGATGCACGACTCGTACACGCCGCTGGGCGGCATGATCCCGCTGCTGAACATGATGCTGGGCGAGGTGGCGCCCGGCGGCGTCGGTTCGGGGCTGTACGGCATGCTCGTGCTCGCCGTCATCGCGGTCTTCGTCGGGGGGCTGCTCGTCGGGCGGACGCCCGAGTACCTCGGCAAGAAGATCGGGCCCGCCGAGATCAAGCTCGCGAGCCTGTACATCCTGGTGACACCGACGCTCGTCCTCGCCGGAACGGCGCTGAGCTTCGCGATCCCCGCGGTGCGCGCCGACGTCGAGGCGACCTCGATCCTCAACCCGGGCGTGCACGGCATGACCGAGGTGCTCTACGCGTTCACGTCGGCCGCGAACAACAACGGCTCCGCGTTCGCGGGGCTCACTGCCAACACTCCGTGGTTCAACACGGCGCTCGGCATCGTGATGCTGCTCGGGCGCTTCCTGCCGATCGTGCTCGTGCTGGCCCTCGCCGGATCGTTCGCCCGTCAGCAGGTCGTGCCCGCCGGGGCGGGCACCCTTCCCACCCATCGACCGCAGTTCGTCGGGCTGCTGGCCGTCGTCGCGGTCGTCATCACCGCCCTCACCTACTTCCCCGTTCTCACGCTGGGTCCCCTGGCGGAAGGTCTCGTCTGACATGAACATCACCGATCACACCCACACCCCCCTCGCCTCGGCGGTCGGCAGTTCGTCGCAGGCGGACGGCGCCGGCACGCATGCCACCCGCACGACGCGCCCGGCCCCGCGCGCCTTCGGTGTCGCCCAGCTCGCCCAGGCGCTGCCCGGCGCGGTCCGCCGGCTGAACCCCGCACAGCTGTGGCGGAACCCCGTCATGTTCCTCGTCTGGGCCGGCGCCGCCCTCACCACCGCGATCGCGGTCGCCGAGCCGTTCCTCGGCGGCCCCGAGCCCTCGGGCGGATCGCCCGTGCCGGCGGGCTTCACGTGGGGCATCGCGATCTGGCTGTGGCTCACGGTCCTGTTCGCCAACCTCGCCGAGTCGGTCGCCGAGGGGCGCGGGCGGGCGCAGGCGCAAGCGCTGCGGCAGACCCGCACGTCGACGCTCGCGCACCGGGTGCGCGGCGACCACGCGGAGACGGATGCCGAGGCATCCGCCGCGGGCACCGACGACGTCGCGTCGTCCGAGCTCACCCTCGGCGATGTCGTGATCTCTCGGCGGGCGAGCTGATCCCCGGCGACGGCGACATCGTCGCCGGCATCGCCACGGTCGACGAGTCGGCGATCACGGGCGAATCCGCACCCGTCGTGCGCGAATCGGGCGGCGACCGCAGCGCCGTCACGGGCGGCACGCGGGTGCTGAGCGACCGGATCGTCGTGCGGATCACCTCGCGCCCCGGCGAGACCTTCGTCGACCGCATGATCGCCCTCGTCGAAGGCGCCAGCCGCCAGCGCACGCCCAACGAGATCGCGCTGAACATCCTGCTCGCGAGCCTCTCGATCGTCTTCGTCGTCGTGGTGCTGACGCTGAACCCGATCGCCTCGTACGTCGCGAGCCCCGTCAGTATCCCGGTGCTGATCGCGCTGTTGGTGTGCCTCATCCCGACGACGATCGGGGCGCTCCTGTCGGCCATCGGCATCGCGGGCATGGACCGCCTCGTGCAGCGCAACGTCCTGGCGATGTCGGGGCGCGCGGTCGAGGCTGCCGGCGACGTCACGACCCTCCTCCTCGACAAGACCGGCACGATCACCTACGGAAACCGCCGTGCGAGCGCCTTCCGCCCCCTCACGGGCATCGACGAGAGCGAGCTGGCGCGCACCGCCGCCCTCACCTCTCTGTCCGACCCGACTCCCGAGGGCGTCTCGATCGTCGAGCTCGCCGCGGCCCGTGGGGTGCACATCGATGCGCCGTCGGATGCCACGCCGGTGCCGTTCACGGCCCAGACCCGCATGAGCGGGCTCGATCTGCCCGGCGGCACCCAGATCCGCAAAGGCGCCGGCAGCGCCGTGCTGGCCTGGCTCGACGCAGAGGGGCACGCACCGTCGCCCGAGCAGCGGGCCGAACTCCTCCAGATCACCGATGCGATCGCCCAGTCCGGCGGAACCCCGCTGGTGGTCGCCGTGCTCGACCCCCGATCTGGAGGAGTTCCGCTCGGCGTCGTGCACCTGAAGGACGTCGTCAAAGAGGGGCTGACGGAGCGGTTCGCCGAGCTGCGGGCCATGGGCATCCGCACCGTCATGATCACGGGCGACAACCCGCTCACCGCCCGCGCCATCGCGGCCGAGGCGGGGGTCGACGACTTCCTGGCCGAGGCGACCCCGGAAGACAAGCTCGCCCTCATCCAGCGTGAGCAGGCCGGGGGCGCGCTCGTCGCGATGACCGGCGACGGGACGAATGACGCCCCCGCGCTCGCGCAGGCCGACGTCGGCGTCGCGATGAACACGGGCACCTCGGCGGCGAAAGAGGCCGGCAACATGGTCGACCTCGACTCCGACCCGACGAAGCTCATCGACATCGTGCGCATCGGCAAGCAGCTGCTCATCACGCGGGGCGCCCTCACGACGTTCTCGCTTGCGAACGACATCGCCAAGTACTTCGCGATCATCCCCGCGATGTTCCTCGGGGTCTTCCCCGGGCTCGCGGCGCTGAACGTCATGCAGCTGCACTCCCCGGCATCCGCCGTCACGAGCGCGATCGTCTTCAACGCGATCATCATCGTGATCCTGATCCCGCTCGCCCTGCGCGGCGTACGGTACCGGCCGGCGAGCGCCTCGCAGATCCTGGGTCGGAACCTGCTCGTCTACGGCCTCGGCGGCGTCATCGCCCCGTTCGTCGGCATCAAGCTCATCGACCTCGTCGTCAGCCTCATTCCGGGCTTCTGAGCCCACCCTCGGAGGAGATCATCATGTCCCGCACCCGTCCTCTGCTGCGCGCGACCGGCGTCGGCATCCGCGCGATGCTCGTCGCCACCCTCGTGCTCGGCGTCGGCTACACCGCCCTCATCACCGCGTTCGGGCAGCTCGTCCTGCCCGCGCAGGCGAACGGCTCGCCCCTCTCCGACGATGAGGGAACCGTCGTCGGCTCGGCGCTGATCGGTCAGTCCTTCACGGATGCCGACGGCGCGGCGCTGCCTGGCTACTTCCAGAGCCGGCCGTCCGCCGCGGGCTCGGGCTACGACGGCGGGGCGTCGTCGGGGTCGAACCTCGGCCCGACGAATCCCGACCTCGTCTCGGCGATCGCCGAGCGGCGCACCGCGATCGCCGCCCGCGAGGGCATGCCCGAGGCCGCCGTGCCCGCCGACGCCGTCACCGCCTCGGCGTCGGGACTCGACCCCGACATCTCGGTCGCCTACGCCCTGCTGCAGGCTCCCCGCGTGGCCGCGGCGCGGGGGATGTCGGTCGCCGACGTCGAGCGGCTCGTCGCCGCGCACACCACCGCGCGCGATCTCGGCTTTCTCGGTGAGATGCGCGTCAACGTCCTCGCCCTGAACCTCGCCCTCGACACCCGGCACTGACGTGGACGACGCGAGAGCGCCCGGGCCGGCGGCCGAGGCTGCGGAACTAGGGTGAACGCATGAGACGCGGCAGGCTCCGGGTGCTGCTGGGTGCCGCCCCGGGTGTCGGCAAGACGTACGAGATGCTCGAAGAGGGGCGCCGACTGCTCCTCGAGGGGCACGACGTCGTCATCGGCGTCGTCGAGACCCACGGCCGCGCCGCCACCGCCGCGCAGGCCGAGGGGCTGCCGTCCGTGCCGCTGCGCGTCGCCCGGCATCGCGGGGTGGAGCTGCACGAGCTCGACCTCGACGCGGTGCTCGAGCGGCATCCGGACCTCGTCCTCGTCGACGAGCTCGCCCATACGAACGCACCGGGCTCGCGTCACGACAAGCGCTGGCGAGACGTCGAGGCGATCCGCGACGCGGGCATCGACGTGATCACGACCGTCAACGTGCAGCACATCGACTCGCTCGGGCAGGCGGTCGCGCAGATCACGGGCGTCGCGCAGCGAGAGACGGTGCCGGATGCCGTGGTGCGCAGTGCCGATCAGATCGAGGTCGTCGACCTGGCCCCCCAGTCGCTGCGCGACCGTCTGGCGGCCGGCCACGTCTACCCGGCGGAGCGGATCGACGCCGCACTGTCGAACTATTTCCGGCTGGGCAATCTCACGGCGCTGCGCGAACTCGCCCTGCTCTGGCTCGCCGACGAGGTCGACAGCGCTCTGCAGCTCTACCGCGACGAGCACGGCATCACGGATGTCTGGCAGGCGCGCGAGCGGGTCGTCGTCGCCCTCACCGGCGGCCCCGAGGGCGAGACGCTGCTGCGCCGCGGCGCGCGGATCGCGGCGCGGGCCGCGGGCGGTGAACTGCTGGCCGTGCACGTGACGAGCCACGACGGGCTGCGCGGCGCGGCGCCCGGTGCGCTGCTGGCCCAGCGGGCGCTCGTCGAGTCGCTCGGCGGCACGTACCACCAGGTCGTCGGCGACGACACGCCGCGCACGCTGGTGCAGTTCGCACGGTCGGTCAATGCGACCCAGCTCGTCCTCGGCGCGAGCCGCCGCAGCCGCCTCTCGGCGGCGGTGACGGGGCCCGGCATAGGCGCCACGGTCATCCGCGAATCGGGCGACATCGACGTGCACATCGTCACGCACGCCGCCGCGGCGGGACGCGCTCGGCTGCCGCGTCTCACGCGCGGGGCCCTGAGCGTGCGCCGCCGCGTGTACGGCTTCGTCGTGGCGGTCCTGGGCGGTCCGCTGCTGTCGTGGCTGCTGTTCGCGACCTCGAACGACGAGACGATCACTTCGGACGTGCTCGCCTATCAGCTGCTGGTCGTCGTCGTCGCCCTCGTCGGCGGCATCTGGCCCGCCCTGTTCGCCGCCGTGCTGTCGGGGTTCACCCTCGACTACCTGTTCATCGACCCGCGGTACACCGTCACGATCGACAATCCCCTGCACGCGCTGTCGCTGGCGCTCTACGTCGTCATCGCGGTGCTCGTCAGCTGGATCGTCGACCAGGCGGCGCGGCGCACCCGCGTCGCCCGCCGCGCGGCCGCCGAGTCGGAGCTGCTGGCCACCGTGTCGGGCAGCGTGCTGCGGGGTGAGAGTGCGCTCGCGGCGCTCGTCAGCCGCACGCGCGAGGCGTTCGGCCTGGCGGGCGTCCGCCTCGTCGACGGCGCGGGCCGGACGATCGCGAGCGACGGCGAGGCGCCGGCGGGCGCCGAGGCGGGCGAGACGCGTACCGGCGAGGCCGCGGGCGGCACGGACGACGGGGCCGCGGGCGTGGCCCGCGTGCAACGGGTGGCGATCCCGGTCGCGCCGGGCGAGGGGGAACGGATGCCCCTGACCCTCGAGCTCCACGGCGACGCGATCGGGGGTGACGAGCGTCGACTGCTGGACGTCATCGCGACGCAGGTCGCGGCGGCGGCCGAGCAGGGCGAGCTCACCGCCGCGGCGCGCGACGCAGGCATCCTCGCCGAGACCGACCGTGTACGCACGGCGCTGCTGTCGGCCGTGAGCCACGACGTGCGCCGGCCCCTCGCGGCCGCCCTCGCCGCCGTCGGCGGTCTTCGACTCGCGGGTGACACGCTGTCGCCCTCGGATCGCGACGAGCTGCTCGCGACCGCCGACGAGAGCCTCGCGACGCTGTCGTCTCTCGTCACCGACCTGCTCGACGTCAGTCGGGTCGAGGCCGGTGTGCTCGCCGTCTCGACGACGGCGGTGGAGCTCGCCGACGTCGTCCTCCTGGCGGCGGACGAACTCGGGCTCGGTCCCGACACCCTCGACCTGGCGCTCGATCCGCTGCTGCCCGCCGCCCGCGCCGACGCGGCCCTGCTGCAGCGGGTCGTCGTGAACCTGCTCGCCAACGCACGCCGGCACTCCCCCGAGGGAATGCGCGTCCGCGCGGCATCCAGCGTCTTCGGCGAGCGCGTCGAACTGCGCATCGTCGACCACGGCCCCGGTGTGCCGCCCGAGCGCCACGGCGACCTGTTCGCGCCGTTCCAGCGGCTCGGCGACACCGACAACACGACCGGCCTCGGCCTCGGTCTCGCCCTGTCGAAGGGATTCACCGAGGGCATGGGCGGCGAGCTGCGCCCCGAAGACACCCCCGGGGGAGGATTGACCATGGTGGTCGCGCTTCCGGTGGCCGCGGCGGGGGCGACCGCACCAGCCACCGATTCGCACGAAGGGACGCCATGAGGATCCTGATCGCCGACGACGACCCGCAGCTCGTGCGGGCCCTGCGGATCACGCTCGGCGCGCACGGCTACGACGTGGTGACGGCCGTCGACGGTGCTGCCGCGATCGCCGCCGCCGCGCAGTCGCGCCCCGACCTCGTGATGCTCGATCTCGGCATGCCGGCCCTCGACGGCGTGCAGGTCATCCACGCGCTGCGCGGGTGGACCGACGTGCCGATCATCGTCGTGTCGGGCCGCACCGGCTCGGCCGACAAGGTCGACGCGTTGGATGCCGGTGCCGACGACTTCGTCACGAAGCCGTTCCAGGTCGACGAACTCCTCGCCCGCCTGCGGGCGCTCGCCCGCCGCACCGGGGGTCGCAGCGGGGCATCCGCCACCCCCGTCGTCCACTTCGGCGACGTCGAGGTCGACCTCGCCGAGACGCGCGCGACACGGGCGGGCGCACCCGTCCACCTCACGCCGACGGAGTGGCGGATGCTGGAGTTCCTCGCCCGGAACCCGGGCGCCCTCGTCACCCGCCAGACGCTTCTGAAGGAGATCTGGGGCACCGACCAGGTCGCCGACTCGGGCTACCTGCGGCTGTACATGTCGCAGCTGCGCAAGAAGCTCGAGCGCGACCCGGCGCACCCCCGGCATCTGCTCACCGAGCAGGGCATGGGGTACCGGCTCGTGCTCGATCCCGCCTGAGGCGGACCGCCGGCGGCGGACCCGAGCCGCGCTCGCCGCGGGCGGTCCGTGCCCGTCAGGCGCCGGAGCGGACCACGTTCTCGAGGCGCGCGTACGAGGCCTCCATGCCGTCGGTCATTCCGGTCGCGAGGATCATGTCGCGGGTGTCCTTATCGGGGTACTCGATGAGGAGGGTGAGCAGCGTCGCGCCGTCTTCTTCGTAGAGCTGCAGGTCGTTGAGGGTCGACGGGCCGTCGGTGCCGATCATCTTCTCGGTCGTGACGGCGCGACGGATCGGGTCGCTGAGCACCGTCTCACCCTCGAAACCGAACCGGGTCGACTCGTCGTCGCTCTGCTGCCAGACGTAGCGGTAGGTGTCGCCCACCTGGCATTCGATCAGCTGCCAGCCGTCGGGGCCGAGCAGCCACCGCCGCAGCAGCTCGGGCTCGTGGTGGGCACGCCAGACGAGCTCTCGCGGGCCGTCGATGAGCCGGGTGATCCGCACGTGCGTGTCGGTCAGCAGCTCGGTGCGGGTGCCCGCGCCCTGCGCGTAGGAACGGAGGTCCTGCAGCACGGCATCCAGCTGACCCATCGCGAGGCGGGTGCCCTCGACCATCCCCATGCCGACGGCCTGCTCGAGGGATTCGAGAGAGGTGAAGTAGGTCACGCCGTCGAATCGGGTGCGGTCGCCGTCGGCGGTGAAGGAGAAGACCATGCGCATCGCCGGCATCCCCTCGACGAGCGCGCCGTTCTCGTCGGCGAACCCGTCGAGCACCTCGAATGCGTCGGGCGCGTCGATGCGCACGAACTCCCAACGTCCGCGCGAGCTCTCGCCGCGCGGACCCGTCATGGCGTACTGCGCGAGCCCGCCCGGGGTGAAGTCGAACTGCGTGAAGGTCGCGGGCCACCCGGGAGGGCCCCAGAAGCGCTCGAGCTGACGCGGGTCGGTGAAGGTCGACCAGACGCGCTCGAGCGGAGCGTGGAACTCGGCGGCGATCGTCATGGTGAGCGAGTCGGGATCGGGGGTGATGTCGATGACGGGCATGTCAGTCTCCTGGGACGGGGTTGGGTTCGCGGGTGTCGTGAGGTTCGCGGGGTGTGCGGGTGGATGCCGGTTCGGCCAGCAGGGCGTCGAGGCGGTCGATGCGCGAGCGCCAGAGGTCTTCGTAGCGGGCGAGGAGCGCCCGGGCGCGGGCGATCATGCGCGGGTCGGCGCGCACGAGGCGCTCGCGTCCTTCGGCACGCTTGATGACGAGGCCGGCGGCCTCGAGGACGGCGATGTGCTTCTGCACCGCGGCGAACGACATGTCGTAGTCCGCGGCGAGCGCCGACACCGACTGCTCGTCGAGGATCGTGCGCCGCAGGATGTCGCGCCGCGTCGCCGCCGCCAGGGCCTGGAACAGCCGGTCGGTCTCATCGTCGCTCAACTCAGTTTGTACAACCATTTGGTTGCACGTTAGGGCGTCGCGTGGGCGGTGTCAAGAGGGCGGCGGGTGTCGATGTCTGCGGACCAGCCCGGGCCGAACTCCTCCATTTCGGTTCGCCGCACCGCGACGCGCCGTCTGTGGACGCCGCCTTGCCCGAAAGTGGAGGAGTTGCGGCCGGCTCAGCGCCAGCCCACCGCGCCGCCAGCCCACCGCGCCGCCGACCCGCCGGCGCGACCACCCACCTCGGCCGCGCCCCAGTTCAGGCGGCGCAGGCGATGCAGGTCGTGGCCATCGGGCGCGCCTCGAGCCGTGCGGGTGCGATGGCGCGACCGCACACGACGCAGGTGCCGTACGAACCGGCATCCAGCCGCGCGAGCGCGGCGTCGACCTCGGCGCGCTCGTCGAGCACCGAACGGCGCAGGGCGTCGAGCCGCTGCCACTCGCCCGAGAGCGTCGAGCCTTCCGGGTCGTGCTCGTCGTCGGCGGTCGCGGCCGAGCGGTCGGCGCGCACGGCATCGTCGTCGGCGTCGAGCCGCGCCAGCAGGGCGTCGAGCTCGCGCCGCCGCACGGAGAGGACGTCGCGGGACATGCCCCGAGGGTACGTCAGCTCTCCCCCGCCGGGACGCACGAGGGGCGCACCCGCGAACGGATGCGCCCCTCGTGACCGTCGGTCAGTGTGCGTGACGCCGGCGCCGCATGACCACGACCAGACCCGCGCACAGCAGCAGGATGCCTGCCGCCACCACGCCGCCCAGGTCGTCGCTTCTGCCGCCGGTCGCCGCGAGGCTCGGCGCCGTGACCGTCAGCGCGGCCGAGGCGATGACCGTGTCGGGAGCGTCGGCGCGCGACAGCTGCAGCGCGTGCGCACCGAGGGCGGTGTCCTGCGGGATCAGCAGGCTCTGGTCGATCGTGCCGTCGGCGCCCGCGGTCACCGTCGCCAGCAGTACCGGCGTCGAGTGCAGCACGAGTCGATACGAGGCCGAGGGCACGAGCCCCTGCGCTTGCACGCGAACCGTGCCGCCCGCGGCGACCTGGTCGGCCGACAGCGTCAGCGTGATCGCCGAGGTGCCGCCCCCCGTGCCCGGCTGGTTGGTGCCGCCACCCGTGCCCGGCTGATCGGTGCCGCCGCCCGTTCCGGGCTGGTCGGTGCCACCGCCGGTGCCCGGCTGATCCGTGCCGCCGCCGGTGCCCGCGGTCGTCGTGAAGGTGCGCACCTCGGAGTACTCCAGGCCGCCGTGCGGACCGGTCGCCTGCACGTACCAGCCGTGCTCGCCCGCCGTCAGGCCCTTCCAGTCGACCGTGGAGACCGAGCCGGACGGCGCCTTCGCGACCGTGCCGACCTCGTCGGCGGTGAGGATGTCAGCGCGGAACGAGTCGGTCGCGAGCGTCTTGGTCTGCGCCTTCAGGCCGATCGCCGCGTACGGGATCGTGAACTCCTGCATGCCTTCGGGGCTCGTGAGCGCCGGGTCCTGCGAGTCGAACACGTCGAGCGACGGCGAGTAGGTGCGGATGATGATCCGTCCGTCCTTGTTGTCGAAGTGCAGCAGTCGCAGGTAGCCGAGGCCGCCCTCCTGCAGACCCTGGTAGTCGAACAGCATCGAGTAGACCGTGCGGTCGGGCTGACCGTCACCGTTGTCGTCGATCGCATCGGTGCGCGTGTAGGCGTCGTGGTAGTGGCCCGAGCTCACCGCGAACACGTTCGGGTTGGCCTTGACGACCTCGTCGAAGATGCGCTGCGGGATGGGTCCGAGACCACCCGTCGTGAGCATGTACTCGTGCAGGTCGATCCACACCTTGCGCTCGGGGTAGCGGGCGATGACGGAGTTCATCCAGGCGATGTCCTCGTCGTTGGACGCCGTGTTGTTGACCGCCGGCCAGCCCATGTACAGCATCAGGAAGTCGACGCCGCCGACCGTCATGAGGTCGTAGTGGCCGCGGTTGTCCTTGTACGAGCCGCCGTACCAGGGATTGCCGCTGTAGCGGCTCTCACCGAAGTACTTCGAGAAGTTCGAGTAGTCGTCGGCAGCGTGGCCCACGTCGTGGTTCCCGGCAAGGATGCCGTAGGGCAGTCCCGCCTCGTCGAATCGCTTGTACTGGGCGTCGGCGTTCTTCCACTCGTACTCGGGGTCGTCGTTGCCGGCGGCCCGCTCGGTCGCGATGTAGTCGTCGACGATGTCGCCGGTGTGCATGACGTACTGCAGGTTGAGGTTGTCGCGCTGCTTCAGCAGGAAGTCATGGATGTCGACCTGGTGCTGGTAGAACTTGTCGTCACCGGTCGTTCCCGCCAGGTAGCCCTGGTTCTCGTTGTAGTACTGCGTGTCCGACTCCCAGCCGATCGTGAAGTCGTAGTCGCTGCGCGGCGTGGCCCCTGCGTTGTACGGGGCGGCCGAGTCGGTGCGGCTCGAGCGCGCGGTGCCCGCGAAGCCCTCGGAGTGCTGCACGAGGAACGTGAGCTTTCCGCCTGTGGCGTGGCCGTCGACGGGGACGAGCGCCTTCAGGGTGAAGGTGGTCGCGGCCCCTTCCGTGGTCAGGTACTGGTCGACCTTCTCCCACGAGCCGTCGGTCTTGCGTGCGTACAGCAGCACCTTCGCGTCGGCGTTCGCGCGACCGTCCCAGGCGACGCGGGCGAGTGCACCCGAGCCCGAGTCGGTCGGCACGTCGACCGTGAACAGCTGGTAGGGGAAGGCGGTGTCGCTCGTCGCGGCGACGTCGACCCCGTCGGTCGCCGAGAGCTTCGCGAGGTCGTCGGCGCTCAGCGGCGTGGCATCCGTGCGGTCGCCCGCCGCTGCCGTCGTCGTCGATCCGGATGCCACGTGCACCTGGCTCTGCGCCGGCGTGAACGTGTACCCGCGACGGAAGCTGAGGTCGAGGGCGTCGGCCTGCGCCGAGGTCGCGGTGGCCGACAGCGTCGCCTTGTCGCCGGTGACGGTGCCGCCCGCCGACGGTGCCAGCAGCGTGATGCCGGGGCGCTCGTCGGCCGTGCGGAAGGCGATCGTGCGCGTCGCGGTGTTGCCGACGTGGTCGCGCGCCGTGAAGACCGCCGTGTGGTCGCCCGGGGTGAGCGTCAGCGACGACGTGGCCAGCGGCAGCGTCACGGCGGCGCCGTCGAGTGTCGCGGTCAGCGTGTCGAGGCCCGAGCCGGCGTCGGCCGCCGATCCGTCGACCGTGAAGTCCCCGCGGTAGAGCTGGCCGTCGGTGAGCGCCGTCGTGATGACCGGCGCCGTGTTGTCGACCTGCACCGACCGCGAGAGGGCATGGTTGCCGTCGGTGGCCGCCACCGCGTGCGCACCGTCGGCGACCTTCGTGGTGTCCCACGTGGCGGCGATCGAGTCGAACGCGTCATCGGGGACGTCGAAGGTCAGATCGATCGAGACGAGCGTGTCGTCGCTGAAGTTGACGCGCTTGTCGCCGGTGGCACACGTGTACGGCGCCGGAGCGGTCACCGCACCGTCGGCCTCCCAGCGGGTCGCGCAGCTGACCGGGTGCAGCACCCGACCATCGGGCAGCGCGAGACGGAAGTTCATCGCCGAGAAGTCGTCGTTGTTCTCGTTCGGGTCGCCATAGGGCTTCGCCTTGGTGCCCGAGGTGACCGTCAGGGTGAGGGGCTTGCCCTTTTCCACCCGGGTGACCGGCACGGCCGCGTCGACCGTGACGATGCGCTCGTAGTAGCCCTCGTCGAAGATCTTCAGCACGTCGTCGCCGAGCAGGACTCCGTTGCGGAAGAACGCGTCGGTGTTGGTCGCCTCGAACGCGAAGATCGGGCCGTCCTCGAGCGACGGGGTCGTCGCGGCGAGCACGGAGCCGTCGGCAGTCAGCGCCAGCGAACCGGCGGCGGCGTCGCTCGTGCCCTGCACGCGCACCTGTCCCGACACGAACTGGCCGTCGGTGAGGTTGAGCCGCACCAGGTCGGTCGTGGCATCCGTCAGCGGAACGCGCACCGGCCCCAGGGTCGAGGTCTGCGAGCCGTCGGTGGCGGTGACCGTGTACTCGACCCACCGCTTGCCGAACAGGTCGGCCTGCGGCACGGCGTAGAGGTACCGGTTCGCGGCGCCGAACGTGAGGTTGCGGGTGATGGTCGCGCCCAGGTTGTCGGTCAGGGTGAGGGTGACGGTGCGCACCTCGTGGTCGTCGGTGATGTCGAAGCCGAGGTCGAGGCCCGGCGTGCTGGGCATCTCGGTGCCGCCGGTCAGGTCGGTGATGACGGGGGCGGTGCCCGCGGCCGGGGCGGGGCGGAGGGCCGGACGCACCTGGTCGTCGCTCACGGAACCGGGCGTGGGCGTGTCGAGGCGCAGCAGCGTCTGGACCGTGCCGTCGGCGGGCTTGGGTGCCCAGATCGGCGAGGCGCCCTGCGGGTTCCACGCGTACTGGATCGCAGTCGTGGGCGTCGTCTGGTCGTCGGTGAAGTAGTAGGCGCGGCTGACATCCGTGCCGGTGTTCGTCGAGATCTGGATGCCGCGGGATCCGCCGTTGGCCATGCCGCTCGTCGAGAGCTCGACGAGGTTCTCACCGGCGACGAGCGACGTGCCGAACTGCGAGTTGAAGTCCGCGGCGGTCAGCGCGGAGTTGTTGCCGTTCTTCACCCACAGCACGAGCGCCTTGCCGGGCTGGATGACCGGGTTGGCGGGCGTCGCCGGCCACTGCGTGGAGCCCTCGGAGACGGGGCCGCTGAGCGAGTTGTCGGTGTAGATGTAGTTGATGACGTAGTCGCCGAAGTTCACCGGCGCGTCCGAGGCGTTGTAGACCTCGATGAACTCGTAGCCGTCGGAGCCGTTGACGTTCACGGTGTCGGGGGCGAGCTCGGTGATCTGCAGGATCGGCGAGGCGAGCGTCGAGTCGGTGGGGCGCGTGAGCGCGCTCGTGACCTGGGCGGTCGTGACGGCACCGGGAGTGCGCGGTGCGTTCTCGGCGACGACGACCGCGTCGGTGGCGCCGATCGTCGACGGCACGCCGAACTGCACGACTCCGCCGTCGCTGTCGATCTTGCCCGCACCGACCCAGGCGCGGTTGATGACCGTTCCGTCCTTGACGAGGCTGAACCCGCGGTTACCGCCGTTGGCGAAGCCCTCCTGGTTGCCGAAGCGGAAGACCGGGACGTCGGCGCCGAGGCTGTAGTAGTCGCGGAACTGCTGGATGCTCATGGAGCGCTGGGTGCTGTTCTCCTTGTAGTTCATCCAGAACAGGGCCACACCACCCGCGGGGATCACGGTGGCGGTGGCGCCGTCACCGTCCTGGTGGAAGACGGGCTGGTCGCTGCCGGCGTTCCACTGCGACGTGTTGTAGCGGATGCCGATCTTCTGCGCGTCGAGATCGATCGGCTGGTCGGTCGTGTTGGTGACCTCGAGGTACTCGTAGAGGTCGGTGCCCGGGTTGTCGCCGAGGATCTCGGTGATCGCCAGCGGGAAGTAGCGCCCCGCGTTGCCGGCGGCTCCGGGACCCACGGCGGGGGCCGTCGCGGTCGGCGTGGGAGTCGGGGTGGCGCTGCCGGTCGGGTCGGGGGTGGGTGTCGGTGTGGGGGTCGCCGTCGGGTCGATGGGGGTGACCACGGCGGGCTTCTTCTGGGCGTCGGTCACGGTGCCGGCCGTGTACGCGCCGTCGCCGAGCGACAGGGCGCCGCGCGAGGAGGTGTCGGTCGGCACGCCGAAGTGCGTCGAGCGCCCCTTGTCGGCCGCGTCACGGGTGTACGACGACCAGGTGACCGTCTCGCCGTTCTGCGCGATGCGGATGCCGCGGGTGCCGGAGTTGGCCATGCCCGCCTGCCCCGTGACGTGGAACAGCGGCACGTCGGCGGCGGCGCCGACGTGGGAGCGGAACTCGGCGTCGGTGAAGTGGGTGCTGTCGACCGTCGAGCCGCTCTTGTACTGCAGCCAGAACACAGCCGATGCGCCCGCCGGGATGACCGGGGTCGTCTCGGTGACCGTCAGCGGCTTCTCGGCGGTGTCGTCGGTGGGCGATCCGGTCGCGTTGTAGATGTAGCTGAGCGCGTAGCCACCCGCGCGCAGGTCGATCGCCGCGGTGGACAGGTTCGTGATCTCGAAGAACTCGAACTGGTCCTGGTCGCCGGTGGTTCCGCCGGTGAGGTCGGGTGTGCCGGCGTTGTCGGGGGCGATCTCGGAGACGAGCAGAGGCCAGGTGGCGGGCTGCTCGGCGGCGACCGCGCTGGTCGCGGTCAGAGAGCCGAGAGTCAGCGCGACGACGAGTGCGGCCGCCCAGGGGGCGCGAACGGATGCTGTGATGTGAGGGGACACGAGGGGACAGCAAAGCGGCCCCAGGCAGACGGCGGGAGGCGCGCAGGTTAATGGCGGGTAACCGAGTGCGCGGATCTGTCGTCGTCAAGTGTTCTGGACCCCTGATAGCCGATGAGCCTCGTCACACCGAAGCGGTCGCGCACCTGCCCGTCGTGATCTCCCCAGGGCTTCAGCGCGAGCGCATCGATGACCTCTCCGGTCTCCGCCAGCGCGGCGAACCACCGCTCGAGCGTGGCGGGATCGGATGCGCCGAGCAGTGAGAAGAGGATGCCGCGCAGCTCCAGAGTGGCCTCGCCGGGCGCGGCATCCGATGCGAAGACGTCGACGGGGCCTTGCAGGGCTCCGTGGGCGATGTGGCCTTCGGGGCCGTCGTCGCGGCCGAACTCCGCATAGGTGTGCAGCACCACGTCGCCGCCGAAGACCTCGCGGTAGTGCTCGAGGGCGTCTCGTGCGGTGCCGTCGAACGAGAGGTACGGGATCGGGCCGGCCATGGGGCGAGGATACGACGCCGCGTCGGCATACGCGAGGCCCTGTGTCAACGCCCCTGCGCGACCCCGGGCACCGGCGTTGACTCGGGACAGATGGCGGACGGGCACACCGCCCCGACCGCCGCGATGACGAGGAGGACGACATGACCGATCCGCAGACCCCCGAGGCCGACCCGGCGACCGAGCCGGACGAGGCGACCGAGAGGCGCGAGCCGACCACCGACGAGCTCTCGGAACCGAGCACCGAGAAGGAGCCCGGCGAAGAGCCGACCGTGCCGAACCCGGACGAACCCCTCGCCCCGAACCCGGTCGAGCCCTCGGTGCCGGCTCCCGCCGAACCCTCGGCGCCGGGTCCCGACGAGGCGCCCGCCCCGCAGCCGGGCGAACCCGCCCCCGCCGCCGCCGAGCCCAGTCACCACGCGGTGGGGATCGGCGTGATCGACTCCGAGGAGGGCTGACCCGCCCCGTCCCCGCCGCCGCGCATCGCCCCGCCCCACCCCACACTGCAGGAGCAGGTGTGACGCGCGTGCCCCCTGACACCCCCGAGGCGCTGCGCACCCGCCCGCTCCTGCAGTTTGGCACCAGAGGAGCGAGGCCAGGCCCGCCCGCCCTGCGAGCTCACGACGGCGAGGCGCAGGATCCGCCCGCCCCAACTAGACTGAGGCGCGTCCCCGGCACCTGAATCTTGGAGTCCAGCCGCGTGAGCACCCCCGTCGCAGACACTGTCCAGCACGCCGAGCAGACGCCCGAGAAGGAGCAGCCGTACGCGGCGCTCGGCCTCAAGCCCGACGAGTACGACCAGATCAAGGCGATCCTGGGCCGCCGCCCCACGTCGGGCGAACTGGCGATGTACTCCGTCATGTGGAGCGAGCACTGCTCCTACAAGTCGAGCAAGATCTACCTGCGCCGCTTCGGCGACAAAGTCTCGGACGAGATGAAGGCCCGCCTCATGGTCGGGATGGGCCAGAACGCCGGCGTCGTCGACGTCGGCGAGGGCTGGGCGGTCACCTTCAAGGTCGAATCGCACAACCACCCGAGCTACATCGAGCCGTTCCAGGGCGCCGCGACCGGTGTCGGCGGCATCGTCCGCGACATCATCTCGATGGGGGCGCGCCCCGTGGCGGTCATGGACCAGCTGCGCTTCGGCGACATCGCCGACCCCGACACCGCACGCGTCGTGCACGGCGTGGTCAGCGGCATCAGCTTCTACGCCAACTGCCTCGGCCTGCCGAACATCGGCGGCGAGACCGTGTTCGACGCGGTCTACCAGGGCAACCCGCTCGTCAACGCCCTCGCGGTCGGCGTCATGCGCCACGAGGACATCAAGCTCGCCAATGCGACCGGCGCCGGCAACAAGGTCGTGCTCTTCGGGGCGCGCACGGGCGGCGACGGCATCGGCGGTGCGTCGATCCTGGCATCCGACACCTTCGCCGAGGGCGGCCCGACCAAGCGCCCCGCCGTGCAGGTGGGCGATCCGTTCGCCGAGAAGGTGCTCATCGAGTGCTGCCTCGAGCTGTACAAGGGCGAGCTCGTCGAGGCGATCCAGGACCTCGGCGCCGCCGGAATCTCGTGCGCGACGAGCGAGCTCGCGGCCAACGGCGGTTCGGGCATGCGCGTCGACCTCGAGAACGTGCTGCTGCGCGACCCCACGCTCACTCCCGAGGAGATCCTCATGAGCGAGTCGCAGGAGCGCATGATGGCGATCGTCTCCCCCGAGAAGCTGGATGCCTTCCTCGCCGTCACCGGCAAGTGGGACGTCGAGACGAGCGTCCTCGGCGAGGTGACCGGCGACGGCCGCCTGCAGATCTTCTGGCACGGCGAGCAGATCGTCGACGTCGACCCCTCGACGGTCGCCGTCGACGGCCCCGTCTACGAGCGCCCCGTCACCTACCCGACGTGGATCGACGCGCTGCAGCTCGACTCGGCCGCTGCGCTCGAGCGCAGCAACGATCCCGACACGCTGAAGGCGCAGTTCCTGCAGCTTCTCGGCAGCCCGAACCTCGCCGACACGAGCTGGGTCACGAACCAGTACGACTACTACGTCATGGGCAACACGGCGCTGAGCTTCCCCGATGACGCCGGCATGATCCGCGTCGACGAGGAGTCGGGTCTCGGCTTCGCGATCGCGACCGACTGCAACGGCCGCTACTGCCAGCTCGACCCGTACGCGGGTGCGCAGCTCGCCCTCGCCGAGGCGTACCGCAACGTCGCCGTGACCGGCGCGGTGCCCACCGCCGTCACCGACTGCCTGAACTTCGGCAGCCCCGAGAACCCCGAGGTCATGTGGCAGTTCGGGCAGGCGGTCGACGGGCTCGCCGACGCGTGCCTCGCGCTGGGCGTGCCGGTCACCGGCGGCAACGTCAGCTTCTACAACCAGACCGGCGACGTCCCCATCTTCCCGACCCCCGTCGTCGGCGTGCTGGGGATCATCGACGACGTCGCCCGCCGCATTCCGAGCGGGTGGCAGGATGCCGGCGAGAACATCTACCTGCTCGGCGTGACCGCCACCGAGCTCAGCGGCTCGGCGTGGGCCGGCACGGTGCACGGTCACCTCGGCGGACGCCCGCCGGCGGTCGACCTCGCCGCCGAGAAGCGGCTCGCGGAGCTGATCCAGGCGGCCTCGCAGCAGGAACTCGTCTCGAGCGCGCACGACCTCTCGTCGGGTGGCCTCGCGCAGGCTCTCGCCGAAGCCGTGATGCGCTTCGGCGTCGGCGCCCGTGTGTGGCTCGACGAGATCGTCGAACGCGACGGCGTGGATGCCGCGACCGCCCTGTTCAGCGAGTCGACCGCTCGGGTCATCGTCTCGGTGCCCCGCGAGGAGGACGTGAAGTTCCGCGGGCTCTGCGAGGGACGCGGCTACCCGGTGCTGCGCATCGGCGTGACCGACCCCGCCGCCGACGGCGACGAGGCGGCGCTCGAGGTGCAGGGCGTGTTCACCCTCACGGCGTCGGAGCTGCGCGCCCGGTCGACCGCGACGCTGCCCGCCGCCTTCGGGGCGACGGTGACCGAGCCCGTAGGCTGAGCGCATGAGCAGCGATCAGGACGAATACGCCGGAATGAGCGAAGCCCGTACGCGGCGGACCCGCATCGTGGCGTGGGTCGTGATCGCCGCCCTCATCCTGGTCGGCGGCGGCGCGACCGTGCTCGCCCTCATCTTCGGCTGAGGCACCGGGCCCGGCGTCGACCTTCCGGGAGCGCTGTCAGCGATGCTGGATAGCATGAGAGCGTGGATCCGATCTGGTCGGCGGTCGCCGAGTTCTGGTGGATCGGCCCCAGCGTGATCGGGGCCGGCGCCCTCGGCTGGATCGGCCTGCGCGGACAGCGCACCGCGAAAGCGCGTCGGCTCGCGTACGACGCCTCGCTCGAGGCCTTGCGCACGGCTCGTCGGGATGCCCTCGCGGCACGCGCATCCGTGCGCGTGGCCCGCGCCGAACTCACCCGCACGCAGGCCGAACGGGCGGCGGGGCGCGCAAGCGGCGCCGACGTCGAGGCGGCCCGACGCGACCTCGACATCGCACAGCGAGAGACGCGCGCGGCCACCGCGACGATGCGCGCGCGGCGCGCGAGCGTGAGCGCCGACCGCGTCGCCATCCGTCGACGCGGAGCCGACCCCGCCCAGTTCCCCCTGGCGCAACTGATGGCTGCCGACGATGCGCTGTCGGCGCGCTTCCTCGAGTACGAGACCGATCCCGCGCGTCTTCTGGCCTTCCCCGCGATGACCGATGTGCGGGTTCCGGCGACCGCCGCCTTCCACGCCGAGCTGCGTGCCACGCGAGCACTGCGCCCCTCATCGCCGAATGCCCGCATCACGCCCGCGCAGTTCAGCGCCTACCGCGACGGGGTCGCCCGGTTGTCCCGGGCGCTCGATGCGGCCGAGGCCGAGGCGTGGCGGCGCGCCCGCGCCGACGGTTCCGCCCCGGCCGGGCCGGGACCGGACACCGCGGCGACGGCACCGTGGCTGAGCTCGGCGCAGGAGATCGCACAGAACCTCACGCAGACGATCCTGACGCGCGGAGCCGAGGCACTCGCGCGGGCGACCGCGCCCCGTGCCCCCGAGCAGGCGCCCCGCGCCGGCGACCGAGGCGCACCGGGGGACGACGCGGACGGCCACCGCTCGACGGGGCCGCAGCGCGAGGCATCCGCGCAGGGCGCCACGCACACTCCGCACGCTCCACAACCCGCTCCGGAGGGCCCGACACGCGCCCCCGACCCCTCAGCAGCCACGCCCCCGGCGTGGCCGATCCCCTCGCGGAAGTCACGCCCAGACCGTTCCTGACATCGAGCGCGTAGGGTGGGCTCCGTGGGCGGGTTCTGGACATTCGCGGGCGAGTACTGGTGGCTCGTGTTCCCCATCATGGGCGTGCTCGGCGGCTTCGCGCGGCGGTGGGAGCTCGGGGCGCGCTCGCGCCACGCGCGCCGTCTCGAGATCCTGCAGGCGAAGGCTGCGCTGAAAGCCGCGGATTCGCCGCGGCAAGTGGCCTCGGCATCCGATCCCCGCCCGCTGACCAAGCCGACGCCGACCCAGCCTCAGCTCGAGAAGCTGTTCGCGGAGCACGACGGGGTCACCGCGCGGTGGCTCGACTACGAGCTCGACGTCGCGAAGCTGATCGCGTTCCCGACGATCAGCGACGGTCGCCAGCCGCTCACGGCTGCGTTCCTGCGAGCCAAGAAGACCGCCGACCGCCTACGCCCCGCGTCGATCAAGGCACACGTCACCGAGGACGAGCTCACCGCGTACGCCGATGCCGTCACCGACTACGAGGTCGCGTTCGACGTCGCCGAGCGCGAGGCGCGGCGTCTCAAGGATTCGGACTTCACCGACGCCGAGCGCAAACGTCTGCAGACCGCCCAGCAGCTGCTGTCGGTCGCCGTCGACGGCGGGGCCACGCCGGCGGAGCGTCAGGTGGCCTACAAGCGCGTGCGCGAAGAGCTCGACGGCCTCATCGTCGTTTCGGACGACGCGATCACGATCCTCGAGGAGCGCGTCGCACTCCCCCTCGACGCCAAGCCCCACACCGACTGATTCGCAGACCGCGCCCGAGGGCGTACGTCCTCGGGCGCGGTCTGCGGTGATCTCCCGCCCCTGCACTCAGGGGCGTCGTGCCCGGCGGCGACCCTCGATCAGGGCCACCAGACCCAGCGCGATCATCATGAGGATGGCGGGGACCAGGCCCGAGGCGAGCGCCCCGCCGGTGTCGGCAAGAGGAGACGCGTGTCCGCCGGCGGCGGGTCCTCCGCCCGACAGCGAACCGTCGGACGTGCCGCCGGATGTGCCGCCGGGCGTGCCGCCGGTCGAGCCGTCGCCCGGCTGGGGTTCACCCGTTCCGGGCTCCGTTCCGCCGTCGCCCGTACCGCCCTTGACGGGGAGCAGGTTCAGCGCGATGTCGTACCGTCGAGTGACCTCGCCGTTCGCCGATGTGACGGTCACCGTGAATCCGTGCACCTGAGCGCCGTCCAGTTCACTCGTGAGCGCGTGGCCGCCTTCTTCGACCTTCACGGAGGCTCCCGCTGCCGTGGCCGTTGCCCCGATCACCGGGACCGCGCCGACGACCGGTCCGACGGAGTGCTGGGCACGGCCGGTCGGAGCAGTCCGCGCCGCCGCGGGGACATCGATGACGTAGGCGCTCGTGTCGGGCGAGAAGCCCGACACCGCCACGCCGTCGAGTGTCAGGCCTGCGGCCGTCGCGACGCTCTGCGCCGTGGCGTCGGTGTGGCCCAGCACCGTGACCGTGCCGTCATCGGCGATCCGGATCTTCGCCGTCAGCGCCGCCGCGAGGTCGATCCGCTGCCAGCTCGCGTCTCCCGAAGCGGTCGCGTCCAGGGGGAAGCCGGAGTCGAGCGCCGTCTGCTCCAGGATCTGCACCCGCTGAGCGTTGCTGAGGTCGGGGAAGGCCGTCGTGAGGAGCGCCCCGGCATCCGCGGGGATGCGGACCGGCTGACCACCCGGTGCCACCTTCGCGAAGCCGTAACTCAGACGCTGCGAATACACCGCGAGGTCACCCGCGACGTCGAGACCGCGGTACGCGTCCTGTCGCGAGCACGATGCCAGGTCGTCGAATCCGGCGGCGGTGCACGCCGTCGTGAACACCTCGAGCAGCTCCTGTCGCGCCGCGAGCAGCAGAGGTGCGAACTGCGGATCGGCCCAGCGGTGAGCGATCGCCGCCTGCGAGACCATCCGGCTGCCCATGACATCGATCGGATAGTGGAAGCCGAGCACGACACGGTTGTCGCCGTACTCCGACGCGCGGGCGAGCAGCGGCGCGGACAGTTCCGGCACGAGCGTCGCCAGGAGCGTTCCCACCGTGTATCCGGCGTAGGTGTGGCCGCTCGGGTATGAGCCATCCGTCGACAGCGCGTCGTAGCCGACGCCCGACGCGTCGCGCATCAGACCGCCGGAGCCGACCAGACCCATCCGGACATAGGGACGCAGATAGCGGAACTCGTCCTTGGCGCGCTGGTGCTGGTCGATGCCGGTGCTGACGCGCCCGAACAGGGCGGCCGTCTTCGACAACCGACCGTCGTCCCGCGCCGCGAGGTAGGCAGAGGAGAGCACCGAGCCGAGCGCATCGGCCATCGTCCGACTCGGGTCGTTGTTGGCATCCGTCACGGCACGTGCGACCTGCGCCCGATCCGCGGCCCGGTTGGTCTGCAGCGCGATCAGATCGTTCTGCGCCGTCGGGCGCTCCCCACGCGCGGGCCGCGCGTTCTCGGCGAGCGCCGAGTCGGGAAGGGTGCGGAAGCCGCTCAGGATGTCGAGGAACTCGGAATCGGTCGACCAGGCATCCGACGGATACGTCGCCTTGAGGACCCCTTCCGGGAAGGCCCCCGGCGCATACGACGCCGGCGAGGTGTTCACGAGCGCGTCGACGCGGAGCGCCTCGAGGGTTCGCTCGCTGCGCTCACCGACGCGTATCGGAGCGGCCGAGGCGGAGCCCGACGACATCCCGACCGCGTTGAGCGCCCGCACCTGAGCCGAGACGCTGCTGCCGCGCACGAGACCGGCGAAGGTGACGGAGGACTGCGCCCCGTCGGCGACCGTCGCGCGGTGTCCGTCCGAGAGCTCGACCTGGTAGCCGGTGATCGGCGTGCCTCCGTCATCCGTGACCAGGGCCCATGTCACCGTCACCGCGTCGTCCACCGTCGACAACGCGACCGCGCTCGAGATTCCGGGCAGCTGGTCCGGCATGACGGCGAGGGCCGCTCGGGCGGCCTCGAGCGCCTGCGCGGCGCCGCGCAGCGCCTCATCGGAAGACGATGCGTCGGCGAGGACCGACGTGGCATCGGTCCGCGCGGCGACGAACGCCTGCCAGCTCTCCGACGTGTACCGCCCCTCGACGACACCGGCGGCAAGAGCCGTCAGGACCCGCAGCTCGGCTCGCACCGTCGGGACGAGCTGAGATGCCGCCAGCCGCAGCCTGCGCGTCTGATCGTCCACGTCGTCCTGCGAGGTCGTACCCGAGCCCACGAGTACGCGGGCCGAGGCCAGCTCGCGGGTGAAGGTGGCCGCGCTGATCCGGACGAACCGGTCCAGTCCCCCCTCGAGCGCGCTCACCTCGGCGATCGCACGATCGAGATCCGTCACGTCGGCCGGATGGGTCTCGGGCACGGTCGGGCGGATGCCGAAGATCAGATTGTCGATGTTTCCGACATAGGGGTGATCGGCGTACGCATCCGTCCGCAGCAACACGTGGACGGTGTGGCGTCCCGTGATCGCCTCCGGAAGGTCCGCCGTCATCGTCCCGGCCGCGGACCAGTTGGTGCCGGTCACCGGCAGGGGGATCTTCGCGAACGGCTCGCCCGGCGTCGCGGCATCGAATCCGTCGAGGTAGAGCCAGATCGCGGAGTTGCGCCCGACCCGGTTCGAGTTGTTGACGTAGTGCACGGCCACGGTGTTCTTGCCGGGCAGGCCGAAATCGATCATGCCGTAGTCCAGCCACGCCCGGTCATAGGTGCCGCCGAGGTTCGTGACGCGTGTTCCGTCGTTCCACGAGCTGTTCTCGGACTTCAGGCCGTTGCCGCTGTTCGCCGCCCACGCCTCGGCCTCCAGCACCGTCTGCTCGGTGGTCGCCGCGGTGAACACCACGCTGTCGATGTTGGCGACGTAGGGCTGAGCATCCGTCTGGGTCGATGACGAGAACACGGCCACCAGCGTCTGGCGACCCGTCAGTCGGCTCGCGTCGACGCCGGCCACCACCTCCTGCCAGGTGCCCCACCCATCCCCGGTGTACGGCAGCGGCACATCGGCGATCAGCTCACCGTCGACGGCGCCGAGGCGCAGCTGCACGTGCGAATCGGATGCCGCGCGGGACCGCGGCTTGTCGATGCGGAGGGTCACGGTGTCGACCCCGCCGCCGAAATCGATGTCGCGCCACAGCGCCCACGCACCGGCGGTGACGTTCTCGAACTTGCCGTTGGCGAGATTGAGCGCACGTGCTCCGCCGCCTGTCTGTGCGGCGTTACGTGCGGTCAGCTCGGCGACAGGTCCCGGAGGTTGCGGTGCGTCGTCGCCCTTGTGGCGCGAGAACGCGAACCAGTCGAAGTTCGACACCCAGCGCTGACCGGACGGAGCGTGCATGAGGAAGGTCGCCGAACCCGCGGCGGCGAGCGCGGCGGCATCCTCGGGAGTGAGGTCGGCGCTCACCGTGGCGTAGTTGCCCCACGACCCCGTCGGCGCCAGCGTCAGGGTCGCGATCACGCGACCGTCGCGATCACCGGCGCGGACCTCGACGGTGCTCGCGGCAGAGGGGTTGGCATAGCGGATGCTCACGGAGCGCGGCGCTCCCACCGAGAAGTCCAGTCCCTCGTAACGGACCCAGGCACCGTCGCCGACGCCGCCCAGGTTGCCGCCGGACTGATAGGCCTCGTTCACGAGCGATCCACCCGACCAGCTGTCGGACTGCTCCGCCTCGAGTCGTCGGAACCCGCCCTCGTCGATGACGAGCGCGTCGACCGCCGTCTGCAGCGCATCCTGCGCGATACGCACCGCCGCGCTGGTGGTCGCGGGAGAGTCGAGCACGACGCGCGCCCGATCGAGCGCCACCTGCATCGCACGGAAGGTGGTCACCGCGTAGTTGCCCCGCTCGAGCAGCTCGACATCGTGGACGAGGGCTGCGAGCGCCGACCGATCGATCTGGACGGGACTGATCGTGAGCGGGCTCCGCCCGGATAGTCCGTCTCCGGTGAGCGCGACGGCGGGATCGACCACGTCCTTGTCGACGTCGAGCCAGAACGTGCCGCCGGTCGTGCTGTGGCCGCTGAGACGGACCTCGGCCGTTGTCGCGGCGGTGACGACCACGCTCGCCGAGACACCGCTCGGCAGGCCGGTGACCGTGACCTTGCCGGAGATGTCCGTACCCGGCGCCGCGACGAACCTCGCCGCCGTGTCGAGCGTGAGAGTCATGACCCCCGACACCTCGCCGCTCGCATCGGCGGCGATCGTGGCCGGCGCGACTCTCGCGGTGGCCGCCGGCGTGGGCGTCGCGGTGCTGGCCGAGTACGCGGGGGCGGTGTCCGCACCCCAGGTCGACGGCGACGAGCCCATGTCGAACGAGAGGTCGCCGTTGCCGACGATGTCGGCGTAGTCCACCCAGGTGTTCGAGGTCGCTGTGCCGTTCAGCTGCGCCGACTGGATGTAATACGCGTCGGGAGAGACCCCGTTCGCAGAGACCGAGAAGCTCGTGCCGTCGCGGTGACGGATGGTCGCCTTCTCGAAGAACGGCGTGCCGATCTGATACTGCGAGCTGCCCGCCGTCACCGGGAACAGACCCACGGCCGCGGCGACGAACATCGTCGACATCGTGCCGGCGTCGTTGTCCATCGTCGGCAGAAGACCTTCCGGATCGAGCTGGTACACCTTGCGCAGCACCGGCGGGCGGAACTCGCCGCCGCTCGCGGGGTGACCTGGGATCTCGTTGCTGCTCCCCGTCGCGATGTACCGGTTCCAGCTCTCCTTCGTATAGATCGTGCGCACCCACTTCTGCGTGAGGCGGGGCTCGCCGACGTAGTTGAACAGATACGGGGCCTGCAGGTCGATCTCGTTCGCGTTGGAGTGCAGCATCGTCGACCCGTCGGTACGATCCGAGTCCTCGCCGAACATGTGCTCGATCGCGGCTCGTCCGGCGGCGGGGCCGCCGATCGCCGCGATCAATCCGTCCATGTCGTGCGCGCCATACCAGGTGTACTGCCACGGTGTGCCCTGATAGAGCCGGGCGGCCTCGAACTTCTCGTAGTCCACATCGACCCAGCTGCCGTCGCCGCGCCGCGGGGTGAGCAGACCCACGGCGGTCCCGTCCGCGGATGTCCACGCTCCCGGGCGGATCTGGTTCTTCACGGCGAACGAGGACTGTTCACGCAGCTGAGCCGCGTCCTGCGAGCGTCCGATCTCGTCGGCGACGATCGCCAGGGCCCATTGGTCGTAGCCGCGCTGCACGACGACTCCGGGGTCTTCGTTCACATACCCCTGGCGCAGCTGGTCTCCGGAGTAGTACCCCACAGTGTCGGTGAGGGAGGGCCAGGCCTCGTCCAATCGCGAGAAGCCGTCGAAGCCCTTCGACAGCGCGTCGGCGATGATGACGGCGGAACGCTCCCAGCGCACCTGCGGCACGGAGTGCATGAGCTGGTTGAGCTGCTTGCCGGTCGAAGCGGTGTCGGCCAGCAGGGTGATGAGCGACTGCACCATGTCGCGGTACTGATCGGGCGCCACGTAGGCGAACACGGAGTACTTGCGGAAATCGTCCCAGGACGACCAGCCGTCGTAGTAGGTGTAGCCGTCGGCGCGGTGCACGATCCCATCGACGCCGCGGTAGGTGCCCGATGTGCTCGTCGCATTCACGGGCGTGGCGAACATGCGGTAGAGGTGCGTGTAGAAGAGCTTCTTGAGCGATCCGTCGGCGTCGCTCGTCTCGGATGCCGAGATCTCGACGCTCTCCAGAAGCTGCTCCCACTCGGCACTCGTGCGTTGCCGAACTCGGTCGAACCCGTCCGACCCCAACTCGGCACGCTGGTCGACGGCGGCCTGCTCGCTGCTGATCGGCGACAAGGTGATGCGCAGACCGATGTCGGCGGCATCGGCGGCCGCGAAGCGGAGCACCGCGCCGGTGTCGGTGCCGGACCGGCGCTTCTCCTCACCGAACGCGCCCCCGTCGCCCCACGTCTGCACGGAGGTCACCGGCGCCGTCGTCGAGGCGTAGTAGAACAACCGGTAGTTCGCACCGTTGAAGGTGCCTTCCACGGCTCCCGACAGTGCGGCCGTGCCGTCGGGAAGCGAGGCGACGTCCACGGAAGAGGCGAGCCGCCCGGTGAAGTTGTTGCCCAGGTCCACGACGAGCGACGGGGTCTGACCCGCCGGGAAGGCGTAGCGCTGGACCGCCGTGCGGGTGGTCGCCGTCACCTGGGCATCGATCGTGCCGCTCTGCGGTCGGACCGCGGAATCGGTGCCGCCGATCGAGCGGAGCCCGACCCGGTAGTACCCGGGCGCGGCATCCTCGTCGTCGTGCGAGTAGTCGTGCGCGTAGGTGTTCGACGCCGGACGCTGGGTGTACTCGACCG
Source organism: Microbacterium dextranolyticum (assembly GCF_016907295.1). Classification (NCBI taxonomy): domain Bacteria; kingdom Bacillati; phylum Actinomycetota; class Actinomycetes; order Micrococcales; family Microbacteriaceae; genus Microbacterium; species Microbacterium dextranolyticum. The sequence continues at coordinate 41,204 of NZ_JAFBBR010000001.1, forward strand.
TCGTGGGGACGACGAGCAGGTCGCCACCGGCGCCGCTGCCGCCCACACCGTCGAGGTTGGTCGCCGTGAAGCCCGCGATCTGGTCTTCTCGGTAGTCGTATCCCGCATGATTGCGGTTCGGCGTGGTCAGCGGGGTCACCTTGGCGAGCCCGTGCGGTGCCTGCGCGCCGGGGTGGTCGTTGCCGAAATCTCCGGCCGTGCCGACGAACGGATCGACGAGAGATGTCAGCCGACCGGCATCCGCCGGCACCGCGGCATCCGCCGGCATCGCGGCGAGCAGGTTCGTCGCCAAGGCGGCGACGACGGCGAGGGCAGCGAGGGAACGCGGCCGGCGGCGCGCGGAGGGGGAGGTCGTGGTCGGCAACGGCATCGAAGGCTCCGGGGGGTTCACGGGCGCGGGGAGCGGCCCCCGCGTATGGCAACATCGCCGAGTGGACCGGAACCAGGTGTCACGGTGTCTACCAAAACGTTACGGTTGAGTGAACGCCGTCGTTCCGATATCGCTGGCCGACCTCACCCCGAGGAGCGCGGAATCGGCGCACGCGGAGCCAGGGATTCAGACGCTCTCGGCGGCCGCGGTGTGGTGGCGGATGACCTCGGCCACCACGAAGTTGAACCACTTCTCGGCGAACTCCGGATCGAGGTCCGCCTCCTCGGCGAGGCGACGCAGCCGTGCGATCTGCTGCTCCTCGCGTGACGGATCCGAGGCGGGCATGCCGTGACGCGCCTTCAGCACTCCCACCTGCTGGGTGGCCTTGAAGCGCTCGGCCAGAAGGTGGATGAGGGCGGCGTCGATGTTGTCGATGCTGCCGCGCAGCCGGCGCAGCGTGGCGGTCGGATCGGCCTCGTCGGTCATGCCCCGAGCCTATCGCGCCCTAAAGTGTGAGCCATGAGATCCCGCCGCTCCGCCCGCGACGCCGCCCCGGTGAGCGCCTCCGACACGACGAACGCTCCCCTGCTGACCACGGCAGACGGCGCCCCGCTCGAGCCGCCCGCCGACCGCACCTATTGGAGCTACCTCAACCGTCCGTTCACGGTCGGCTTCTTCGTGACCTTCGGCGGTCTCGTGGCGTTCGCGCTCGGCATGGCCATCACCAACCTGGTCACGATCTGGATCTACATCGCCTTCGCACTGTTCGCCGCGCTCGGCCTCGACCCGCTGGTCAGCCGCCTCGAGCGCCATCGGGTGAGTCGTGCGTGGGGAATCGTGATCGTCTACGCCGTGTTCACGGTGCTGATGGTGGGGGTGCTGTGGCTGATCATCCCGACCGTCGTCTCGCAGGTCGCGCAGTTCGTCCGCGATCTGCCCCAGATGATCTCAACGTTCCAGCACAGCGACGCGTACGCGTGGATCACGGAGCGCTTCGGCGACCAGGCCGGCGCGCTCCTCGCGCAGCTGCAGCAGTTCATCAGCGATCCCGCGAACATCGCCGCGATCGGCGGAGGCGTCTTCCAGGTCGGCGCGACGATCGCGAGCTCCATCTCGGGACTCATCATCATCATCGTGTTGAGCCTGTACTTCCTTGCGTCGCTCGACCAGATCAAGCAGGCGTTCTACCGCCTCTGGCCGGCCCGTAGCCGCACGTTCGTGAGCGGCATGACCGATGAGATCACCGGTTCCGTGGGGTCGTATCTCGGCGGCATGGTGGTGCTGGCGTTCTTCAACTCCGTGATGACCTTCATCCTGTACACGGTGCTGCACTTGCCCTTCCCCCTGCTGATGGCCGTGGTCGCCTTCTGCCTCACGATCATCCCGCTCGTCGGAACGGTCATGTTCTGGGTCGTGGGATGCCTCGTCGCACTGTTCGCCAGCCCCCTCGGCGCACTGGTGTTCGCGGTGCTGTACCTCGTGTACATGCAGGTCGAGGCATACGTCCTGACCCCCAAGGTGATGAACAAGGCGATCTCGGTTCCGGGCTCGCTCGTGGTGATCGGCGCGCTGGTCGGCGGCACCCTGATGGGCCTTCTCGGGGCGCTCGTGGCGATCCCCGTCACCGCGTCGATCCTGCTGATCATCAAGAAGGTGTACATCCCGCGACAGGATGCCAAGGGCTGAGCCTCGGCAGGAGCGCGCAGCACGACGTCGCGAGGCGCGCCGGGCTCAGAGATCGACGCGTGCCGCTGCCGACAGAGCCGGACTCATCGGGCGCTCCGGATGTGCGTCGGCGTCGGCACCGCCACGCGGCGTCGTACCCGGCCCGGGACACCGGTGCGCTCGTCGAGAGACAGCGAGACGATCTCGTCGGAGTGCTGCCCCGCCACGAGAACCGTGTCGCGCTGGACGGTGTGATGCCGCGGCCAGCGCACTCCCGACTCGACCAGGGCCACGGCGGCGAGCCGCTCCCCGCCGCCGGCGACCCGCAGCGTCGCGATCGTATCGCTGCCCCGGACGCCGACGAGTACGGCACCCGCGTCGCGGGTCAGCGCGATCTCGGCGGCGGCATCCGTCCCGACGAGGACCCCCGCGCCGAGCGGCGCGCTCGAGACGACGCGCCAGCGCCGGTCCAGGGGTGCGGTGCGATCGGCGGTCAGGACGAAGACTTCGAGCGATGCCTCCGTGACCACGTAGAGGTGACCGCTCGGATGCCACACCGTGTGCCGCGGGCCCGCACCGCGCGGCAGCACGACCCGCTGGGTCTCATGCAGCTCACCGCCCGAAACCGCCCAGAACCGCACGAGGTCGTACCCGACATCCGTCGTGGCGATCACGCCACCCGGCAGGAATCTCGCCTGATGCGCCCGCGAGGTGCGTGCCGTCTCCCCCGCCTCCGTGCCGGTCGATGCCGCGGCAGGGTCGGTCGCGCCGCCCAGCAGCGGCAGATCGCCGATCGCGGTGAACGCGCCCATGCCGGCGAGGTCGCCGAGGCCGATCAGCTCGGCGGCAACGGCATCGCCGAGCCCGTCGGGTTCGTCGTAGGGATCGGCGGCCGCCGCCGCGACCCGCGGCGCACCGATCCGCCCATCCACGTGCAGCGGGTAGCGCACCACCCGGCCGTCGCCCCAGCACGAAGCCAGCAGCGCCGCGCCGTCGGGCGCGACCGCGACGTGGCACACCTGCGCCCCGGCATCCACGGCGTCGCCCCACGGTGCGAAGGACTCCGCACCGGTACGCACGAACGCGGCCACCGTCCCCGCGTGCTCCTGCGCGGCGTAGACCACCTCGAGCGTCGGATGCGGCGCGATCCACGACGGCGACGGCGCGCGCACGGCGGTGCCCCCGTAGGCGAGGTCGCCCCCGGCGAGCGGGTCGTCGGATGCCCCCGCGCGCACGGCGCCGATGCCGTCGGCCGATCCTCCGCCGTCGGCTCCGTAGCCGCCGACCCAGAACCTCACCGGCGGCTCGCCGCCCGACCGCGCCGGTGCGCGCGTGCCGTCATCAGTCGACGAGGTCGTGCCGCACGATCACGGCGTCGCGGGCGGGACCGACCCCGATGACCGAGATGCGGGTGCCGCTCATCCCCTCGAGGGCGAGCACGTACTCCTGCGCCGCGCGGGGCAGATCTTCGAAGGTGCGCGCACCCGAGATGTCCTCGGTCCAGCCGGGGAAGTACTCGAGGATCGGTGTCGCGTGGTGGAAGTCGCTCTGGTTGACGGGCACCTCGTCGAACCGCTCGCCGTCGACGTCGTAGGCGACGCACACCGGGATCTGCTCGATGCCGGTGAGGATGTCGAGCTTGGTGAGCACGAGGTCGGTGATGCCGTTGACGCGGGTCGCGTACCGGGTGACGGGCGCGTCGTACCAGCCGACGCGGCGCGGGCGCCCCGTCGTGGTGCCGAACTCGAAGCCGCGCTTGCGCAACCATTCGCCCTGCTCGTCGAACAGCTCCGTGGGGAACGGCCCGGAGCCGACGCGCGTCGTGTATGCCTTCACGATGCCGACGATGCGGTCGAGGCGGTTGGGCCCGACCCCCGAACCGGTCGAGGCACCGCCCGCCGTCGCGGACGACGACGTGACGAACGGATACGTGCCGTGGTCGACGTCGAGCATCGTGGCCTGGCCGCCCTCGAAGACGACGACCTCACCGGCATCCAACGCACGGTTCAGCAGCAGTCCCGTGTCGGCGACCATGGGGCGCAGACGCTCGACGTACGAGAGCAGATCGTCGACGATCTCGTCGACCGTGATGGCGCGCCGGTTGAACACCTTCACGAGCAGGTGGTTCTTCTGGTCGAGGGTACCCTCGACCTTCTGCCGCAGGATGTTCTCGTCGAAGAGGTCCTGGATGCGGATGCCGACGCGGTTGATCTTGTCGGCGTAGGTCGGGCCGATGCCGCGACCGGTCGTGCCGATCATGCGCTTGCCGAGGAAGCGCTCGGTCACCTTGTCGAGGGTGCGGTGGTACTGCGTGATGACGTGCGCGTTGGCGCTGATCTTCAGCCGCGACGTGTCCAGGCCGCGGGCGCGCAGGGCCTCGAGCTCACCGAAGAGCACCTCGAGGTCGACCACGACGCCGTTGCCGATGACCGCGTTGACCCCGGGCGACAGGATGCCGGAGGGCAGCAGGTGCAGGGCGTACTTCTCGTCGCCGATGACGACGGTGTGGCCGGCGTTGTTGCCGCCGTTGAACTTGACGACCCAATCGGTGCGGTCACCGAGCAGATCGGTGGCCTTCCCCTTGCCCTCGTCCCCCCACTGGACTCCGACGATGACGATGCCTGGCATGGATAACTCCCCCGTGTTCTGACGGTGAATACCCAGTCTACCGGCGGTGCGCCCCCGGCCACGGTGCGCCCTGCCGCACGGAGCGAAAGGCCGACCCCGCACGATCGGTGACACGCACGGGGGCCGATCAGCTCTCGCGACGACGACGACGGATCAGCAGCAGGATGCCCACTGCCAGCCCCGCCGCACCGATGCCCGAGAGCACGAGCAGGATGGCCGGGTGGCCTCCGGTGACCGGCAGGGCGCTGTCGAAGCGGTTGTCGATCGCGACCTGCGTCGTGGTGTCCTTGCCGATCACCACGTGAGCCGGGTTGGCCGCGGCCGCTCCGTCCACCGTCACCGACACCTGCGTCGCACCCCCGGTGCGTGACTCCGTGAGCACGCAGTCTGCGCTCGTCGGCAGATCGGTGTAGGTGACCGTGCTGCCGACCGTGAGGTCACGGACGGCGCCGCCCGGGATCGCGATGTCGTCGCCGTACCACGTGCACGCGAGCGTCACTCCGAACACATCGTGCCGGTGCGCGTCGGCGTCCGTCCCCGAGACCGCCTTCGTGACGGCGATCTGTCCGGCAGTGAAGGTGTTCGTGACGGTGACCTGCGGTTTCGACTGCCCCGAGAGGAGGACCGTCGCCGAGGTTCCTGCGACCGGGTCGGCGTCGTCGACGGCGATCGTCGTCGAGTCGGCGTGGCCGGTCGAGGTCTCGGTCACGTCGCACGACGCTCCCGCGGGCAGGTCCGTGTACGACGTGCGGTAGGCGTTGTCGGCCGACAGCAGGCGTTCGGCGCCGCCGGGGACATCGAGCGGGGTGACGACCCCGTCGACGACGGAGGTGCACACCGCGGTGACGGTGAACGGCCCCGCCGCGCCCGGGTTCAGGAGGTTGCCCTCGCGCTTCTTGACGACGTCGAACGACGCGAGATCGAACCGGTTGGTGGCGGTCACCGTCACCGACCCCACGGGGGCCTCCCCCGTGCCGGCCGCGATCGTCACAGTGCCGTCGGCGGGATCGAGCGAGGCATCCGTGGCACCGCCGGTCTTCTGCTCGGTCACGACGCACGACGTGCCCGCCGGGAACGGCGCGAAGGTCCGCGTGGCGTCGCGCTCGAGGGTGAACGTCTCATCGAGCAGCGTCTGCCCGTGATAGGTGCACACCGCGGTGAACCCGAACGGACCCGCGCCGTAGCGGTCGGCGCCCGTGCCCGTCACCTTCTTGGCGACGGTCAGGGTTCCCGCGTCGTAGCCGTTGGTGACGGTCACGTGGGCGGGCTCGGTACGCGGGGTGATCGTGGCCGATCCGTTGCCGTCGTCGACGACGTTGTCGCCCACGATCGCGATGTGGTCGGCGAACGACGATCCGCTCTCGGTCACCCGGCACGACGACCCCACGGGGATCCGATCGGCGGGCGCCGTCCAGGTCGCCCCGTCGACGAGCGTGAAGGCCTGCGTGCGGTCACCGGCATCCGAGAACGTCACCGGGGCCCCCGTCGCCGTGGTGCAGGTCAGCTCGAACGCGAACGGTCCGAACGATGCGCCCGTCGCCGAGGTCTCGACCTTCTTGGTGATCGACAGACCCGTGAACCGGTAGTCGTTCGTCAGCGTGACGACCTGCTCGGCCGGGATCTCCGCTGCCGAGCCGTCCTGCGGCGCCGCCACGTCGACCTTCACCGTGGCGGGCGAGCCGGAGCGGCTGGTCTCGCCGTAGGCCCCCCGCTCTCCGAGCTCGGTGACCGTGCACGACGTGCCGTTCGCACTCACGGGGATCCCCGTGAGCTCGACGCGATAGCCGTTCGCCTTGCTCAGCGTCACGGTCGCGTCCGCGCCGAGGTCGAGCGTCGCACCACCCGCGGTGCAGACGACGGATGCCTGGAACGACTCGGGCGCGTACGCCGCTGCCGGACCGGTGATCTGCTTGACGACCGCGATCGACCCGACGCGCAGCTGCACGGCGGCCTCGCGCGGAGCGATCTTGCGCGGTGACGCCTCGCCGGCGAACTGGAACTTCAGACCGTACTGGTTGACGGCCACCTGGTTCGCGGCCGGAACGACGTTCGATGCGCCGTCCGCGCGATCCGCGGTGCGGATCTTGTTGACCGTCGAGTAGGTGACGTCGGCCGCCTGTCCGGGAGCGAGCGCCCCCGCGGCCGTCGTCGTGAAGTCCAGCGTGATGCGGATGCCGGTGACCGCGCTCCAGTCGGTGGCACCGGTCGCGGCCGCCCAGCTCTCTCCGTTCTGCGCGCACGGCACGCCGGCCGGAAGCTGGTCCCACGTCCCCTGGCAGACCCCGGTCGAGGTGGTGACCTCGATCGACTGCGTGGTTCCGGCGGGGGCGTTCAGCGTCAGCGAGTCGGCGACGAGCTCGGGGCGGTACATCGAGCCGCGCGATGAACCGGCGATGATGAAGCTGTCACCGGCCGCCGGAAGCTGATCGAACAGCGTCATCGAGGTCACCGGAACGGTGCCCGCGTTGACGTTGTGCAGCACCCAGTTGTCGGTTCCGTCGATCTCGGAGTTCGCGACGCAGGGGGCACGGAAGTACCGCTGACCGTCGACATCGAGCGACGGGGCGCAGACGAGCGCGGGGTTGGCCGGATTCTCGGCACCCGCGAGCGAACCCTGCACGCCCTTGACGGTGAACAGGTTCGACCCCGCCACAGCGCCGACGGTGTCGGTCGTGCCGCACGTCTTCGGATCGTTCTCCCACGCCCCGGTCGTCGAACCGCCGCTCTGCGTGTTGCGGCAGACGTCGAGGGGCTCCTCCGTCGCGACGGTCATCGTGTTCGTGGCGACCGCCCCGTTCGTGAGGCCCGGCTGGAGCTCGAGGAACGCGCGGATCGTGAAGGTCTCACCCGGCTTCATGACATTGCCGCCGTCCGGCCACGTGAACGCGAGCGAACGACCGTCCGCGGCGGGGGTCACGGTGACCTTGTCCGACAGCGAGCCGTCGGCATCCTTCGTGAAGGTGGTCGTCGAGGGCTCGGTGTACGCCAGCTGCGCGGGGAGCGCATCGGTCAGCGTCGTGAGCGTCAGAAAACCCGTGCCGATGTTCGTGAACGTCAGGTCGAACGGCACCTGGTCGCCGACGGCGGCGATCCGCTTGCCGCCGTTGGTGAGCTTGCGCACGGCCAGCTCGTGCGAGCCGGCGCCGAGCGAGACCTCCGCGGAGGCATCCTTCGGTTCGGAATCATTGCCGTCGGGGCGGAACGACTGCGACGTCTGCGTGTTGGTGATCGTCCGGTCGAACGTCACCGGGGCGCCGGTCGCACGATCGTTCGGGCGCAGGGCCGCGGTGAAGGCCAGCGAGCCCGACCAGTTGTCGGCGGGGACGTTCGCCGAGAACAGTCCGCCGTCGGCGCGGCTGAACGTCACGCGCAGTCCCTGCACCTGACCGGCGGCGACACCGGCCGGCAGGGCGGGCGCGTCCCCCGGAGCGCCCGTCACCCAGGCGCCGCCCGTGAATGCGTCGATCTGCACCTGGTCGGCCCCCGCGGGCAGAGTCAGCGCGCCGAAGCCCGTGAAGTCGACGGCGTTCCAGAACTCCGTCGACGTGCTCTGGTCCTCGATCACGACACGGCTCGGCGAGAGCGTGCTGCGCGGGTTCGCGCCCTGGTCGGCACCCAGAGTGACCGTCATCGGCGTGGAAAGACCGGTGGGCTGGTCGAGGGTGTCGGGGGTGATCGTCTTCGACGGGCCGATGTTGACGTCGCCGCCGACGAGCGTCTTCGAGGCATCCGAGGTGTCGCCCGTCTTCGTGCCGGGGTTGATCACCGGGTCGTAGGACTGTGCGAACAGACGGTTGGTGACCTCGACCGATTCGCCGGCGCGCAGCACCTGGGGTGCGCCCGACGAGCGCAGCGTGGCGCGCAGCTGCGTCTCCATCGTGATCGTCAGACGGTTCTCCTTGGTGATCTGACCGGTGCCCTGCGCGCTCGCGCCGTCGAAGGTGGCGCTGACGCCGACGACGTCGGCGAGCTGCGCCGGGGTCAGCTGCGCTGCCGCGGCGGCCGTCGTCTGCGTGGTCGAGAAGACACCACCGTCGTCGTGCAGAAGCCACACGATCGAGGCATCCAGATCCACCTCGGCGGGGATGCTCGCGCCGAGCGTCAGCTTGGTCAGCGTGAACCGCTCGAACGGGTTGGGCTTCGCGGGGTCGGTCAGCGACGTCGCGCTCGTGTCGAACGGATCGGCCTTCGCTGCCGACACCTCCGACTCGCACGCGGCGACGTCGGTGTCGGAGCACGGCGCCGGATCGGTCAGCCGCACGGAGGTCGCCTTGGAGACCGACGCGTTCCATCCGGTCAGTGTCCACGTCGCCGTCGGGTGGCTGTCTTGTGGCGTGTTCGTGACGGGGACGAACATGTCGGCTCCGCCGCCGTCGACCGTCTTGGACGAGCCGACCGCGGGGTCCTGATCGATGATCGCGATCTTGGCGTCGGCCTGATCGCTCACGACGTCGCCGTTCGGGCGCGTGCCCTCCCCGCGGACGGTGTTGTCGACGACCCCGGCCAGGGCGTCGTTCAGGGCCGAGTGCGACGAGATGATGGCACCGTTCGAGCGCGTGACGTCGCGCAGCTGCCACCCGAGGTCGAACGTGCGGAAGCGCTCGCTCGCGCCCACGCCCGAGCCGGGTGCCGGGGCGAGCGGGTCACCCGAGGCGCGGGCCGCGGTGCGGGCGGCCGTGTCGGCCGCCGTCTCCTGCAGGACGATGCGCACACCGGTCGTCTCGGCGGACTCCTGCGGCGTCAGGGTGTACCCCGTGAACGAGCGGTCGGCGCCCATCCATCCGGCCGGGTTCGCGACGCTGTGCCACGTGCCGCCGTCGTACAGCTGGACATCGGTCACCGTGTCGTACTTCAGGTACCAGCCGTTCGTGTACGGGTCGGAGCTGGTGGCGATCCCGGCGATGCTCTTCAGGTCGAACGCGTCGAACACGGTCTGCTGCGGAGCGTCGAAACCGCTCGCCGCATCGGTGATCGTCACGGGGTCGAGCCCCTCGGCGACGCGCCAGTCGAGGTTCGTGTGCGGCTGGTCGCCGGACTGCGAGCTCACGCTCGCCCGGTCCCAGCTCTTCTCGACGTCGATGCGGCCCGGCCCGATCGGCGAGACGGGGTCGACCGTCGCCGAGGTCGTGTCCTCATCGTCGTCGTGCAGCGCCTTGCCGCCGGAGGTCGATCCGTCGGCGTCTGCCGTCGCCGTGTTGGGGTACGACGTCGAGGCCCCGCCGGGCGTCGTGGTGCCGCCGGTGCGCAGGTCGGATGCCGCCGCGAAGACGGGATTCGGAGACACGGTCGTGTCGCTCGGGAAGCCCTCATCGTTGTGGAACGAGAAGCGGACACCCTGGACATCGGCTTGCGAGAGGCCGATCGCGGCCAGTGCCGACGCCGTGTCGGCGGGGCTCAACTGGAAGATCGACGCGGATGCCTGGGCAGGGGCGACGGCCAGCCGCACCCACGTGCCATCCGCCGTGCGCACCTCGACCGTCAGCTGCGTGTTCGCCGGCACCTGGGTGGGCGCCACGGAGTCGAAGCGGAAGGCATCCCAGAAGGCGCCTTTCGACCCGTCCCACGCGTCGGTGACGACGATGTCGTGCACCGTGGAGTCATCGCCCAGGGCCTTGGCCTGCGTGTCGAGCGAGGCGACGACCCGCTCTCCGGGAACGACAGAGCCGGGTCGGATGGACTTGTCGATGGTCACGTCGATGGCAGGGTCGATGACCGTCAGGGGCGCGGATGCATCATCGGTCGCCTTCTGGCCGTTGGCCGCCGTGACATCGACGTTCACGGTGTTCGACAGAGCGAGCTGCGGGGCGCCCTTCGTGGCATCCGTCGTCGTGTCGATCGTGAAGCTCGCTCCACCGGTGGTGCTCGGTGCGATGGCGTCGCCCCGGTAGACGAGCTCGAAGCCGCTGATCGGCCCGCTCGGCGCGGGCGGCGTGGCGCCCTTCGCGAAGGGCCGCGTCTCGGTCGTGCCGTCGAGCAGGTGGTAGGTCACCGATGCGCTCGTGGCGCCGGTCGGCCAGTCGGGAGCGGCGGTGAATCCGCCAAAGGTGACGTCGGCGGTGAAGAAGCCGAGGTCGGCGAGGTGGAGCTCCGAGACGGGAACCGCCCCGTTCGTGGCCGAGATCGTCCCGGTGGCGCTCTGGCCCGCCGTGATGCGCCCGCTCACGATGCTCTTCTGCGCCTCGACCGTCGGGATGACGGGAGTGACGGAGTGCGACGCGGACGCATCCTTCGCGGCGGTGCGGTTTCCCTTGGCCGTGCTGCCGGTCGCGACGTTGTCGACGGTGTGGGTTCCGGTCGAGAGGTCCGCTCCCGTGTTCCGATCGGTGGAACGCTGGGTGACGGACGTGTCGAAGGCGATCTTCGGGCCGGGGGCGATGTCGCCCGTGCAGGTCACACGGTAGCCGCCCACGTCGCTGTTCGCGATGCCGTCCGGCAGCACGAGAGCGGCGGGGCCGGTGACGGGCGGCCCCGTGCGCCAGTGCCACGAAGACCCGTCGAAGACGTAGACGTCGACCTGCGCCGTCGTGCAGCCGGAGGGCAGCGACACGTTCGAGAATCCGGCGAAGTCGGTGATGGTGGCGGGGTTGGACGGATCGAGGCTCGACGCACCGTCGACGGCGGCCTTGGGCTCCTGGATCACCAGCGTGTCGACGGCGACGTTGGACGCGTTGCCGACCTCGAGCGAGATCGTCGATGCCTTCCCGGGCGCGAAGGTCTCGGTCTGCGGCTTCCAGCTCTTCGCGACGTCGACGTCGATCTTCTCTGCGACGTTGATGTCGATCGTGGCATCCGAGGCGACGGGGTTCGCGTTGTCCGCCGTCGCGGTCGCCTCGTTGACGATCGGACCGCTGTCGCCGACGGGATAGTCGTCGGGAACCCGAAGCGAGACGAGGACGCTGAACGTCGATCCTGCCGCCATGCTGGTGCTGCCGGGCTGGTCGATCTGCGCGGTGAGCGTCGTCTGCGCACCGATCTTCGTGGGCGGCGTCGATGAGCCCGTGTCGGACCAGGAGATCGTCGCGGGCGTCGTGGCCGGCGTGACCGACACGTCATCGACCTGGAAGCCGGCCAGGGCGGCGGGGAACGTGTCGATGAGCTTCGCGTTGACGCAGTCCTGCTCCGAGCAAGTCACCTTGATCGTGTAGGTGAACGTCTGACCCGGCAGCGGAGTCGCGTTGTCCACGCGCTTGTCGATCTGCAGGTAGTCATGACGGCCGTCGGCGGCCGACGCCGCCGGAACGACACCGCCCGCGATCATTCCGATGGACAGGAGAACGGCCATGACGGCGGCGATCAGCGGATTGCCGGACTTCATGACGGACAGGCGCGATCTGCGCATTCGAGTACCCCCCGGTAACTCCGCACCCGTCCACGACGCGTAGGCATCCCCCAAAGATGCCGACGGGCGCTGCTGTTCCTGACTAGGAGATGCACTCTGCGCCATCCGATAACGCGGAAATCGCACCTCTTTCACGATCGATCCGCGCTCTCGCCGCGTGGTAGCGCGTGCGCGCACGCGCCTGCGTGTCAATCTGCGCGCCGAGCGGACAGGGCCGCATCACGGACAGCCCGACCGCGCTGGATAGACTCGTGTTCCATGTCGAAGGTCCTTCAGTCCCTGCCCGTCGGCGAGCGTGTCGGCATCGCCTTCTCCGGGGGTCTTGACACCTCGGTCGCCGTCGCGTGGATGCGAGAGAAGGGCGCCGTTCCCTTCACCTACACGGGAGACCTCGGCCAGTACGACGAGGACGACATCGCCTCGATTCCGGGGCGCGCGCTGCAGTACGGCGCCGAGGGCTCGCGGCTGATCGACTGCAAGCCGCTGCTGGTCGAAGAGGGGCTGTCGGCACTCGCGTGCGGCGCCTTCCACATCCGCTCCGCCGGCCGCACCTACTTCAACACGACCCCGATCGGCCGCGCGGTCACCGGCACGCTGCTCGTGCGGGCGATGCGCGAGGACGGCGTCGACATCTGGGGCGACGGGTCGACCTACAAGGGCAACGACATCGAGCGGTTCTACCGCTACGGCCTGCTCGCGAACCCCGCGCTGCGCATCTACAAGCCGTGGCTCGACGCCGACTTCGTCACCGAGCTCGGCGGCCGCACCGAGATGAGCGAGTGGCTGGCCGCCCGCGACTTCCCCTACCGCGACTCGGTCGAGAAGGCCTATTCCACGGATGCCAACATCTGGGGTGCCACGCACGAGGCGAAGACGCTCGAGCACCTCGACGTGTCGCTCGAGACGGTCGAGCCGATCATGGGCGTGCGGTTCTGGGACCCGTCGGTCGAGATCGCTACCGAAGACGTCACGATCGCGTTCGAGCAGGGCCGCCCGGTCGCGATCAACGGCCGCTCGTTCACCGACGCCGTCGCGCTCGTGCACGAGGCGAACGCAATCGGCGGGCGCCACGGCCTCGGCATGAGCGATCAGATCGAGAACCGCATCATCGAGGCCAAGAGCCGCGGCATCTACGAGGCACCGGGCATGGCGCTGCTGTTCATCGCCTACGAGCGTCTCGTGAACGCGATCGTCAACGAAGACACGCTCGCGACGTACCACGAGCAGGGTCGGCGCCTCGGCCGCCTGCTCTACGAAGGACGCTGGCTCGAGCCGCAGTCGCTCATGCTGCGCGAGTCGATCCAGAAGTGGGTGGGATCGACGATCACCGGCACGGTCACGGTGCGCCTGCGCCGCGGCGAGGACTATACGATCCTCGACACCGTCGCCGCCCGGTCGTCCTACGCGCCCGAGAAGCTCTCGATGGAGCGCGTGGGCGACGCGGCGTTCGGCCCCACCGACCGCATCGGACAGCTGACGATGCGGAACCTCGACATCGCCGACTCGCGGTCGCGCCTCGAGCAGTACGCGCAGCTCGGCCTGATCGGCGGGGCGACCGCCGAGCTCGTCGGAGAGCTGCGCCAGGGCGAGGCCGCCGAGATCATCGGCAGCGCCGAGCCGCTCGATGCCGAGGAGGAAGAACTCGCGGATGCCGTCGAGGCGGCATCCGAGTCGGCGATGTACGACTTCGGCGCCGACTGACCCGTACCCGCCCAGGGCGGAAACTTGCACACGCCTGTGCAAACTAGTTGTACGATGGACCCGTGCGAAAGAGTGTGCAGGTCTTCCGGCGTGACGTCACGCGGATCTTCCGCGCGCGCCGCACGTGGGTCATCGTCATCGGCGTGCTGCTCACGCCCGCCCTGTACGCGTGGTTCAACATCACCGCGTTCTGGGATCCCTACGCGAACACCGGCAACATCAAGGTCGCCGTCGTCAACCTCGACGAGGGGGCGACCTCCGACCTCACCGGGCACGTCGACGTGGGCGCGCAGGTCGTCGACCAGCTGCACGACGACCACCAGCTCGGCTGGCAGTTCATGGGCGACGACGAGGCGCAGGCGGCGGTACGCTCGGGCGACGTCTATGCCGCGATCGTCATCCCGAAGGACTTCAGCTCCGATCTGCTCAGCATCACGACCGGTACCTTCACCCAGCCCGCCCTGACCTACTTCGTCAACGAGAAGGCCAGCGCGATCGCCCCGAAGATCACGGACGTCGGCGCCGCCGGGATCGACAGTCAGATCAGCAGCACCTTCATCGAGCAGGTCGCCGAAGCCGCCACCACCGAGCTGAAGGATGCCGGTGACTCGGTCGAGCTGAAGCTGCTGAACGCCAAGAACGACGGCCTGAACGCCTTCGACCAGGCATCCGGATCGATCGCATCCGCCCGCCAGGGCATCGCCGACATGAAGGCGGGGATCGCCCGCTCGCGCGGCTCGCTCAGCGGCGCGCAGACCACGCTGGGCGATGTCGACCAGACGCTCGGCGACGTGCAGACGGCCCTCGCCCAGGCGCAGGCGATCGTCGCGCAGGCGCAGACCGACGTGCTCTCGTTCACCGACGCCGCGACGAACGCCTACGTGCAAGGGGCGACGCTGCTGGCTGATGCCTCGGCGCAGGCCCACGTGTCGATCACCCAGGTCACCCAGGCCCTCGGGCAGGCCGGCACCCGCATCGACACCGCGATCGCCGACATCACGGCCGTCACCGACGCGAACGCCGCGGCGATCGCCCAGCTGCAGGACCTGCTCGACGCGGGCGGCCTCGACCCCGCCGTCGCCGCACAGCTGCAGCAGGTGCTCACCGCGCTCGAGCAGCAGAACCAGGCCGACCAGCAGCTGCTCGCCGACCTCGCGACCCTGAACACCGATACGGCGGGCGCGGTGCAGGCGGTGCAGGCCACCGCCGACGCACTGAACAACGCCGTCCAGGGCGCGCAGACCTCGGCCGGAACCCTGCGCGACGCGCTCACCGGCTCGCTCCCGGCGCTCACGAGCGCCACGGCGACCCTGTCCACGAGCGCCGGCGGCTTCTCTGCCGCGCTCGACGCCCAGCGTGCGCAGCTCACGCAGGCGGGCACGCTGCTGACCGGCCTCGACGCCCAGCTCGTGGCGACCTCGACAGCCCTCGACAGCCTCGACGGCAATCTCGCAGGCATCCAGACCGGGCTCGGCGACGCGCGCACCGACGTGCTGGCACTCGGCTCGGCATCGTCGTGGAAGACCTTGGGCACGGTCACCGGCCTCGACCCGCAGCAGATCGCGCAGTTCATCGCGACGCCGGTCGACGTCGCCGAGCACGCCGTCTTCCCGGTCGATTCGTACGGTTCGGCGATGGCGGCGCTCTTCACGAATCTGTCGCTGTGGATCGGCGCGTTCGTCATGATGGTGATCTTCAAGGTCGAGGTCGACACCGAGGGCGTCGAGCCGATCCGCGTGCGCGAGGCGTACGTAGGCCGCTTCCTGCTGTTCGGCACGCTCGGCGTGCTGCAGGCGATCGTCGTCACGGTCGGCGATCTCATCATCGGGGTGCAGACGGCGAACGCCGCGGCGTTCGTGGGCACCGGCATCCTCATCTCGCTCGCCTACGTCAGCATCATCTACGCGCTCTGCGTCTCGTTCGGGCATGTCGGCCGGGGCTTGTGCGTGCTGCTCGTGATCATGCAGATCCCGGGAGCCTCGGGCCTGTACCCGATCGAGCTCATGCCGCAGTTCTTCCGCAACATCTACCCCTTCCTGCCGTTCACCTACGGCATCGACGCGATGCGCGAGACGATCGCCGGCTTCTACGGCGCGCACTGGTGGCGCTTCATGGGCGTGCTCGGCATCTTCGTCGTGCTCGCCTGGGTGCTCGGCCTCGTGCTGCGCCGGCGCCTCGCGAACCTCAACCGCCTCTTCAACCGCGAGATCGTCGCCACCGACCTGCTCATCGGCGAAGACGTGCAGGTCATCGGGCGCGGCTATCGCCTGAGCGACGTCATCCACGCGCTCTCCGATCGCAGCGACTTCCGCAGCCGCCTCGACCGGCGCTCGCGCCACTTCACCGAGCGCTACCCGACGCTGCTGCGGGTCGCCCTGCTCACGGGCCTCGGCGGCATGGTCGTGCTGGGCCTCATCGCCTGGCTCGTGCACGAACAGAGCGCGACGCTGCTCTTCCTCTGGATGCTCTGGTGCCTCGTCGTCATCGCGTTCCTGGTCGTGCTGGAGTACGTCAACCACAGCTTCGAGGCGGCCGCCGAGCTCGCCGGCATGGGCGACGCCGACCTCCGCCGCGCGATGCACGGCGTCGACACGGTCTCCTCCGGCGGAGCCGCGGAGGCATCAGGCGGAGCCCAGCACCTCGTCGGCGACGACCTGACCACTCCCGACCCCACCGAGTCGGGGCCCGGTGCCGCGACGGCGGCGGGTGAGCCGGATGTCGGGGCGGCGAGCACACCGGATGCCTCCGACGCGGGCGCCGACCCGGACACCGTCGACAGCGACACCGACGAGCTCACGCGCCTGTTCGCCGACGACCCGGCGCCCGCTCCCGCTGCGGGATCCGCGGTTCCTCCCGAACCGGAACCCGAACCCGCCGGTGCGACCGAGGGTGAGCCCGACGCCGAGGCATCCGACGACGATCCCGACGCGCCCCGCGAAGGAGGTGAACGAGCGTGAGAGGCATCCTGCACCTCATCCGCCGCGACCTGCGGCACTCGGTCATGAACGTCATGGCGATCATCGTGATGTTCGGTCTCGTCGTCATCCCGTCGCTGTTCACCTGGTTCAACGTGCTCGCGAGCTGGAACCCGTTCGACAACACGAAGAACCTCACCGTCGCCGTCGCCTCGACCGACGAGGGGTATCAGAGCGATCTCGTGCCGATCCGGGTGAACGTGGGCGAGCAGGTGCTGTCGCAGCTGCGCGCGAACGACCAGCTCAACTGGGTGATCACCTCGGAAGACGACGCGATCGACGGCACGAAGGCCGGCCGCTACTACGCGGCGATCGTGCTGCCGAAGAGCTTCAGCGCCGACATGCTCACGTTCTACGCCGACGGGGCCGAGCGCACCGAACTCGCCTATTACACGAACGAGAAGAAGAACGCCCTCGCCCCGAAGATCACCGGTCAGGGCGCCGAGGGGGTGTCGGCGCAGATCAGCGAGGTGTTCACCGAGACGCTGAGCGACGTCGCGCTGAGCCTCATCTCGTCGCTGTCCGACTATCTCACCGACGCCGACACCCAGGCGGCGCTGACCCGGGTCGAGAGCCGGGTCGGCTCGCTCGCCGCACAGCTGCGCTCGGGCGCGCAGACCGCGGACATGTTCGGCGCCCTGGTGCAGGGCACGATCCCGCTCGCGCAGAGCGCGTCGGCCCTCGTGTCGGGAGCGGGTTCGGCGTTCGGCGACGCCGCGGACGCCGCCGGCAGCGGCGCCGGTGCGGTGCAGCAGCTCGCCGGCACGCTGCAGCAGGCGACCGGCGCGATCGCCGACGCGCTCGCCCAGACGGCGGCCGGGTACGAGGCGGTCGGCACGAGCATCGACGACCTGTACGCACAGCTCGGCACGCTGTCGGGCGACCAGTCGGCCGCGCTCACCACCCTCGCCGCACGCGTGCAGCAGCAGATCGACGGGGCGACGACTCTCCGCACCACCCTGGTCGACGACGTGCGGCCGCAGCTGCCGGCCGCCGGGCAGCAGGCGCTCGATGACGTCGTCGCGCAGCTCGACCGCGCGATCCTGCGCCAGCAGGCCGTCCACGATTCGCTCGTGCAGGCAGCGCAGGACATCACCGCGGGAAATGCCGACGCCCAGGCATCCCACCAGCAGGTGAAGGACCTCATCGCCCAGGCGAAGGACGCGATCGCGCAGGCGCAGAACTCGTACTCCGGCACCTTGAAGCCGCAGTTGGATGCCTTGGGCTCGACCCTCGCCACGATCGACGACGACGTCTCGGCAGTGCGCGGCGACCTGTCGCAGGCGGCCGCGGGGCTGTCGGGGGCGTCCGACTCGGTCGTCGCGACCCTGCAGGGTGCGCAGGGCGTCACCGCCCGCCTCAGCACGGCGCTCACCGACGCGGCCGGCCGGTTCGACGGCGTGCAGCAGGCGATCGCCCGGGCCGTGCAGACAGGCGACCTCGCCGGACTGAGCGAGGTGATCGGATCCGATCCGAGCGTGCTCGCCACCTCGCTCGCCGAGCCCGTGCGGGTCGACCGGGTGGCGGTGTTCCCCGTCGTCAGCTTCGGTGCGGGCATGGCGCCGCTGTACATCGTGCTCGCCCTGTGGGTCGGGGCGCTCCTCATGACCGTCGCGATCCGCGTCGACGTCGGCCGGGACACCCTGCCCGGCGACCCCGACCTGACGCCGACGCAGAAGTACCTCGGCCGCTACGGCATCTTCGCCCTGACGGGGCTCGCGCAGAGCACCCTCGTCATCGGCGGTCTCATCCTGTTCGTGCGCATCGCCCCGGCGCACCCCTTCCTGCTGCTCCTGGCCGGATGGGTGACCTCGCTCGTGTTCACGCTCATCATCTACACGTTCGTCGTCGCGTTCGGCAACGCCGGAAAGGCCCTCTCGGTGCTGCTGCTCGTGATCCAGATCTCCGGGTCGGGCGGTGCGTACCCGCTGCAGCTGCTGCCCGCGTGGTTCCAGAACATCAGCCCGTTCCTCCCCGCCACCCACGCGATCTCGGCGATCCGCTCCGCGATCGCCGGCACCTACGGATCGGACTTCTGGGTGTCGCTCGGGCTGCTCCTCGCCTTCACTCTGCCGACCCTGCTGCTCGGCCTCGTGCTGCGGCGCCCGCTGATCTCGTTCAACCGGGGCCTGGTCGACGCCATGGCCTCGACGAAGCTCATGTGACCGGCATCCCCCTCCCCCGAAGGACCACTCCCGTGACCCGCACCGCCGCCTCCCCCGCCTCAGCCGCCCCCGCCCGCGCGACCGGTCGTCGCCGCGACGCCACGGCGAACCGCGCGGCTCTTCTCGCGGCGGCGCAGCGCGTACTCGCCGGCGACCCGCACGCCTCGCTCGACGCGATCGCCCAGTCGGCGGGCTTGTCGCGGCGAGCCCTGTACGGTCACTTCTCCGACCGCGAAGAGCTGCTGCGCGAGGTCATCGCCATCGGCGCCGGCCGGTTCAACGCCATCGCCGAAGAGACGTCCGACCCCGACCCGCGCGTCGCGCTGGCGCACATGGCGGCGCGGCTGTGGCGCGAGGCATACGCCGTGCGCGCCTCGGCGAACATCGCCCTCGACGACGCACACGTCGCCGAGACGGTGCGCGCGCTGGCCCCGCTGCGCCGCCGCGTGCGCGAACTGACCCGCGAGGGCGTCGCCTCGGGGGCGTTCCGAGGCGACGTGCCGCCCGAGCTCCTCGCCTTCCTCATCGAAGAGACGGCCCGCGCGACCCTGCGCGAGCTGCGGCTGACGACGCAGCACGCCGACGCCGCCGTCGTGCGGGTCGTGCTCAGCATCGCCGGGCTGTCGTGGCAGGAGCAGGTCGCCCTGCTCGACGCGCACCCCGAGATCCTCGCCGGGGACTGACCCGAGCCTCGAGCCGGAGGCCTGCACGCGCGACGCGCGGCGCATAGGATGCCAGGACGATCCGTTCACCTGGGGGTGCGGACCGCGCAGCGCCACCTCGGGCCCCGAACCCGCGCGGCGCGGCGTAGCGTGCTCCCGCAATCCAGCTGGAAGTGCTCCGACGACGATGTCCGATCTCCCCTCCCTCACCGGCGCCAACCGCACGGTCGCGCATGTCGACGAACCCACCCCCGACCCGCGGACGCGCCGGCGCCGGATCGGCATCATCGCGTACTCGGTGGTCGCCGGGCTCGTGGTCATCGCGCTCATCGCCGCCGGGTTCGTCGTGTGGACGATCCAGCGGTCGTTCCCGCAGCTGGACGGCACGGTGAGCGCGCCGGGCCTCGAGGCGCAGGTGTCGGTGTACCGCGATGACCTCGGCATCCCGACGCTCGTCGCCGATTCGACGCACGACCTCTTCTACGCGCAGGGATACGTGCAGGCGCAGGACCGGTTCTGGGAGATGGACTTCCGCCGTCACGTCACGAGCGGGCGGCTCGCCGAGCTCTTCGGCGCCTCGCAGCTGCCGACCGACGAGTTCCTGCGCACCCTCGGCTGGCGACGGGTCGCCGAGCAGGAGGTGGCGGCGCTGGATGCCACGACCCGCGGCTACTACGAGGCCTACGCCGACGGGGTCAACGCCTACCTCGCGAGTCACCAGGGTGCCGACGCGTCCCTCGAGTACGCGGTGCTCGGACTGCAGAACCCCGACTACGAGATCGAGCCGTGGACGCCCGCCGACTCGGTGGCGTGGCTGAAAGCGATGGCGTGGGACCTCCGCAGCAACATCGAGGACGAGACCGACCGCGCCGTGCTCGCGCAGAACTTCACGGCGGCGCAGATCGCCGACCTCTACCCGGGATACCCGTACGCCGACCATCCCGTGATCGTCCCGACGATCACGACGGGCCTCCCCGCCGTGCCCACGCCCGAGAGCGGGGCGTCCACCGCCGGGGCCGTCACGACCGGGTCGGTCGCCGCCGACGGGTCGCCGGGCGCAGGCGACACGGTGCCCGCGGTCTCGTGGCAAGAGGTCGGGTCGGTCGTCGAAGCCGCGTCGGCGCTGCTCGGCGGCGCCCAAGAGGGCGTCGGGTCGAACTCGTGGGTGGTCTCGGGCGATCTCACCGCGTCCGGCAAGCCGCTGCTCAGCAACGATCCGCACCTGGGCGCGTCGCTCCCGAGCGTGTGGCACCAGATCCGGCTGCGCTGCCGCACGGTCACCGACGCGTGCGCGTTCGACGTCGCCGGGTTCGGGTTCTCGGGGGTGCCGGGCGTCGTCATCGGTCACAACGCCGACATCGCCTGGGGCTTCACCAATCTGACGGCGGACGTCACCGATCTGTACCTCGAGCGCATCCAGGGCGATCAGTACTGGCGGGACGGCGCGCTCGTGCCCCTTGAGACCCGCACCGAGACGTTCCGGGTCGCCGGCGGCGACGACGTCTCGATCGAGGTGCGATCGACGGCGCACGGGCCGATCGTCTCGGGGCGGACAGACGACTTCACCTCGATCGCCGACGACCCCGCGATCGGAACGACGAACGCGGCGACCCCGCTCGAAGGTGACAGCACGAGTTCCGGCGGGTCCATTCCGCCCGGGGAATACGCCGTGTCGCTCCGATGGACCGCGCTCGATCCGGGCACCACGGCATCCGCCATCTTCGCCCTGAACACGGCGGCGGACTTCGAGGACTTCCGTGCCGCGGCATCCCTGTTCGACGTCCCCGCGCAGAACCTCGTCTACGCCGACCGGGCCGGCAACATCGGCTATCAGGCTCCCGGAAAGCTGCCCGTCCGCGGGGCCGGGGACGGGACGATGCCGCAGCCCGGCTGGGACTCGGCCTACGACTGGCAGGGATATATTCCGTTCTCGGATCTCCCGGTCGTCTACAACCCGGAGTCGGGCTACATCGTCACGGCGAACAACGCGATCGTGCCCGAGACGTACCCTTACTTCCTCGGCTCCGACTTCGACTACGGCTGGCGTGCCGCCCGCATCGCCGACCTCATCGAGCGGGCGACCGCACGCGGCGAGCTCACCGCCGACGACATGAGCGCCATCCAGGCCGACCAGGAGTTCTGGCTCGGAAAGCGCCTCATCGCCGCCTACGCCGACATCACCCTCGACGACCCGACGGCGCAGCGCGGCCTCGACCTGCTGGCGGGATGGGATGCCCAGAACACCGCCGACTCGTCGGCCGCCGCCTACGCGAACGTGCTGTGGGACGAGCTCGCGCAAGACCTGTTCTCGCGCCGCGACCACTCCGCGGGGCTCTCGGGCCAGGGCCGCCTGTTCACCGTCATCGACCGCCTGCTCGACGACCCCGACTCGGACTGGTGGACGAACGACACGATCGGTGTCAGCGGACAGCGCGCCATGCTCGAGCGTGCGGCGACCGACGCGTACGCACGGCTCGCGGCGCTGCAGGGCGACGACCCGGATGCCTGGAATTGGGGTTCGCTGCACGCCATCACCCTGACCAGCGGCACGTTCGGCGAGAGCGGCATCGCCCCGATCGAGGCGCTGTTCAACCGGGGTCCGTACCCCGTGGGCGGCGGCTCTTCCGTCGTCGACGCCACGGGGTGGACGCTCGGCAGCGGCTCGTTCGCGACGACGACGGTGCCCTCGATGCGCATGACGATCGACCTGTCCGACCTCGACGCGTCGCGCTGGAACCATCTGACCGGGGCGAGCGGCCACGCCTACCACCCGAACTACACCGACCAGTTCGCGGCGTGGCAGGAACGGCGCCAGACGCCGTGGCTGTTCTCGCGCGACCGCGTCGAGGCATCCGCCGTCGACACGCTCACGCTCCTGCCCGCGGACTGACCGGTGCCCGCGAACTGACCGGGCGGCGGGCGGTCTCGATCGTGGGACCACCTGTGTCACGACGTCAACCCCCACGTCCGTCGCGTGCGGCCCCCGTAGCATCGAGAGGGACCCCTGCCGAGGAGGCCCCGATGGCGACCGCCAGTGTGAGACTGTTCGACTGCACCCCTGACGACGTGTTCGCCGTGCTCGGCGACGGATGGCTCTACCCCGCGTGGGTGGTGGGCGCCTCGCGCATGCGTGCGGTCGACCCGGAGTGGCCGGCCGAAGGCGCACGACTGCACCACTCGCTCGGAGTGTGGCCGGTGCTCTTCGACGACGACACCCAACTCGTCGAGTGGTCGCCGCCGCAGCGCGTGAAGCTGCGCGCGAAGGCCGGGCCGCTCGGGCGCGGTGTCGTCGTCATCGAGGTCAAGCCCCGAGGCCAGGGCTGTGTCGTGCGGATGGGGGAAGAGCCCGTCGCGGGTCTCGGGGCGCTTCTGCCCCGCCTGGTCTGGGCACCGCTGCTGCACCTCCGCAACGAAGAGACGCTGCGCCGCCTCGCCTTCCTCGCCGAGGGGCGTCGCCGCGAGCGCGAGGCGGGTGAGTCGTCGGCCCGCGCCACCGCGCCGGACGCCGGTGCGGGGACGCCGGATGCGCAGGCCGCCGCCGAGGTCGGCGAGGCGACGGATGCCGCGGCCGCCGCCGCGGGCACGGATGCCCCCGGGAGCGATGCCGAGGGGACGGATGCCCCGGGCACGGATGGCTCGGGCACGGATCCCGGCGCCGCTGCTCCCTCCCCGGCGCCGGCGGACCGATGACCGACGTCGAGATCGTCGGATCGGGGCCGAACGGCCTCGCCGCCGCCGTGACGCTCGCCCGCGCCGGGCTGTCGGTACGCGTGTACGAGCGGATGCCGGGGTTCGGCGGAGGCGCGAGCACGCGCGAGAGCGTCGCGCCGGGGTACTGGCAGGACTCGTGCTCGGCGGTGCATCCGCTCGCCGTGGCATCCCCCTTCTTCCGCGCCTTCGGACTCGCCTCACGGGTCGAGTTCGTCACCCCGGAGGTCTCGTTCGCCCACCCCTTGCCCGACGCCGACGGCGGCCCGGGCATCGCGTACCGCGACCTCGAGCGCACGGTCGACGCGCTCGGCACGGACGGCCCCGCCTACCGTCGCCTGCTGCAGCCGCTCGCCGCGCACGCCCGCGAGATCGCCCGGTTCACGGGGTCGTCCCTGCTGCGTGTGCCGCCGCACCCCGTCGTCGAGGCGCGGTTCGGGCTGCGCACGCTCGCCCAGGGCAGCCCGCTCTGGAACGCGGGCTTCTCAGGGCGCGTGGCCCCCGCGATGATCACCGGCGTCGCCGCCCACGCGATCGTGCCGCAGCCGAGCCCGGTCGCCGCCGCCGCGGGCCTCGCGCTGCAGACGCACGCGCACGCGGGCGGGTGGCCGATCCCGCTCGGAGGCTCGCAGGCGATCTCGAACGCCCTCGCCGCTGACCTGCGCGCCCATGGCGGCGAGATCGTCACCGATCACGAGGTCGCAAGCCTCGACGAGCTGACGGCGCACGCCGTCGTGCTCGACGTGACACCGCGCGCCCTCATCCGGCTGGCGGGCGGACGGATGCTGGGGCGCTACCGCCGCCGGCTCGAGCGGTTCCGGTACGGCAGCGGGGCCGCGACCGTGCACTTCGCCCTCTCCGGCCCGGTGCCGTGGGCCGACGCACGGGTGGCCCAAGCCGGCACGGTGCATCTCGGCGGCACACGCGAGCAGATCGCGGCCGGCGAGCGCGACGTCTTGTCGGGGCGGCACGCGGCATCCCCCTATGTGCTCGTCTCGCAGCCCTCGACGTTCGATCCGAACCGTGCGCCCGCGGGCGGCCACGCCCTGTGGACGTACACGCACGTGCCGACGGGGTCGACGATCGACCAGACCGAGGCCGTGATCCGGGCGATCGAGCAGCACGCACCGGGATTCCGGGAGGTGATCGTCGCGTCGCAGGCGCGGACCGCGGCCGACCTGGCCGAGTACAACCCGAACTACATCGGGGGCGACATCGCCGCCGGGGCCGCGACCCTGCGGCAGCTGCTCGCGCGGCCCGTGCTGAGCCTCGACCCGTGGCGGACCCCAATGCCCGGCGTCTACCTCACCGGCGCCTCGACCGTGCCCGGCCCGGGAGTGCACGGCCAGTCGGGCTGGTTCGCCGCCCGCAGCGTGCTGCGTCACGAGTTCGGCATCGCCCGCACCCCCTCGCTCGCCCCCTGACGCCGCCCGGCGCCGCGCGCCAGCCCGAGAACGCACGACAGCACCGCTCGGGCGGCTGCACCGGTGCTGTCGTGCGTTCTGGGTGAGGGCGGACGCGAACCAACCCCCCGACCCTGCGGCGGTCAGCCCGCGGGTCAGCCGCCGGCGGCAGGTGGGGTGCCGCGTGCCTCGGCGAGCTCGTCGACATACAGCGAGCGCTCATCGATCGTGCCGTTGCGATAGGCCTGTCGCCCCACCATGTGCGCCGACAGGGGGGCGGATGCCAGTTGGATCAGCACCACCGGCACGAAGAACGCGACCACGGGCCACGACCGCAGCGACAGCGCGATCGCGATGCAGATGAGGATCAGCCCGAGCACCTGCGGCTTGGTCGCGGCGTGCAGGCGGGTGGGCACATCGTGGAAGCGCAGCAGGCCGATCGCGGCCGTCACGCACAGCAGCCCGCCGATCAGGACGAGGATCAGGGCGATGGTGTCGAACAGCTCGTTCATCGGTCGGAGTTGTCCCTTCTCGCCACGAAGCGCGCGATGGCGATGGATCCGAACACGCCGACGGCGGCGATGATGAGCAGCGCCGGCAGCGAGCGCGTGTGGTGGTTGATCACCATGTCGGCGCCGAGTGAGCACATGACGAGCGTGAGCAACACGTCGGACGCGACCGCGCGATCGAGGATCGACGGCCCGAAGATGATGCGCCAGAGGGTCAGCAGGGTGGCGACACCGAACACGATGCAGATGACGACGACGAGCGGATTCATCTGAGGTCCCCTCCCTCGCGGGGCGACCGGGAGCCCTCGCCGCGGATGGCTTCGAGCTGCGCGCGCGAACCCACGGCGCGCACGATACGGGCCTCCCAGCCCTGCACCGAGCGCCGCTGCTTCTCGACATCGGCGTCGGACGAGACCCCCAGCACATGCAGGTACAGGATGCGCCGGTCGCGGTCGATGTCGATGATGAGCGACCCGGGGATCAGCGACGCGGTCACACCCACGTGCGCGAGGATCAGGTCGTCGTCGGTGCGCAGCGGAACCGCGACGATCGCGGTTCCGGGATAGCGCCGCAGGTCGAGCGTCTGCCATGCCACGATGAGCGACCCGCGCACGAGTGCGAACACGAAGGTCACGACGAACACGAACCCGTACCAGAGGTTCACCCGACCCGATAGCTCGACCGGCGGCAGCCGGAAGATCCGCGTGACGAAGATCGCGACGATCAGACCCGTCACGGCCGCGAGCACCGTGAACTGTCCCCACAGCAGCATCCACAGCGCGATCAGCCACACGAAGAAGGGGAGCTGACGCCAGATCGCCGAGGCGAGCGAGCGCGACGCGGGGCTCATCGTCCGACCTCCTCGTCCAGTTGCACGAGGGTGACCGGCGTCAGCAGCGCATCGCCGATGCTCGCGCACAGGCGGTACAGGGGCCCGGCGAAGACCGTCAGAGCGATCGTGACGGCGACCATCCCGGCGGTCGTCGCGGTCATGATGCGCGGGATGACCCGCCGGTCGCCCTGTTCGTCGGCGGCCGGCGCATCGCCGAGGTACGAGATGCGCTCGACGACGGCGGGCTCCTCCGCGTGGTCGTCGTCCTCGCGCCAGAAGGAGAGGTTCCACGCGCGCATGAGGGTGTACAGCGTCAGGAGCGACGTGATCACGCCGCCGACGATCAGCACGTACATGAGCGGCGTGCCCACCTGTGCGGCGGCGTCGAACAGCGCGAACTTACCGATGAAGCCCGAGAAGGGCGGGATGCCACCGAGGTTGATCGCCGGGATGAAGTACAGCACCGCGATCACGGGGGCCGCGCGCATGAGCCCCTTCACCTTGAGGATCGAGGTGGAGCCCGCGCGACGCTCGATGAGTCCGATCGCGAGGAACAGGGTGGTCTGCACGATGATGTGGTGGACCATGTAGTAGATCGTCGCGCCGAGGGCGAGGGGGGTCGCGATCGCGAGCCCGAAGACGAGATAGCCCACGTGGCTGACGAGCGTGAACGACAGGATGCGCTTGAGCTCGGCTTGGGCGAGCGCGCCGAGCACGCCGACGATCATGGTGGCCAGCGCCACGATCAGCAGCAGGGTGTTGACATCGTTGTCGCGGAAGATCTGCGTCTCGGTGCGGATCATCGCGTAGACGCCGACCTTGGTCAGCAGGCCCGCGAACACCGCCGTGACCGGGGCCGGGGCCGTGGGGTACGAGTCGGGCAGCCAGAACGACAGCGGGAAGACGGCCGCCTTGATGCTGAAGGCGAGCAGCAGCATGAGGTGCAGCACGAGCTGTGTGGACTGCGGCAGCTCGGTCATCCGCTCCGACAGCTGGGCGATATTCACCGTGCCGAGGGCGCCGTAGATCGCGGCGATCGCGGTGAGGAACAGGATCGACGAGACGAGCGAGACGACGATGTAGACGACGCCCGTGCGGATGCGCGACTCGGTGGAACCCAGCGTGATGAGCACGTACGAGGCCACCAGCAGGATCTCGAATCCGACATACAGGTTGAACAGGTCGCCCGCGATGAAGGCGTTGAAGATGCCCGCCGCGAGGATCAGGTACGACGGATGGAAGATCGTGACGGGGGTGTCGTCGTCGCCGTCGGCCGCACCCTGCCCGACCGAGAAGAGGAGAACCGCCAGCAGGACGATGCTGGAGATCACGACGAGCAGCGCCGCCAGCCGGTCGACGTACAGCACGATGCCGAACGGGATCGGCCAGCCGCCCACCGAGACGGCGATCGCCTGATCCGACGAGTCGACCGTATACAAGAGCACGGCGGCGATCGCGAGGACGAGGGTGAGGGTGACGATCGAGACGCCGACCTGCACGC
This sequence comes from Microbacterium dextranolyticum, assembly GCF_016907295.1. Classification (NCBI taxonomy): domain Bacteria; kingdom Bacillati; phylum Actinomycetota; class Actinomycetes; order Micrococcales; family Microbacteriaceae; genus Microbacterium; species Microbacterium dextranolyticum. The sequence continues at coordinate 68,662 of NZ_JAFBBR010000001.1, forward strand.
GACGCTGACGACCGAAGACGAGGGCGACGCCGGCACCGAGCAGCGGCAGCGCGACGAGGAGGGGCACGAGGGCGCTCATCGGCGGTCACCTCCGTGGTCGGATGCCGCGGTGCCCGATGATCCCGAGGCGCCCGAGCTCCGGTCGAGGGGGGCGTCGTCGAGGATGCCGTCGATGTCGCGGTGGTGCAGCACCGTGATGGGCGCGGTCTCGGTGCCGATGAAGTCGGTCGTGGCGTCGTCGTCCTCGTCTTCGATGGCCGTCTCGTCGTCCATCTCGTCCTCGTCGACCGAGGGCCGCTCGCGCAGGGCCACGTCCTCCTCGTCGTCCTCCACCGTGTCGGCTTGGCCGAGCTGCCAGGAGCGGTAGATGAGCGCCAGCAGGAACGCCGACACCGCGAAGGTGATGACGATGGCGGTGAGGGTCAGCGCCTGCGGGAGCGGGTCGCTCATGTCCTCGGGGTCGGCCGCGCCGAAGAACGGCGCCGCGCCGGGGCGACCCATCACGACGAGCAGGAACAGGTTCGCGGCGTTGCCCAGCAGCAGGAAGCCGATGAGCACGCGCGTGAGGCTGCGCTCGAGCATGGCGTACACGCCTGCGGCGAAGAGCACGCCCATGATGATGACGAGCACGAGCGAGACCGTCACGATGCGCTCACCCCCGGCATGCCGTGCGCGCCCTGCGCCGCCTCGGGCGCCTGCCCGGCAGTCGGCGGCTGGGCCTGGCGCAGGGCCTGCGTCTGCCGGTCGACCTCGCCGCCGAGCGAGCGCAGCACGTCGAGCACCAGACCGATCACGACGAGGTAGACGCCGATGTCGAAGAGAGTCGACGTGACGAACTCGACGTGGCCGATGACGGGGAGTTCCGCCTCCCAGAACCAGCTTGTGAGCGGCGCGGCGCCGAACAGCAGCGGGACGACCGCGCATGCCACGGCCAGCGTCATCCCGGCACCGAGCAGGCGACCGGCATCCGTCGGCGCTGCGGCACCCAGTTCATAACGGCCGCCGGCGATGTAGCGCATGACGAGGGCCATTCCGGCGACCAGTCCGCCCGCGAAGCCGCCTCCGGGCAGGTTGTGACCGGCGAACAGCAGGTAGATCGACACGACGATGATCGTGTGGAAGAGCACCCGCACGATCACCTCGAGCATGATCGACCGATTCTCGGGCCGCATCCGCTGGCCGCCGACGAGCCACGCCTGCCGCGTGCTGCCGGGCGCGCTCGCACGCGACTGCAGCCCATCGGAGGTCTCGACGAGCGGGCGGCGCGTGCGGGTGGCGCCGGTCGGCAGGGCCGAGATCGCCCGCGAGATGAGATCGGACCGGTGCGTGACGAAGACGAGGGATGCCACGCCGGTGGCCGCCAGGATGAGCACCGAGAGCTCGCCCATGGTGTCCCACCCGCGAAGGTCGACCAGGGCGACGTTGACGACGTTCTTGCCGTGGCCGAGGTCGTAGGCGAGGTCGGGGAACGCTGTCGAGATCGGCTCGGCGACGCGGGCACCGGTCGCCACGAGCGCGACCATCGCCATCGTCGCGCCGACCGCGACGGCGAGCACCGTGCGCGCCACCGGCCACACCGAGGCATTGTGCTCGCCCATGCGGGCCGGGATGCGCCGCAGCACGAGCGCGAAGGTAACGAGGGTCACCGTCTCGACGAGGATCTGCGTGAGCGCGAGGTCGGGCGCGCCGCTCGTGGCGAAGAGGGCCACCATGCCGAGGCCGGTCACCGACACCAGCACGACGCCCGTGTACCGCTTGCGCGCGCGCACCGCGACGATGCCCGCGATGATCATGATGGGGGCGGCGAGCAGCTGCATCGGCGTCTGCCACGGCTCGAACGAGATGCGCCGATCGGGGCTCGCGAGCAGGGCCGTTCCCTCGGCCGCGACGAACACGACGAAGATCGTGCCGACGTACACCGGCAGCGATCCGCGCTGCGTGAGGGTCGTCGTCCAGACGGCGACCCGGGCGATGCCGCGCAGGGTCGCGTTGTAGACGTCGGCCGCGGTGAAGGGCAGCAGGCGCCGCGGGATGCTGCGCGTGCGCTGCGCGAACCAGAACAGGGCGGCACCGAGCGCGATGCTGCCGAGGGACAGGAGCAGCGCCGGCTCGAGGCCGTGCCAGAGCGCCAGGTGGTACGGGTGATCGGGGTTTCCGGTATCCATGGGCATGGTGTCGGCGTAGCCCGAGAATGCGACATCCAGCAGGGGGGCGGCGAAACCCGCGGTGAGGGTCAGCGCCGCGAGAATGATCGGGGCGGCGAGGAATCCGAGCGGCGGGTCGGGCCACGGGGTGGGCGCCATCTTCTCGCCCGACGCGTCGCGCTTCGTCCAGAACGCGCCCCAGATGAAGCGCAGTCCGTACGCGGTGGTGAGGATCGAGCCGAGCACGATGCCGACGAGCGGGATCACCGCGTCGGGGCGCGAACCACCCTCGAGCAACGAGCTGAGCACGGCCTCCTTGGCGACGAACCCGACCGTCGGCGCGAGGCCCACCATCGAGCCGATCGCGACCATCGACGCGATCGCGAGCGTGGGTGCCTGCCGGCCGACGCCCGAGAGCTCGCCGATGTCACGCGTCGACAGCTGGCGGTCGATGACGCCGACGACGAGGAAGAGGGCCGACTTGAACAGCGCGTGCCCGAGCAGCAGCGCGAGCCCCGCGAGCGCGGAGTTGCGCTCGCCATAGCCGAGCACGACGGTGAGCATGCCGAGCTGGCTGACCGTGCCGAAGGCGAGGATGCGCTTGAGGTCGGATTCGCGCAGCGCCTGCAGTCCGCCGAGCAGCATCGTGAACAGGCCGAGCCCGATCACGATCGGTCGCCACGGCTCGCTGTGCGCGAAGGCGGGGGCGAGCCGCGCGATGAGGTAGATGCCGGCCTTCACCATCGCCGCCGCGTGCAGATACGCGCTCACGGGGGTGGGGGCGGCCATGGCTCCGGGAAGCCAGAAGTGGAACGGGAAGATCGCGGACTTGCTGAGGGCGCCGACCAGCAGCAGCACGATCGCGGTGTTGATCAGTGCATTCCCGGCGAGCGCCGACCCCGCTGCGGTGTAGGCCGCGAGGATCGCGGCGATGCTGGTGGTGCCGGCCTGCACGACGAGGATCACCGCGCCGACGAACATCGCGAGCCCGCCGAGCGTCGTGACCAGCAGTGCCTGGAGCGCGGCCCTGCGGCTCGCACCGCGGGCGTGGTAGAAGCCGATCAGCAGGTACGACAGGATGCTCGTGATCTCCCACAGCATCACGAGGATGATGAGGTCGTCGGTGAGCACGAGACCGTACATCGCGCCGGCGAAGGCGAGCAGCGTCGCGCTGAACAGGCCGACACCGGCCTTCTTGCCCGCGAAGTACCACCGGCAATAGATCATCACGAGCGCACCGACACCCGTGACGATCAGAGTCAGCAGCCAGCCGAGCGTGTCCATCCGCATCGACAGGTCGAGCCCGAGCTGCGGGATCCAGACCACGGATTCGGTCGGCGCGTCACCGGCGAGGACGCGCGGGGTCGCCATCGCCGCGTGGACGAAGGCGACGATGGGCACGAGCGCTCCGACGAAGAACGCGCGGGGGCCGATCCTGCTCACGAGCCAGGGCAACGTCAGCGGCACGACCGCGAACGCAGCCAGGAGTGCGAGCAATCTGGCCTCCTGACGGTCGCGGCGGGTCGTGGGGGTCGGGGTTACAGTCTACCGGCGAGCGGGGACGGGTCCGGTCGTTCGGCCGGGTCGGAATGCGCAGGTGAGCAGAACGGATGCCGGGACGCGCCCCTCGAGCATCGCGGCGACCGCCTCTCCGGCGGCGCGTCCTTTGTCGGTCGGCGGCTGCACGAGCGTCGTCAGTTCGTAGGGGGAGAGCCCGTCGACGGGGATGCCGTCGAAGCCCGTGACGCTCACGTCGAGCGGGACCGTCAGCCCGGCCTCCTCGGCCGCACGGATCACACCCGCCGCCAGCAGATCGCTCTGCGCGATGACCGCGGTGGGCCGGTTCGCAGGGTCGGCGAACAGCACGCGACCCGCCGCCAGCCCCTCGTCGATGGAGCTGCCCGCGGTCGCCAGCGCGGGGGCATCCGCGAACACGTCGCGGGCCCCCTCGAGCCTCTCGCGCGTCACGTCGATCGTGATCTCCGCGTCGGAGGGGAGCCAGCCGGACGTGATCTCGGCGCGGGTGCGCAGCGTGACGATCGCGACATCGGTGTGACCGAGATCGCGCAGGTGCTGCGCCGCGGTGCGCTGGGCGTCACGATTGTCGAGAAGGATCTGTGGGACGTCCGAGCCGGCATCCCCCTCGATGACCACGAGCGGGAGGCCGCGGCTGCGGGCCGCGTCGAGGGATTCGCGCAGCGGTGCATCGCAGCCGATGAGCACGGCGGCATCGACGGGCGCGGTGAGCAGGGTAGGCGCGTTCTCGACGTCGGTGTGGGTGCGCAGCAGCAGCAGACCGGCGCCGAACGGCGCGACCGCTTCGGCGAGTCCGTCCATCATGAGGCGCTGCACCGGATCGAGGAAGAGGTGGTTCAGGCTCGCACCGACGACGACGCCGACGATGCCGCTGCGCCCGAGTCTCAGGGAGGCCGCGCGGGGGTCGGGTCCGACGTAGCCGAGCGCGGACGCGGCGGCGAGCACGCGGCGCCGTGTGGCATCCGACACGGGCGTCTTGCCACTGAAGACCACCGACGCGGTCGAGGGTGAGACGGCCGCCTCGCGGGCGACGTCTGCGATGGTGGCGCGTCGGTTCGTCACCGACACCACTCTACCCGCCGCGCCAGCGGGAGATCGAATCGATTCGGTAGGGTGGACCCGTGACCTGGACGATCATGACCCACCGCCAACTCGTCGCGTGGCGAACGGCGATCTTCACGCTGTTCTTCTTCTGCGGCGTGACCTTCGCCTCATGGGCGTCGCGGCTGCCGGCGGTGAAGGTCAATCTCGGCCTCGACGACTTCGAGGTCGGTGCCCTGCTGTTCTCCATGGGTGCGGGCTCGCTGACGGGCGTCATGCTCGCGAACGTCGTCGTCGTGCGGTGGGGCGCGAAGCGCGGACTGTCGGTGACGATCGTCGGCGTCGCCGCAGGTCTCCTGCTCGCCGCCCTCGGCGTGGATGCGCTGAACTCCTATGCCCTCGCGGCCGCCGGACTCGCCCTGCTCGGGCTGTGCTTCGGAGCGACCGACGTCATGATGAACGTCGAAGCGGCGTCGGTCGAGCAGGCGTTCGGCCGCACGATCATGCCCCTGTTCCACGCGTTCTTCAGCCTCGGCACGGTCGCCGGCGCCGGCGTCGGCGTCGTGATGGCCGCCTGGGGCGTCGGGGTCTCGTGGCACCTCGGTGGGGTGGCCGCCGTCTGGCTGGCGATCACGGCACTCGCCCTGCGCGCCATTCCGGCGCACGAATCCGCTGCGGAGGAATCCGCCACGGCGACCACCCGCGGCGAGCGCCTCGCCACCGCCCTCGCGGTGTGGCGCGACCCGCGCACGTACGCCATCGGCGCCATCGTGCTCGGCATGGCGTTCGCCGAGGGCAGCGCCAACGACTGGCTCACGATCGCCGTCGTCGACGGGCACCAGGAGACCGAGGCCACGGGCGCCATCTTCTTGACGGTGTTCTCGGTGTCGATGACCGTCTTCCGGGCGATCGGCGGCCCGCTGGTCGATCGGATCGGCCGCGTCTGGACGCTCCGCGCCCTGTCGATCGCCGCCGGCGTCGGCCTCATCGTGTTCATCCTCGCCCCGAATATTCCGCTCGCCTTCGTCGGCGTGGCCCTCTGGGGTGCGGGGGCCTCGCTCGGCTTCCCCCTCGGCATGTCGGCCGCCGCCGACGACCCGGCCAAGGCCGCGGCATCCGTCTCGGCGGCGGCGACCATCGGCTACGTCGCCTTCCTGTGCGGCCCGCCGGTGCTGGGGTGGATCAGCCACCAGATCGGCATCCTGCCGACGCTGTGGATCATCGTCGGTCTGATCGCCATGAGCGGTTTCGCGTCGGGTGCGGCCAAGCCCATCGCCGGATCGACCGTGGGCGCCGGGCACCACTGACCCGGGCCCGGCGCGAGGGTCTCGCAGGAGGAGTTCTCCGCGGTCGTTCGGTCGTGCGGCCACGTACACTCGACGGGTGCGCCTGGTCATTGCCCGCTGCTCGGTCGATTACACCGGGCGTCTGAACGCTCATCTGCCCCTGGCGACGCGCCTGCTGGTGCACAAGGGCGACGGATCCCTGCTCGTCCACTCCGACGGCGGTTCCTACAAGCCGCTCAACTGGATGAGCCCGCCCTGCCGCCTCGAGGTCGAGACGCCCGACGACGAGTCGGCGTCGGCCGGCGTGATCGAGCACTGGCGCGTCACTCATGCGAAGACCGGGGATGCCCTGCTCGTGCGCATCTACGAGGTGCTGCACGACTCGTCGCATGAGCTCGGCGTCGATCCCGGGCTGCAGAAGGACGGCGTCGAGGCCGATCTGCAACGACTGCTCGCCGAGCAGGTCGAGGTGATCGGCGACGGCCTGACCCTCGTGCGTCGCGAGTTCCCGACGGCGATCGGGCCGGTCGATCTGCTGCTGCGCAACCCCTCCGGCGGCACGATCGCCGTCGAGGTGAAGCGCCGCGGCGACATCGACGGCGTCGAGCAGCTCACGCGGTATCTCGACCTGCTGAATCGCGACCCGCACCTGGCACCGGTCGCCGGCGTGTTCGCCGCGCAAGAGATCAAGCCGCAGGCCAAGACACTCGCCGGCGACCGCGGCATCCGCTGCGTCACCCTCGATTACGAGGGCATGAAGGGCATCGAGTCCGGAGCCCCGCGCCTCTTCTGACCCGCACCCCTTCCGCCCCGCGCCTCACCTCACCCGCACCCCTTCCGCCCCGCGCCTCGCCGGGACCGCCCCTGCCTCACCCGCGCTCCATCTGACCCGCCTCTGCCTCACCCGCCTCATCCGCGCACCGAGTCCCCGCGAGACCTCGCTTGTGTACGCTTTTGCGGCGTGTCGCGGTACATACGCGAGGTTTGGCGGGTTCACGCGCGGCGTCGATAGGCTGAATGCCATGTCGCTTCGATCGCCGTGGACCTGTGTGCTCTGGGATGTCGATGGCACGGTGGTGGATGCCTCGGACGGCATCCTGCGACGCCTGACGATCGCGCTCGAGCACTTCGGCAAGCCCGCACCCACGCGTGCCGAGCTGGTGCACTGGATCGGGCCGCCGATGTTCGAGTCGTTCCAGACGAACGTCGGGATGACTCCCGAGGAGTCGACCGAGGCCGTCGCTTACTACCGGAAGATCGGCAAGGCGGACGGCTACACGACGGGCGCGAAGCTCTACCCGGGAATCGGGGAGCTCATCGCCGACGTCGCAGCTGCCGGGATCCCGCAGGCCACCGCCAGTTCGAAGCCCGAGATCCAGGTCGCTGCACTGGTCGAGCACTTCGACCTGTCGCCGTACCTGCAGGCCGTCGTCGGCTCGACGCCCGACGAGCGGACGCTCGCCACGAAGGCCGACATCGTCGCCGAGGCGCTGCGTCGTCTCGCTGCAGCCGGGGTGGACGTGAGTCGTCCGGTACTCATCGGCGATCGTCATCATGACGTCGACGGCGGAGCACAGCGCGGCGTCCCCGTGATCTTCGTGCGATGGGGCTTCAGCTGGCCGCACGAGTCCGAAGGCGCGGCGGCCGTCGTCGACGACGTCGCGCAGCTGCGTTCACTGCTCTTGATCGAGGACTGATCACCTCGATCGATCACTGGCACGAGTGAAAAGGGCCCGCGCGAACGCGGGCCCTTCACTCGAATCAGAGGGGTCGGATGTTCTCCGCCTGCAGACCCTTGGGTCCCTGGGCGATCTCGAACTCGACGCGCTGGTTCTCCTCGAGCGAACGGTATCCGCTCGACTCGATGGCGGAGTAGTGGGCGAAGACGTCAGCGCCGCCCTCATCGGGAGCGATGAACCCGAAGCCCTTCTCCGAGTTGAACCACTTGACGGTACCGCTGGTGCTCATGAACTGCCTTACTAGACGTGCGATGACGACGCGACTGCGCCGACAGGCACCAACCTAGCCGTGCGCCCGCCTTCGCGCGTCATCCTTTTGGTGAAGGTGACATAAACGTTGCAACACAAGCGTCTTTATTACGGCGATGCTCTCCAACCATTCGACGCCCGGGCGTTACGCGCTTGACGCGTCGCCCGGGCGTCGACGGATCCCCCCGGATAGGCCACGCAGTGCGTGGCTGACGATCACTGTACTGAGTGGCCGATGCTCGCGGAGGCACCTGTGGATAAGAATCCCCCGTGAGTCACCGGCGAGAGTGCGACAGGCCGACGACGGGGCCGCGGGCGAGAGTAGGGGCGCGACATAGGATGTCGGAGCGATGACGGTCATCCTGTCCCCCATCGACCTGACGCCCGGCATGATTCTGAGCGACGAGGTCTACGCGCGCGTCGGCGCGGCCATCGTCGACGGCTCGCTGCCCCCGGGACACCTGCTGCGCGACGTCGAGATCGCCCGCCAGCTCGGGATCTCGCGCACGCCGGTTCGCGAAGCCCTGCAGAGACTGGAGCGATCCGGCCTGGTCGAGATCGCCGTCGGCCGATACACGCGCGTGTCCGTGCCGGATCATTCGCTGCGCGCAGACACCGCCGAGTTCACGATCTATTTCATGGGCAATGCACTCTGCATGACGCTCCCCCGCTGCACGGACGATGCGCTCGCGGCACTCGTCGCGCACGCGGATGCCGTTGTCGTCGCGGCCCGCGCCGGAGACGAGCTGGGCGTCTTCGACGCCGCGACCGCCCTCTTCGTCGCCGTCACGATCGGCACCGGCAACCACATGGTCCGCGGGGTCATGCGCGAGGGCGCTCTCGCGATCGAACGCAACCTTCGCGACTGGCCACCCTTCTACGAGGCCTCCGCCCACAGCGTCGATGCGTGGAACGACCTCCGCGATCGCATTCTTGCTCGTGACGGAGCGGGCGCCGAGAGAACGCTGCGCGATCTGCACGGTGTTCCGTGATCGTCAGGGCAGACATCGTCGCAAGAACTATTCGAAAGTCGGATGCGGACGTAGCATCTCCTCTGATATGAGCGACGCATTGCACCCCATCGACCTCGTCGGCGGCATGATCCTGAGCGACGAGGTCTATGCGCGCATCGGCGCGGCGATCGTCGACGGCACCCTGCGCCCCGGACAACGCCTGCGCGACGTCGAGATCGCCCGGCAGCTCGGAGTGTCACGCACCCCGGTGCGCGAAGCACTGCAGAGACTCGAGCGCTTCGGTCTCGTGGAGATCGCCGTGGGGCGCTACACGCGAGTCACCGCTCCCGATGACAAGCTGCGCCGTGACACCGGCGAGCTGGCCGCGTACTTCCTGGGCAATGCGCTGCACCTCGCACTCTCGCGCTGCGATGACGCCACGCTCGCGCGCATCGTCGCCGCGGCGGATGCCGCCATCGCCGGCGTCCAGGCCGATGACAGCCGCGCGGTCTTCACCGCAGCCGTCGAGCTGGGGATCTCCGTCACTCTCGCAACCGAGAACAACGTGTTCCTGGCGCTCGTGCGGGAGTCATCCGTCGCCACACGACGAAACCTCGGCGGATGGTCGGGCATTCTCGCCCCGCGCGAGCAGCGCGAGCGCACCTGGCGTCGGATGCGCGACTGCATCGCCGCACGCGACGGCGACGGAGCCGAACAGACGGTGCGCGATCTCTACGGAATGACCGCCGGCGCCCGGCTCGGGGACGGATCGGCGGCCACCGAACCCGACTCCATGTAGAGAGCGGACGCGGCGCGCCGTCGACCGTGTGTCACGGATGAGGCCTCGCGTCCGCGATCATCACCGAGATGCCCGCCTCCCGGAAGCTCTCGACCTCGTCGGCCGGAGCCGAAGAGTCTGTGACGAGCACGTCGATCCGGTCTGGAGGAATCGTCTGGATCGGCGAGTCGATCCCGACCTTCGTGTGATCTGCCAGGACGACGACCCGACGCGATCGCTCGGTCGTACGGCGATCGATGCTAGCGACGTGCGCATTCGGCGTGCTCAGCCCGTTCCGGGCGCTGATCCCGTTGCCGGACATGAATACCTTGTCGAAGCGGAACCGCGAGACATGGCTCTCGGCGTCGCCGCCGACGACCCCTCGAATCGAGCCGCGCAGCACTCCGCCCAGCAGGACGACCTCGACATCTCGCGCGTCGCAGAGCGCGTCGGCCACCAGAACGGAGTTGGTGACGATCATGAGACGTCGCCGAACGAGGCGTTGAGCCAGCGCCTGAGTCGTGGTCCCGGCGAGCAGCATCACCACCTCGCCATCCTCGAGGAGCGTGGCGGCGAGACCGGCGATCGCCTGCTTCTCGTCGCTGGCCACCTGCGACTTGTCCCGGAACGTCGGCTCATCCATCCCCAGCCGCGTCACCGACGCTCCGCCGCGGTGGCGCACGATCAATCCGCTCGACTCGAGGGCGCGCAGGTCGCGACGGACGGTGACCTCCGACGCACGGACGGTGCGCGAAAGGTCGACGAGCGACACCGTTCCATGCACCACCAGAATGGACATGATGATCTGTCGACGCTCTTCTGTGAGCATGTCGGACTCCTTCGGTCGCGCTCGTTCGCTGTGCAGGCGCCATCGCCCCCACCGCATCCCGTCGCCACGGGGCCGGGAAGCAGAGCATGCTCCCCGGCCCCGACGTCCGCGACGGCGGATCAGGACTCGGTCGCCCTCCTCCGCCGGGAGTGAAGCATCGCACCCGCCGCGACCAGCAGCATTGCCGCAACGATACCGCCGACGAACAACTCGCCTCCGGTCGCGGGGAGGCGCCCGGATGCCGATGCCGTCCCCGCAGAGGAGCCCGCATCCGTTCCCGTTCCACCCCCGGTTCCCGTTCCACCCCCGGTTCCCGTTCCCGCTCCCGGGTCCGGCTCCGCGCCCGTCACGGTGAGGGCGGCGCGCACCTCCAGACCGCCTGCCGTGCGAGCGACGACCTCATGGCCGCCGGTCTCGGTGTCGGCGGGGATCACGATCTGGGCCTCGAACACTCCGCTCTCGTCCGCTGTCGCCGATCCCACGGCGACAGGCTCGGAATGAAGCTCGAGCGCGATCTCGCTCCCCGGCTCGAACCCGGTACCGCGAACGGTGAGCGCGGCTCCGCGTACGACCGACGTCGCACCCAGAGTCAGCGCCGGCGTCGCCGGCACGGCGTCGTCGCACTCGACCTGGGCCTCAGCCCAGTCCGCGTGGTCGTAGTCCTTGCCGTTGGTGGACTCCGAGGCGCGCAGGGTGAGTTTCTTCACACCGGTGACATCCACCTCGAACGGGACCGCTCCACTCGCGTTCGTCACGACTTCGGTGCTCCGCAGCACGGCGCCGTCGCCGATCAACTCGAACACGACCGATCCGACGCCGATCTCACCGGGAGTGTCCAGCACCTCATCGTCGATTCCGACTGTGGCCGTGAACGACGTGCATGTCCCGCCCAGCCACGTCGTCACCTCACCCGGCGCATGCATTCCGATGCCCTTGGCGTAGGTGGTGCCGGCAATGCTCAGCGGTCTCCCGTCACCCCGCGCCGCCTGTCCATTGGACATGTCGCGCTCGACCGGACCGTATCCGTTCGATTCGGATATCCACGGGAGGTCGGAGATGTACTTCTTCCCCTCCAGAGGAGGCGGAGCGATCCACACCGTCGACTGGTTCGATGCCGACCTGTGCTCGCCCTGCGCCGTGTACGAGACGACGACCGGGATCTCGCGAACCTCGCTCGCAGCGTCAGCGGGGACCTTCACCGTCCACGATCCCGCCAGCGGGGTCTGCGCAGAGAGCGTCGCAGCCGAGGCGGGCGCTCCGACCACCGTCCACCCGGAGGGCAGGACCGGCGCCATCGATACGTCCGCGGCATCCGCGGCGACCGTGAAGGATGCCGCGAGACGAAGCGACCCTCCCGCGGCGACGTCCATCTGCACGGGGTCGACGCTGAGATCCACAGCGGCCCAGGGTGTCGCGGGCTGGAGACACGACTCACGTCCCTCGACGGCTGCGCACACCACCGCCGCGAACCCTCCGTTTCGGGCGGTGGGGATCTGCAGCGTCTCGCTCGTCGTGTGGCGCTCCGTGCGGAGCACCGTGGCCGAGCCGTCGGCGCCGTCGTCCGTGAGCAGGTCGACGATCACGTCACCCGAGCCGAGCCCTGACAACGGCAGCGGAAGCGCCTCACCGGTCCCCGCACGCATCCCCCCGACGTACCAGCGCTCGTCGTGCTGCCGCGCGAGCACGATGCTCGAGGCGGGATCGCCCGACAGCAGCCGCGTCTGCGTCCACTGGGCAGGCAGGTTCTGCAGGAAGCGTTCCGCGTTCGGCTCGGCCGCGTAGCTCTCCGGCTTGTCCGACGCGTGCTGCCACCCGGATTCGTAGACGATCCCCATCGCGACTTCCTGCGCCTTCGACGAGTTGTCGGTTCCGCGCGAGAACGTGATCGGGGTCCAGTCCATCGACCCCACGACATTGCGCGTGAAGGGCACCGTCAGGCTGCGGGACGGCACGACGCCGTTCTCCGCGCCGCGGACCGCTTCATAGCTCATGACGTTCGGCCAGGTCCTCTGCAGGCCGGTGGGCAGGGATGCCCCGTGGAAGTTGATCATCAGGTGGTGCTGGGCCGTGTCAGCCGCCACCGCGTCGTACCACTGGTGGATCTCCTGGCTGTCGGAGTCCATGAAGTCGACCTTGAGCCCCTTGACACCCCACGACGCCAGCTTCGGCAGCCACTCGTCGCGCTGTTGCTGCGTGCGCAGGTCGCGACTGTGGAACCACACGATCACGTCGACCCCCTTGTTGGCCGCGTACCGAACGGTCCGGGGCACCCAGCTGGCGTCCCAGCCCTCGTCCAGCAGCACGTACTTCCACCCCATGCGTGCGGACAGGTCGACGAAGTCGCGCTGACGCGCTTCATCGCGCGGCGAGCCCCAATCGGTCAGCCAGCTCCAGCTCGACACCCCCGGCGTGATCCACGAGGTGTCGGCGACCTGGCTCGGCGTGGCGAGGTCGTCCACGAGGGTCGAACCGACCACGGTGTCCAACGATCCGACGATGGCCACTCGCCACGGCGTCACCAGATCCCCCGTGGAGGCGACCGGTCGGTCCTCGAACAGCTCGATTCCGTAGCTGAGGGAGCCCGCCGAATGGGTGAGATGCGTCGCGGAATAGTTGCCGTGCACGTTCGACTCGGTCAGGAGCACGAATGCATCACCCTGCTCGAAGAGAGCGGGGTAGGCGGTGACTCCGGGCGCGGATGCCGCCGTGGTCGTCGTCCACTCGGCTTCATAGTTCGGCGCGTACGAGTTCTGCATCCACGCGCGCCCGTCCTCGGGTAGCGTCCACGCACCGCTCTCGCGGTCGACCCGATGCTCTCCGCCGCCAGCGATGCCGTAGCGGTAGGCGACACCGTCCTCGCCGGCTCGAACGACGAGATCGATCGTGCCTCCCGACGCGTTCGCGAAGGTGAAGGTGCTCTCGACGTGGCGGTAGGAGCGTTCAGTCGCCTTTCCCGTCACCATGCTGTAGCTTTCCGCGACGGTACGGTCCGACCGCGCGACGAACGTCAAACCGGACGTGAAGTCGCCATCGCTCCCGCGGAGCCCGAGGTTGGTCGAGGCGGCGACGACGCGATCGTGCGCGCGGACCTCCAGAGCGACTCGCCCCTCGCTGTCGAGCCGCACGGCGGCGTCCGCCGCCGTGATCGACGGTCCGGGGACCTCCCACCGGGAGACCTCGGTGGGCACACCCGGCTGCGTGCTCGCGCACGAGAGTTTCGCCATCGCCCAGTCGGCGTGGGCACCGTTCTTGCCCTTCGGGCCCTCGACGACGACCAGCTGCAACTCGGAAACCCCGGCCAGGTCCGCGGTCAGCGGCTTTGCCGCCTCGAGTCCTTTTACCGAACCGGAGTCGGCCAGCAGCGCACCATCTCCGTAGACACGGAACGTCACCTCTCCCTCGCCCGACGCCACTTCGTCGTCGAGGCCGACGAGAGCACTGAACGTCGTGCAGTTGCGCGAGAGATCGACGGACAGACTCGACGGAGCGTGTGAACCGATCCCCTTCGCGTACGCCGTCCCGCCTACGACTATGGAGCGGCCATCGGTAGCACCATCCTCTCCGTTCGAACGATCGCGCTCGATCGGTCCATAGCCGTTCGACTCGTTCGTCCAGGGGAGGTCCGACACGAACACCTCTCCGGTCGGAGCTGCGGCGCTCGCGGTCTCCGTCGCCACAGCGGACAAGAGACCTCCCGCCAGCACGCTGGTGAGGATGACCGCCGCCGTCTTCCTCGTGTGTCGTGTGGCACGTCGGGCGTTCCGTCTGACATGACTGGGCACTGAATCTCCTTTGATCGTCCGTCCCGGGGTGGACACAGCTTATGGATCCCCTGGGCGCCGACCTCAGGAACGGTCGATACTGATCACGCTGCGCTGGAGTGCAGTCCGAATCGATCAGCCCTCCATCGAGCCGCCGCTCAGAGGGCGCCGTGGGGCGTTCGGATCAGCGTGCGTCGAGCAATGGTCCTGCCCTGCTCACCACGGGTACGCAAAAACGGCTGAACCCCCGAAACCGGGGGTTCAGCCGTTCACGATGTTGTGAGACATCGCACTGTGCGCGAGGGGGGACTTGAACCCCCACGCCCTTGCGGGCACTGGCACCTGAAGCCAGCGCGTCTACCTATTCCGCCACTCGCGCGAACCGTGGCATCCGAAGATCCCGCGTGTCCAACTTCCCGAGGATATCACGCGCAGAGCACTGTTCGCGGCGCAGAGCGACGCCCGTGCACCGCGGGCATGCCGCTCGCGCTCAGGCAGTGCAACTAGCATGTACGCACCGGTCCAAGCCTGAGGAGCCCCGTGGGACTACTTGACAGCTTCGAGAAAGGACTCGAACGCGCTGTGAACAGCGCGTTCGCCAAGTCCTTCCGCAGCGGCATCCAACCGGTCGAGATCGCGGCGGCACTGCGCACGGAACTCGACGCGAAAGCGGCCGTCGTCAGCCGCGACCGCATTCTCGCCCCGAACGCCTTCGAGGTGCACATGTCGCCCGCCGACGCCGAGCGGATGAATTCGCTCGGGTCGGCCCTCGACAACGAGCTGCACGGCCTCGTCGAGACGCACGCCAAGACACAGGGCTTCGCGTTCGCCGGCCCCGTGACGATCGTGCTCGCCGCCGACGCGCAGATGCCGACCGGAACCCTCCGCGTCGACTCGCAGACAGCCGCCGGCACGGTGTCGTGGCGGGGCGTCGTCGACATCGACGGTGCGCGCCACCCGCTCGTGAAGGGGCGAACGGTGATCGGCCGCGGCACCGACGCCGACATCACCCTCGCGGATGCCGGGACGAGTCGCCGCCACGTCGAGATCCTGTGGAACGGCGAGCGCGCCATGGTGCGCGATCTCGGATCGACCAACGGCACCCTCGTCGACGGCCAGAAGGTCGCGGAGGCTCCGTTGCCGCCCGACTCGGTCATCACGATCGGGCGCACCGACATCACCTTCCGCGTCATCGCCCAGTCGACGCCGCCCCGGCCGACGACCTCCGCCGCGGACGCGACACGGGCGTTCGGGTTCGGTGACCGCCTGTGAGCGCGCTGACTCTTCTGCTGCTGCAGATCGGGCTTCTGCTCCTGCTCTGGTTCTTCGTCTTCGCGCTGGTGTACTCGCTGCGTGCCGATCTGTTCGGGGTGAAGGTGCGAAAGCTCGCCGACCCCGCGCCGGTCGCAGCCGCAGCGGTGGTGCCGTCCGCGTCCGCCGAGACCGCACCCGTCGCACCCGCGCGCGCCCCGACGCCGCGGGCGGCACCCGCACCGAGCGGCCCGGCCCCGGCGACCCGCGACGCCGTGTCGCGCATCGTCATCACGAGCGGACCGAAAGCCGGCCTCGAACTGCCGTTGACCGGCGAGCCGCTCACGATCGGCCGCTCCAGCGAGTCGGGCCTCGTCATCCGCGACGACTACACCTCGAGCCACCACGCGCGCCTGCTGCTGTGGGGCGATCAGTGGATGCTGCAGGATCTCGATTCGACCAACGGCACGTGGCATGACGGCGCCCGCGTCGCGACCCCCGTGGCCGTGCGCGTCGGCGCCCCGATCAAGGTCGGCGCGACGACGTTCGAGCTGCGGAAGTAGTCCCACCGACATGGTCTTCGAGGGGTCGAGCGCCGCCATCTCCCACACGGGGAAGGTGCGCTCCAACAATCAGGATTCGGGCTATGCGGGCTCGAACCTGTTCGTCGTCGCCGACGGCATGGGCGGCCATGCCGGTGGCGACGTCGCCTCGAGCATCGCCGTGCATCGGCTGAAGAACCTGGATCACCCGTTCGCGACGCCCACCGAAGCCGAAGAGGCCCTGCAGGAGGCGATCTCCTCCACTGCCGCAGTGCTCATCGACACGGTCGCCGAGCGCCCCGAACTGGCCGGCATGGGCACCACCGTCAGCGCGCTC
Organism: Microbacterium dextranolyticum; assembly: GCF_016907295.1. NCBI lineage: Bacteria > Bacillati > Actinomycetota > Actinomycetes > Micrococcales > Microbacteriaceae > Microbacterium > Microbacterium dextranolyticum. The sequence goes on from NZ_JAFBBR010000001.1 coordinate 85,108, forward strand.
GACATGGTCGACGACTACGCGGTGATCGCGCACATCGGCGACTCGCGCATCTATCTCTATCGTGACGACGCACTGACGCAGATCACGACCGACCACACGTTCGTGCAGCGCCTGGTCGACTCGGGCCGGATCACGCCGGAAGAGGCGCGCTACCACCCGCGGCGGTCCGTGCTCATGCGCGTTCTGGGTGACATGGACCCCGACCCCGAGGTCGACACCTTCATCATGCCGACCCAGCCCGGCGACCGGTGGATGATCTGCTCCGACGGCCTGTCCGGCGTCGTCGACGACGCGCACACCGCGAAGGCCCTGGGCCAGGGCCTGCCACCCGGGCGCACCGCCGACCTGCTGCTCAAGCAGGCGCTCGACGGGGGAGCCCCCGACAACGTCACGGTGGTCATCGTCGACGTCGGCGGCAGTCATCCGCTCTTCAGCGGCACCGCCACGATCGTCGGCTCGGCGTCGAACCCGCGTGGCGTCGAGGTGCCGGCGGCCCGCCCCGGCCGCACGAGCTGGCTACACCCCGCGCGTCAGGCCGCGAACGAGCCCACGCACTTCGAGCCCGCACCGGAGTTCCTCGAGGAGCTCATCGAGGAGGACCGCCGCCGCTCCCGCCGCCGACGCGTGTGGTGGATCGTCGGTCTCGCCGTCATCCTCGCGAGCCTCGCCGCCGCCGCGCTCGGCGCGTACAGCTGGACGCAGTCTCGCTACTTCGTCGGGTCGGACGCCGACTCGGTCGTGATCTTCCGCGGCATCCAGCAGGATCTCGGGCCGATCACGCTGTCGTCGCCGTACGAAGACACCGGCATCCTGCTCGCTGACCTGCCCTTCTACCAGCGCCTCGCGGTCCAGCAGACCATCTCGGCGCGTTCGCTCTCCGACGCCCAGGCCATCGTCGAGACGATGCGCAAGACGCGGGAGGTGACCCCGTGACCGCCCCCGTGAGCACCGACACCACCGTCGTCAAGGCACTGCGAAAGCTCCGGATGCCCCAGACTCAGCGCAACCGCGAACTGGGCCTGCTGGTGTTCGCGTTCCTCATCAACGGCGCCTCGGTCGCGCTCGTGCAGCTCGGTGCGCTCGGACGCATCGACTGGACGTTCCTCTACTACTGCGGCGCGCTGACCGTTCTCGTACTCGGCCTGCACATCGTGCTGCGCTACCGCGCCTCGCAGGCCGACCCCTTCGTCGTTCCGATCGCGACCGTGCTGTCCGGGCTCGGCGTCGCCATGATCTACCGCATCGACATCGAGGATGGCGACGAGGGGTGGGCGGCCCTGTCCACGCGCCAGCTCGTCTGGCTCGTCATCGCCCTCGCCGCCGCGGTCGCGATCGTGCTCGCACTGAAGAACTACCGTGTGCTGCTGCGATACACCTACGTGTTCGGCTTCGTCGGCATCGCGCTGCTGCTCCTGCCGTTCGTTCCCGGACTCGGCACCGACGCGAACGCCGACGTCTGGATCTCGATCGGCGGCATCTTCTCCTTCCAGCCGGGCGAGCTCGCCAAGATCGCGCTCGCGATCTTCTTCGCGGGCTATCTCGTGCGCACGCGTGAAGCGCTGAGTTCCGTCGGCACCCGCTTCCTGTGGATGACGTGGCCCCGGCCCCGCGAGCTCGGGCCGCTGCTGCTGGTCTGGCTCGCCTCCCTCGCGATCATCGTGCTGCAGCGGGACCTCGGCACGGGGTTGCTCATCTTCGGCATGTTCATCGCGATGCTCTACGTCGCGACCGGAAAGACCAGCTGGGTGGTCATCGGCGTCGGGCTCGCGGTGGCGGGTGCCGTCATCGCCGCACAGACGCTCACCTACGTCGGCTGGCGCTTCCAGAACTGGCTGAACGCCTTCGACCCCGACGTGATCGACCGCACCGGCGGCAGCTATCAGCTCGTCAGCGGCATCTTCGGGCTCGCGCACGGCGGTCTCATCGGCACGGGTCTCGGTCGCGGGCGGCCGGGGCTGACGCCGCTCGCACAGAGCGACTACATCTTCCCGAGCCTCGGCGAAGAGCTGGGCCTCGTGGGCGTTTTCGCGATCCTCTGCCTGTACATGGTGTTCGCCAGCCGTGGCATCCGCATCGGCATCACCGGCCAGGACGACTTCGGCAAGCTGCTCGCCACGGGACTGTCGTTCACGATCGCCCTGCAGGTGTTCATCATGGTCGGCGGCGTCACCCGGCTGATCCCGCTGACCGGCCTCACGACGCCGTTCCTGGCCGCCGGCGGGTCGTCCCTCGTGGCGAACTGGATCATCGTCGCACTGCTGCTGCGCATCTCGGATGCCGTGCGATCGAGGCCCCGGGTGGTGATCGGATGACCAAGGAGCTGCGCCGACTCAGCATCATCATGTTGCTCATGTTCGTCGCGCTGTTCGGTGCGACGAGCTGGATCCAGGTCGTGCAGGCCGGCGATCTCGCCGACAACCAGCGCAACAAGCGCGCGCTCTACGACTCGTTCGAGGTGCAGCGCGGCTCGATCATCGCGGGCGACCAGGTGATCGCCTCGTCGGTGCCGAGCGACGACATCTACGCCTGGCAGCGGCAGTACGCGGATGCCGCGATGTGGGCCCCCGTGACCGGTTACATCAATCCGGTGCTGCAGTCGGCGACCGGTATCGAGCAGGCGATGAACCGGGAGCTGTCGGGAACCGCCAACTCGCAGTTCCTCTCTCGTGTCGACCAGATCATCACGGGCCAGCCGCCGCGCGGGTCGAACGTCCTGCTCACACTCGACCCCGCCGTCCAGAAGGCCGCCTTCGACGCTCTCGGCTCGTATCAGGGAGCGGTCGTGGCGATCGAGCCGTCGACGGGGCGCGTGCTCGCGATGGCGACGAGCCCCAGCTTCGACACCAACACTCTCGCCGTGCACGACGCCGACCAGGTGAACAACACCGCCGCCGAGCTGAACAACGCGGCCGTCAACCCGTTGGCGAACCGCACGATCGACACGCTGAACCCTCCCGGCTCGACGTTCAAGCTCGTCGTGGCATCGGCCGCGCTGGCATCCGGCCAGTACACGCCCGACTCCACGTTCCCGAACACCGCCACGTACACGCTGCCGGGCACCTCGACCTCGATCCGCAACTTCGACGGCGGCACCTGCGGGGCGGGCGACCAGGTCACCCTCGCCACGGCGCTGCGTCTCAGCTGCAACATCCCCATGGCCGAACTCGCCGTCGCGCTCGGCGACGACGCGATCCGCACCGAAGCGAAGAAGTACGGCTTCGGCCAGAGCTTCGACATCCCTCTCGAGACGGCGATCTCGAGCTACCCGGCCGGCCCCCTCTCGCCCGATCGCACGGCGCTCACCGGATTCGGCCAGGAGAACGTCAAGGCCACCCCGCTGCAGATGGCGATGGTCGCGGCGGGCATCGCCGACAAGGGGATCGTCATGAATCCGCGGATGGTCGACCGCGTCGTCGCCCCCGATCTGACGGTGCAGCAGACGGTCGAGAACACGCAGTTCGGGCGTGCGCTCTCGGAGAAGGATGCCGCCACGATGACGAGCCTCATGATCGCCAATGTCAGCGACGGCGCAGCCAGCGGTGCAAGAATAGACGGCGTCGACGTGGCCGGGAAGACCGGCACGGCGGAGCACGGCCCGGGCGATCCGTACACCCTCTGGTTCACCGGGTTCGCTCCGGCGAGCGACCCGAAGGTGGCCGTCGCGGTGATGATCGAGGACGGCGGAGGGCTCGGGCAGTCCGGAACGAGCAACGGGATCGCGGCCCCCATCGCGAAGAAAGTCATAGAGGCGGTGCTGAGCAGATGAGACCGACGCAGGGTGTGAGTTTCGGCGGGCGATACGAGCTGGACTCGCGGATCGCGATCGGCGGCATGGGCGAGGTCTGGGAGGCCACCGATCACGTCATCGGACGCACGGTCGCCATCAAGATCCTCAAGGACGAGTACATGGGCGACCCGGGGTTCTTGGAGCGCTTCCGCGCCGAGGCCCGTCACGCTGCACTCGTCAACCACGAGGGCATCGCGAGCGTCTTCGACTACGGCGAGGAGAACGGCTCGGCCTTCCTCGTGATGGAGCTCGTGCCCGGAGAGGCGCTCTCGACCATCCTCGAGCGCGAAGGCGCTCTCTCGACCGACAAGACGCTCGACATCGTCGCGCAGACCGCCGCCGCCCTCCAGGCCGCGCACGCGGCCGGTCTCGTCCACCGTGACATCAAGCCGGGAAACCTCCTCATCACGCCCGACGGCCGGGTGAAGATCACCGACTTCGGCATCGCCCGCATCGCCGACCAGGTGCCGCTGACGGCGACCGGTCAGGTGATGGGCACGGTGCAGTACCTGTCGCCCGAGCAGGCATCCGGTCATTCCGCATCGCCGGCGACGGACATCTACTCGCTCGGCATCGTCGCGTACGAGTGCCTCGCGGGCAAGCGACCGTTCGCGGGCGAGTCGCAGGTCGCGATCGCCATGGCGCAGATCAACGACGCTCCCCCGCCGCTCGCGGCGACGATCGCCGAGCCCGTGCGCAACTTCGTCCTGTGCATGATCGCCAAGAAGCCCGACGAGCGCCCGGCGACGGCCTCCGCGGTGGCCCGGGCCGCGACGGCGCTGCGCCGCGGCGACGTCGCCGGAGCGGTCGCCATCGTCCCCGCCATCGCGGGAGACCGGCCCGTGGACGAGGTCACCCAGCTGCTGAGCCCGAGCGGTGAAGACACGACCCGGCTGATGCCGGCGGCCGGAGCCGCCGCCGCGGTCGCCGGCGGTCCGGAGGGCGAGGCGAAGAAGAAGAAGCGCAGCCCGTGGACATGGCCGCTCATCGCCCTCATCGCCCTGCTGCTGATCGTGCTCGGCGCCACGGTGTTCGCCATGGTCTCTAACTCCCAGCCGCAGCCCGCGCCGTCGACATCCAGCGCCGCGCCCACACCGACGAAGTCCGACCCGCCGTCGCCCTCGCCGACGCCGAAGCCCTCGTCGGTGAACGTCGATGCGCTCGGTCTCGTCGGACACACCTGTGCCGACGCCAAGAAGATCGCACAGGACGCCGGCCTGTCGAACGTGAGCTGCGTGACGGGTGACGCCGCGCCCACCGAAGACAAGGTCGGCACGGTGTACCGCTACGAGCCGCAGGCCAACGTGCCGCTGACCCAGCAGTTCACCCTCACGGCCTACGCGGAGCAGACGCCGCTGCCGACGCCCGCGGCCGCGACCCTCAGCGCGGCGAGCGTGGCCGCCGGAGGCCGTCTCGACGTCACCTGGCAGGGTCTTGCGTGCCCGGCGGGATCGACGCCGACGAACTACAAGTTCACGGTCGTCGGGGGCACCTTCCAGGCCGGCGGCGGCGAAGAGGCATCCTTCCTCATCGGTCAGCAGCCCGCGGTCGTCACGGCCGGAGCCTCGGGCACCGTTCAGATCGACTACATCGTGGAGTGCGAGAGCGGCGACGGCACCGTGCGCCAGTCGCCGCGGTCCCCCAAGTCGGTGGCGACGATCACTGCGGCACCGACCCCGGCTCCCACCGCGACGACGGGCCACTGAGTCGGGTCGGATAGGCTGGCTGTTCCATCGGTCCAGGGGGATACGTGTCTGCAGAGCGCCGAATACTGTCCGATCGCTATGAGGTAGGCGATCTGATCGGACGCGGCGGGATGGCGAGCGTCTACCGCGGACGCGATGTGACTCTGGGTCGCGAGGTCGCGATCAAGATCCTCAAGCGCGAGCTCGCCGCCGACAACACCTTCCGCACCCGGTTCCGGCTCGAGGCGCAGGCCGCCTCGAGGATGTCGCATCCGACGATCGTGCGCGTGTACGACGCCGGTGAGGACACGCGGACAGAACCCGACGGCTCGGTCCGCGCGGTCCCCTACATCGTCATGGAGCTCGTCTCGGGACGTCTGCTGAAAGACATCGTCGAAGACGGCCCCGTGCCCATCGCCGATGCGATCCGCTACACCGACGGCATCCTCGAGGCGCTCGAGTACTCGCACCGCGCCGGTGTCGTGCACCGCGACATCAAGCCCGGGAACGTCATGGTGACCGCGAGCGGTCAGGTGAAGGTCATGGACTTCGGCATCGCACGCGCGGTGTCGGACTCGTCGTCGACCGTCGCCGAGACGACCAGCATCATCGGCACCGCCGCGTACTTCTCGCCCGAGCAGGCCAAGGGCGAGCCGGTCGATTCGCGCGCCGACGTGTACTCGGCCGGCGTGGTCCTGTACGAGTTGCTCACGGGTCGCCCTCCGTTCCGTGGCGATTCACCCGTGGCCGTCGCCTACCAGCACGTCAGCGAGACCCCGATGCCCCCGTCCGAGCTGGTCGACGCCGTGCCGCGCTCACTCGACGCGGTCGTCCTGCGGGCGCTCGCGAAGGACCCGTTCCAGCGCTTCCAGGATGCCGCGTCGTTCCGCGCCGCGCTCGAGGCCACCCGCGACGGGCGCGCCCCCTCGAAGAAGCAGGTCGGAGCGCTGACGAGCGAGCTGTACGGATCCAGCCCTCGCCAGGCGGCGGAGACGGCGCGATCGCTGCGCCAGCTCTCCACCGACACGACCATGACCCGCACCCAGCAGGGCCCGCCGGTGGCCTGGATCTGGGCCGGGATCGCCGTGCTCGCCGTCGTGCTGATCTCCGTCCTCTTCTGGGTGCTCACCAATCGCCCGGGCACGACCGTGCCGACGACCTCGCGCGTCGTCCCCGATGTCGTGGACATGTCCTGGGATCGCGCCAACGATCTCCTGCTGCAGCACGACCTGCAGGCGCAGGAGCTGCAGCAGAGCAGCGACAAGATCGGGGCGGGCAACGTCATCAGCACCGACCCCGGCGCCGGCACGACCGTCGAGCCCGGACAATCGGTGAAGGTCTACGTGTCGACCGGTCAGAAGATGGCGAAGGTGCCCACCCTCACCGGGCTGGACACGACGGCAGCCGGCAACGCGCTGACGGGCGCCGGACTCTCCCTCGGTACCGTGATCAGCCGCAACAACCCCGATCTGGCGACCGGCGTCGTCATCGCCGCCGACAGGACCGAAGGCTCGGAGGTCGCGATCGGCACGGCCGTGAACCTCACGGTCGCGAGCGGCAAGGTCACCCTCGTGGACGTCGTCGGCTATACCGCCGACGCGGCTCAACGTGCGCTGTCGGCAGACACGTTGAAGCTCAACCCCACCATCGTCGAGGATGCCGGGTGCCCGGCGTCGGCGGGCGGACGCACCGTCGCATCGCAGTCGCTCGCCCCGGGCGACGTGCCGATCCACTCGACGGTCGAGCTCCGGGTCTGCACGGGTACGCGCTGAACCCAGCCGGGCTCACGCCGTGAGCTCACGATGCGGGCGGAGTGCGGCTCCGCGCGCGGCCGCGCCCGCGCATCCCGTCTCTTCGAGCCAGTTGCCCAGAAGGCGATAGCCGCCCTCGGTCGACACGGCCTCGGGGTGGAACTGCACGCCCCGAATCGGAAGGTCGCGGTGGGCGATCCCCATGATCACGCCGGTGTCGGTCCACGCGATCGCCGTCAGCTCGGACGGCAGAGTCTCGGGCACCACCGTCAAGGAGTGGTACCGGGTCGCGCGGAACGGTGTCGGAAGCCCCGCGAACAGAGCGTCGCCGGCGTGATGCACCTCGCTGGTCAGGCCGTGGACGAGCTCGGGCGCCGCGCCGACCCGCGCTCCGTAGGCGCGGGCCAGCGCCTGATGACCGAGGCAGACCCCGAGAAGCGGAGTCCGGGACCGTGCAGCCGCACGGACGACGTCGATCGACGATCCGGCGTCGTCGGGGCCGCCCGGGCCGGGTGAGACGAGCACGCCGGCGAAGCGGTCGACCGCCACGCGGGGGTCGGCAACGGCATCCGCCTCGATCATCGTCACGCGCGCTCCGAGTTCGCGCAGATACCCGACCAGGGTGTGCACGAAGCTGTCGTGATTGTCGATGACGAGGATCCGGTCAGCCACCGACCGTGGACTCCTGAGGGTTGATGAACTGGCCCGCCCACGGGAACACGTACCAGAACAGGCCGTAGAGAGCCGCGGCCAGCAGCACCAGAAGGATGATCACGCGCACCCAGGCGGGGCCGGGGAGAATGCGCCAGAGAGCGGCATACATCAGGCGGTGGCTCCTTGCGTGGGGGCGGACAGCGACGCCGGCGGTCCGGAGGATGCCGGGGTGAAGCTGTCGAAGACGGCGTAGGCGATGATCCGCTCGAGCATGTTGAGCTTCGGTGCGCAGCTCGTCAGGGTGAGGTAGCGGCCGTTGGCCTGCACGCCCACCTTCTGCGGGACGTCGAGGAGGACGTCGACCTGCGTGTCCTGGACGTACTCGAGCGTGCGGAAGCGATAGGTGTACCAACCGTCGCTGGTCTGCACCACGATGGCGTCGCCGACGACGAGCCGGTCGATCGGATCGAACGGCGCCCCCGAGGTCCAGCGGTGGGCGGCGTAGACGGTGTTGCCCACGGCTCCGGGCATGCCGGTGTCGGCATAGTGACCGATCTCGCCCTGGTCGAGGATGTCATGTCGCGAGGTGCCGGCGGCGATCGTGAACTGCCACTGGGATCCGAAGCGCGGCACGAACATGACCCCGAACGTCGTGCCGTGATCGGGCTGCGCCTGCACCGGCACCACCGCGTCCGGAGCGGGTCCGGCCGTGGCCGACGGATCCGGCGAGGGTGAGGGCGAGGCGTCCTCGGACGCGGCAGGCGACGGGGTCATCCAGCTCTGCGACAGCGCGCTCGCCTGCTTGTGCTTCTCGGCTCCGATGATCCAGTCGCCGACCCACATCTGCCACGACACGTAGAGAAGGGCGACGACGCCGACGGTGATGAGCAGCTCGCCGAGGACGCCGACGATCGACACCCGCCGCCGGGGCGCGCGGCGACGGTGGCTGCGGCGCGTGACCGGCGCGGAGTCTCCCATGGGGGGATTCTCGCACAGCACGGCTGTGGCCCGGCTGGCAGGTAGAATCGCGGCATGGCACGTTCTGGCAAAGATGACGAGCAGACCACCGAGCACGGCGAGGCGAACACCGCCCCCAACCCGGTGTGGTTCAAGCCCATCATGCTGGGGCTGATGATCCTGGGGCTGCTCTGGGTGATCGTCTTCTATCTCAGCGGCCAGGCGCTGCCGGTTCCCGGCATCGGGGGCTGGAACCTCGTGATCGGTTTCGGCATCGCCTTCATCGGCTTCCTCATGACGACGCGCTGGCGCTGATCTCTCTCCACCGTGTCATCCTCTCCGTGTGAATAACACCGGTGTAATTCATCCCCACCTGTGGATGAGCCTGTGGAGAACTCGGCGTCGACCCTGGATCAGCGGTACACGAACAGTGGAACCGCGAGCAACGCGAGTAGCCCGACGCCGATGGCGATGAGCAGCCACATCTGCTGACGCTGCTGGCGGATCGCACGCGTCCGCGCGAAGACGAAGCCGATCAGCGCGCCCACGAGCCCGCCGCCGATGTGCGCCTGCCAGGCGATGTTCGATCCCGGCAGGAAGGTGATCAGCAGGTTCAGCCCGAGGATGACCGCGATCGTCGTGACGTTCGCACCGAGATGTCGGCCGATCACGAACATCGCGCCCAGCAGACCCCAGACGGCGCCGGATGCCCCGACGACCCACGTCGTGGGGGCCAGCAGAGCGGTGAGCACCGAGCCGCCGAGGGCACTCAGCAGGTAGAGCGCGAGGAAGCGCCATCGGCCGAGCAGCGGTTCGAGACTGCGCCCGATGGCCCACAGAGCCAGCATGTTGAGCGCGACGTGCCAGATGCTTGCGTGCACAAGCGTGACGGTCACGAGGCTCCAGGGCTGAACGAGAACCAGCTGTGGATTGAATGCCAGCCAGGATTTCACCTCGTCTCCCAGCCCGGGGATCAGTCCGACGAGGTACATGAAGCTCGTGAGAATGACCAGACCGTAGGTCACGACCGGGCGGCCGTCGAGGCCCGCTGCGCGACGGCGCGGCATCCGCGTCACCTTCGCCGTGTGATGCTGCTGCTTCTGCTGCTCGGCACGGCACTCGGGGCAGATGACCCCGACCGGCATCTGGGTCTGGCACTCGGGACAGATCGTGCGAAGGCACCGCTGGCAGAGCACGAAGCTCTGCCGCTCGGGATGCCGGTAGCAGAAGTTGTCCGGGTTCGACCGGAAATCGGCGTTCGTCATGGTCCTCCGGTCGTCCGGTTCCGATCCGTCCAGCCGGCGCGGGGCCCCGCACGGGCACCCCGCGCCCGGGTGGGTCAGACGGCGGCGACGTCGATCGAGCTGATCACGACGGGCTCGACCGGACGGTCGCCGGCGCCCGTGCGGACGGCCGCGATCGCGTCGACGACGGCGCGCGAGGCCTCGTCGGCCACCTCGCCGAAGATCGTGTGCTTGCCCTGCAGCCACGGGGTGGGGTCGGTCGTGATGAAGAACTGCGAACCGTTCGTGCCCTCGGCCTTGCCGGTGATCGCGTTGCGACGCAGGCCCGCGTTGGCCATCGCCAGGATGTAGGGCGCGGTGAAGTTCAGCTCCGGGTGGATCTCGTCGTCGAAGTTGTACCCCGGGCCTCCGATGCCCTGACCGAGCGGGTCGCCGCCCTGGATCATGAAGTTCGGGATGATGCGGTGGAAGATGACGTCGGAGTAGAGGGGGCCCTCGCCGGGCTTTCCGGTGGCGGGGTCGGTCCACGCCTGCGAACCGTCGGCGAGACCGGTGAAGTTCTGCACCGTGCGCGGCGCGTGATCGCCGAAGAGGTTGACGACGATGTCGCCATGGTTCGTGTGGAGGGTGGCTACGGCGGTGTGAATCGTCATGCTGAGCATTCTTTCACCTGTCAACCCCTCGCATGCTCTGAGCGGTCTGGCAAGATGGAAGGACATACAGCCGGAACCCCAGGGAGGGCACCGTGAGCCTCAGCCGCAAGCGCAAGAAGGAACTCCGCAAGCTCCAGGACCAGGCGGCGACTCTGTGGGAGTCGCAGCAGGTGCTGCTCGGTCAGGCGGGGAGCGTCGCCCGTGAGGCGGGTCGCCAACTCGGCAACTACAACCGCGAGCAGGTCGTGCCGACCGTGCAGCACACCTACGAGCAGTACGCCGCGCCGTTCGTCGAGCAGGGTCTCGCGACGTCGAAGAAGGTCTACAACCAGACCGTCCTCCCCACGGCCGCGGGTGTCATCGGTTCGGCCCTGTCGGTGTGGGATGCCGCGAACGAGAAGCGCAAGCACCTCGCCGCCGGCCGCGGATTCGGCTCGGTGGACATCGCCGCCATCCAGAAGAACGCGGACAAGTACGGCAAGAAGGTGGCCAAGCAGTTCGCCGTGCCCGTCGCTCCCGCGAAGAAGGGCGTCAGCGCCGGTGGTGTCATCGCTCTCGTTCTCGGCGTGGCCGCCGCGGCCGGTGTGATCTACGCCGCCTGGCAGACGCTGCGCGCCGATGACGAGCTGTGGGTCGCCGACGACCCGCTGCGCGCACCGGATGCCTGATCCGACCCGACGCGTCAGAGATGCCGCCGCGCAGCGCGGACTCGACATCGAGATCCGTGAGCGCCCGGCGGCGGGATCGCTCGCCGAGGCGGCGACGCTGCTCGGACTGCAGCCCGCTGACATCGTCAAGACGCTCGTCGTGAAGCGAGCCGACGACACGTATCTGTTCGTGCTGGTGCCCGGCGACCGGGCGATCTTATGGCCGAAGTTGCGTGCCGTCGTCGGGGTGAACAAGCTGAGACTGCCGGAACCCGAACTCGCCCTCGCGGCGACCGGATACGAGCGCGGCACGATCGTTCCGATCGGCAGTGCCACCGACTGGCCGGTGTATGCCGATCAGAGCATCACCGGCCGCCGCGTCGCCATGGGAGCCGGAGCGCACGGCTACAGCCTGTTCGTCGACGCGGATGCCCTCATCGCGTCGTACGACGCGACCGTCGCGGACATCTCGCAGCCTGCGGCGTGACGGAGGCACTCGCGCGTCAGCCGAGCCCCGCCATACCCAGAGCGGTCTCGATGAGCTGCACGTGCGGGATGGTCGGCACCGACGAGCGAGCGAACCATCCCGCCTCATCGGTCGAGCCGTCCGTCTCGTGACGCAGCCGGCCGCCGACCACGTGGGCACGGTAGACGATCCTGATGGTGTGCAACGGGGCATCCGCCCCCGCCGCCAGCCGCCGTCGGAGCGGAATCACGCGCGAATCGATGCCGAGGAGCTCATCGATCTCGACCTCGTAGCCCGTCTCTTCCCGCACCTCGCGCCGGACGGCATCGGCCGGATCCTCCCCTGGCTCGATCCCTCCGCCCGGAAGGGTCCACGCGGCACGTCGGCCTTCGTGCCAGTGCGCCAGCAGCAGTCCCCGATCGTCGTGGACGACGGCGTAAGCGGCCACGCGCAGGTCCATGCCCACACCCTACCGGCGACGGGTGTGGCCGCCGACGACGGCGACCACACCCGGGGACATCCGTCGGTTCAGCAGGTCACCGCCGCGTAGCCCGAGCGGTCCGTGCCGAACACGAGGTCCGTCGACGACACCGTCACTTCGCCCACGGGAACCGTCGCGGCGCGCGTCGAGACGGCGACCGATGCCTTCGTTCCGGCGGCGACCCGCAACGCGCGCGACCCGTATGGTGACGTGACGGTGACCGCGGCGGCTGATGCCCCGCGGTTCTCCACGGTCGTAACCACCACGATCCGGCCCGCGACGCACCGCGTCGTGGCGTTGAGCACGCCGGTCGGTGCCGGTGCCGCCTCCAGCACTCCGTAGAACGCCGGCTTGGGGGAGTAGTCGTCAGCGAACAGCAGCGGCGCGCCGTCCTTCGCGCGCCAGCTCCGGCTGTCAGTCAGGCCCCACACGCTCACCGAGTAGAGCGATGACGCGCGAGCATGGAACACGGCGAAGGCATCGCGATAGTAGGTGCGCTGCGCCTCGAGCCGCTCAGCGGTCACGGGTGTGCCCACGGGCACGTCGAGCTCGGTCACCGCCTGGGTCACCGGACGCGACGCGAAGGCGTCGATCGCCTGCGCCATCGCGTCGACGGGCGTCGTGAGCCCCACGTGGAACTGGTGGCCGACGCCGTCGACGGGGACTCCGCGTGCCAGAAGGCGATCGACCAGGGCGAGGTAGCGCGCACGCTTGGACGCATATTCGGTGTTGTAGTCGTTGATGAACAGCTTCACGGGACGATGGACGCCGGGCGCGGCGTAGACACCGTTGAACGCCTCGTCCGCATAGCGGAAGGCGAGATCTATGTATTCCTCGCCGAGAATGCGGTACCACTCGCTGCGTCGCAGCCCGTCCGATTCCGGGCCGTCGCTGATGACCTCGTTGACGACGTCGAACGCGTTCACGGGGTTGCCCGCTCCGAACAGACCGGAGCGTTCCGACAACAGTCGCGCGACACCGAAGATGTGCGTGCGCATCCGCTCGCGGAGCACCGCACGGTCGGCGTCGCTCGTCCCGAGCGCCTGACCCGACGACGCATTCTGGAAGAACCATGCCGGCGTCTGCTGGTACCAGACGAGTGTGTGGCCGTACACGTGAAGATCGTGGGCCGACGCGAAGTCGAGGATCGCCGCCGCCTGCGGGTGCATGCGCAGCGAACGCTGCCCGTCATACCAGGCATCCGGCTTCATGTGGTTCTCGGCGGTGACCTGGTCGAAGTTGCGCGCCACGAGTACGCCCGCGGTTCCGGTCGTCTCGCGCTGATCGATCGCGACGCCCACCGCGAACGGTGTCGTGTCTTTCACCCCGGGGTCGGTCTCGCCCGCCGACGCACTCTCGACGGCGGATGCCATCGAGACCGCGAGCAGCATCGCCGCCGCCGAGGCGAGGAGTCGTCGTCCGGCACTGGTCACATGTCGTTGTCTCATTCGCACTCCCGGGTTGGGTGTCGAGCGGGTTCCGGTCCGGCATGCGCCGGACCGGAACCCGCTGCGGTGTTTACTTGCAGCTGAAGGCGGCGAAGTCCGCCTGCACATCACCGGTGACGGTGGCACCGTCGACCGAGGCCGACACGGCGAGGGAGACCTGACCGGCCGGGTACGCCTTGAGGCGGCTGGTGAAGGCGTTCGTCACGGTCTTGCCGGGTTGGACGGTGACCTTCTTCTTCCCGTACGGCGTGGTGATCGTGGTCTCCACCGCGACGTCGTTGCCGTTGTTCACGCTGACCGCGAGATACGACGTGCCCGCCACGCAGCGACTGGTCGAGGTGACCGTCACCTTGTCGGCGATCCCGACGTGGGGCGTGGCCTCGGTGAACGACAGGTAGTCGAGATCGAACAGCTGGGCCGACGCCGATCCGACGTAGGAGAAGAACACGTCATGCGTACCCGTCGCTCCCGTCAGTTCGGCCGTGTAGTCGGCGTAGGTGGATCCGTCGCCCGCGGGGATCGAGACGGTGCCCGCGACAGGTCCCGTCGGCGAATCGAGGCGCACCTCGATCTGGCCCCCGGCCTTGCCTGCGCCGTGGAAGGACACCGAGGCGGCTCCCTTGTCGCCGAACGCGACGCTCGAGAGGGCCGTCCACTCCGAACCGTTGATGTTCGTGAGCTTCATCCCCTGGTCGTTCGTCGTCCCGAGGAACTCGGTGCGGATGCCCGCGGTCGTCGTGTACGGGTCACGCACGCCGGAGTCCCAGGCGATCGTCTCGGACTCGATCCGCGCGTACGGATTCAGGTCGCCGACCTGGTCGACGCCGGCCATCGTCATCGTGATCGGGGCGATCGTGCCATCGGGTGCGATCGAGATCTTGTCGATCTGGGTCGAACGGTAGCCCTTCACACCGCTGAACTGGCCGTCGTCGACGAACTTCTTGAAGACGGTCTGGGCGTGATAGGCCACATACCACTGGTTCTTGAACTCGAAGATCGCGTGGTGGTTGTTGCCGCCGACACCGAAGAAGGTCGCCGGGTTGGGCAGGATCTGGTCGACGTAGGTGAACGGGCCCATGGGCGAGTCCGACACCATGTAGGCGATGTTCCCGGTGCCGACGGTGCGGTTGACGCCGTCGATCATGAGCCCGTTGGGGCGCCCGGTGAAGTTCGTGCAGAAGCTGTAGTAGTACTTGCCGTTGAACTTGTGGATGCCGGAGTCCTCGAACAGGGCCGGTGCGTCGACCAGTGCGGCCGAGCCGTCGACGCTGACCATGTCGGCGCCGAGCTTGATCACGCGGCCGGTCTTCGGCCAGTCGCTCTGACCGGTGGGCACGCCGCCGCCGAAGTACAGGTACGCCGAGCCGTCGTCGTCGACGAGGACCGCCGGGTCGAACAGCCAGACCACGTTGTTCGCACCGGCCAGGTTGTTGACGCCGGGGGTGCTCGACGAGATCAGCGCGGTGCCGTTCATCGGGTCTGTCCAGGGACCGACGGGAGTGTTCGAGGTGAGCACGCCGATGCCGCCCGCGCTGTTGGCGTAGTAGAGGAAGAACTTCTCGACGCCGTCGATCTTCTTGTGCGCTGCCGTCGGCGCCCAGGAGTTGCTCGCCCACGACGAGACGCCGAATCCGTTGCCCCGGCCGGCGACCTTGATCTGGCCGTGGTTGGTCCAGTTGACCATGTCGGCCGAGGAGATGACGGTGAGCGTCTTGATCTTGCCGTACGAGTTGTCGACGATGTCGCCGTCGCTGTTCTTCTCGTAGGCGTAGGTGGGCTTGCCCGTCGCATCGAGCTCGTACGCGTCGGAGGTCATGTAGACGTAGGCACGCCCGTCGTACTCCATGACGAACGGATCCGCGCCGTACTCGTAGTCCATCAGCGGGTTGGATGCGCCGATCGCCTTGGCGGGGGCGGCGTTTCCGACCGGACGAGGCGGCAGCGCGGCACGCTTGCCCACGAGGGAGACATCGTCGACGAAGAAGATGTCCGGGGTGACCGTCGATCCGACCGTCTCGATGCCGAAGCGGGCCGTGGCGAGGTCGATGCCGCTGCTCGGGATGACGAACGTGCCGCCGATCTGGGTGAAGAGGGTGGTGTTGCTCGAGGTTCCCTTGGTCACCGGCGCCTGTGCCGCGGTGACGGAGTGTCCGGAGGCGTCCCGAAGCGTCAGTGCGAAGGTGACGCTGGCGTCGCCCGCGTCTCGGTAGTGCACCCACGCCGAGGTCGTGTACGACTCACCCGCGACCAGACGGTTGACCGTCTGGTAGGCGCCGTCGGTGTCGGCCGTGCGCGCGTTCACCTTCAACGAGGTGTTGCCCGCGTGGCGGGTGGAGTAGCCGAGCGACAGGCTCACGCCGGTGCCCTTGGCCGTCCATCCGTTCGTACCGGATTCCATGTTGCCGTTGGTCAGGAGCTCGACGGCGTCCCCGTCGGCGGCGGAAGCCGCCAACGGCACGCCGGTCAGGGCCACCGCGCCGACGAGGGCGCCGACGAGGGCGCGCCTCCACAACGACCATCTGCGTCTTTGCATGCTGCACTCTTCTCTGGGTGTGCGTAGTGATGTGCGACTAGTTATCGCTAACATTCGTGATAGTAGCGGAGATCGTCTCAGAGCGGGAGAGTCGGGATGAGGAATTTCGCCGAGACGGCAGAGCGGGGCCGGCGCATCGCGCCGGCCCCGCTCGTGATCAGCAGGTGGCGGCCGCGTAGTCGGCCGTCACCGTCGCCTTCGTGCCCGTCGCCGGATCCGTCACATCGACGCTCACCGTTCCGGCCGGGATCTGGCCCCGGCGCGTCGAGAACACCTGCGTGACCGAGGCACCGACGTCGACCTTCGAGAAGGTCTTGGTGCCGTACTCGCTCTTCACGGTCGCCGCAAGTGCGGCGTCGTCGGTGTTGAGCAGGCGCACGGCGAGCACCGACTTGCCGGCGACGCAACGCGTCGTGACGCTGGCCTCGGCCGTGGGCGCCGTCACCGCAGGAGCACACTTCACGGCCATGTTCAGCCAATCCGCGTGGTCGTAGGCGTTGTCGCCGTCACCGTTTCCGGCCGTGAGACGCAGGGTGTCCACGCCGCTCACGTCGACGACGAAGTCCTGCTTCTGCTGGTAGCGGATGATCCCGTCGTTGCGCCACAGCGCCTTGCCGTCGCCCGCGATCGTGCCGTCGATGGACGGCGACTTCGTGCCGTTGCCGCCACGGGTCTCGTCGTCCACACCCAGCGACCCGGTCAGGGTCGAGCAGCGGCCCCCGAGCCAGATGTCCACGGTCGACACGGCGTTGCTGCCGATGCCCTTCGTGTACGTGACCCCGTTGACCTTCAGGGCGTTGCCGTCCTGGCTGCGATCGCGCTTGGGGTCACCGGTCCACCCGTTGGTGGTCGCCAGCCAGGGCAGGTCGCTCAGGTGCGTGTCGGCGGTCGGCGCGGTGGGCGTGACGCGCACCGTGACGGATGCCGCCGACTGACCGCCGTTCCAGGAGAACTGGGCCGGCAGCGAGACGATCGCAGCGGTGGCGTTGGCCGCAGCCGCAACCTGCACCTGGACCTTCACCGAGCCGCCCGCGGGAACGGTGGGAACCGTGACGGATGCCGTCGGCGTGAGACCGCCCGCAGCCGACAGGTCGATGCGGCCACCGGTGACCGGCGTGCTCAGCAGGTTCACGACGTCGATGTCGACCGTCGCGGTGCCACCGGCCTCGACGCGACCCGTGCCCGACGCGCCCACGATGCCGGGAAGCGACGAGTCGGAGCCCGCCGCGAGGCGGTAGACGATCGTGTCGTACGCAGGAACCGTCGCCGAGATGGAGTTGGCCGTGTTGAACACGTTCTTCTTCGCCCAGACATCGCGGGCGACGTGCACGCCGTCCACGCCGAGCGCGCTCAGCGAGGTCGAGATGGTGGCGTCGGCGCCCGTGGAGTTGAACAGCGCCACGGCGGTGTCACCGTTGGCGAGCGGGCGGGTCCAGACCTGCAGACCGTTGCTCTCGCTGATCCGGCGCGCCTGCTTTCCGAGCGCGTCCTGGTCGATCGCCACCATCTCGGGGTTGGTGAGCAGACCCACGAGGTCGTTGCTCAGCCGCGAGATGTCGGTGCCGAGGAATAGCGGGGCGGCAAGCATCGACCACATCGCCAGGTGGCTCTTGTTCTGCGTGTAGGTCAGCGATCCATTGCCGAACTGCAGCATGTCGGGGTCGTTCCAGTGACCGGGACCCGAGTGCGGGTACAGGTCGACCTGACGGTTGATGATGCTGGTGACGGAGTTCCAGTTGGCGGCGATGTCACCGGTGGTGCGCCACAGGTTGGCAACGTCCTTGCCCCACGTCCAGGGCTGGCTGTCGCCGTACTCGGAGATCGCATACACGATGTCGCGGTCGACGCGGGCGAGCTCGTCGCGCATCTTCGAGAAAGCGGGAACCTTCTGCAGCCCCAGCGAGCCGTCGGGGTAGCACCAGTCGTACTTCAGGTAGTCGACGCCCCACGACGCGAAGGTCTCGGCGTCGATGCGCTCATGGCCGTAGGAGCCGATGTTGGGGGAGTACTTCGGGTTGTTGAAGAGGTTCGCGCAGGTCTTGTCACCGGGCACACTGTAGATGCCGAACTTCAGCCCCTTGGAGTGGATGTAGTCGGCGACCGGCTTGATGCCGTCCGGGAAGCGGTCGGCCTTGACCTTCATGACGCCGTTCTCGTCACGGCCGTCCTGGAAGCAGTCGTCGAGGACGACGTACTCGTAGCCGACGTCCTTCAGACCGCGGTTGACGATGTCGTCTGCGACCTTCTTCAGCGCCGTGGCGGTCAGACCGCCGCCGTTGTTGCAGTAGAACTGGTTCCAGGTGTTGTACCCCATGGGCGGGGTCGGGGCGAGCCCGTTGTCGAGCGCCTCAGCCGACGAAGGCGGGGGAAGGGTCACCAGCGCAGTGGCGGCTATGGCGACCGCAAGGCAAAGCCCTGCGAGTCGTCCGCGCCCACGCCGGAGCGATGTATCCATCATGATGGCCGTGCTCCTTTGCAGCATCTCAGAGGAACTCCCACGTCGTGACATCGATTGTTATCGTTCACATAAGTTCCGACACCAGGGTGGCGCACCACCTTTGCACTCGTCAAGTGTTAGCGATATCTTCGCTGTGAATCCTCGACCTTGGGAGGCATCGTCGGCCACCCGCGGGCAACGATCGACGGGCGCGGTCGTACGCCTGGCGTGAGAGGATGCCGGAATCGAAAAACCCCGGCACGGCGCTGAATGCAGCGGACGAACCGGGGAGAATGTGGAGCCTAGGAGATTCGAACTCCTGACATCCTGCTTGCAAAGCAGGCGCTCTACCAACTGAGCTAAGGCCCCGGAGGGGGTGGTGTGGGGCTACCAGGACTTGAACCTGGGACCTCTTCATTATCAGTGAAGCGCTCTAACCGCCTGAGCTATAGCCCCGTCTGGAGATCGGCTTGCCGCCGTCAACCTCCAAGACTTTACAGGATGAGTCGGCTAATCCGAAATCAGTTCGACGTGAAGCCGACGAGCAACCCGCCGGTGACCTTCACCATCAGGTTGTAGATGCCGGCGACGACCGCTCCGAGCACCGTGAAGACGATGAGGTTCAGGATCGCCACGATCGCCGAGAACGCCATCACCTGCGGCAGCCCGATGACGCTGCTCAACGTGAAGTTGTCGTCGAACGCCTTGAAGAGCTCGTCCAGGCGCCCGATCATGCCCGTCGTCTGCAGCACGAGGAACACGAGGAAGGTCGCGACGACCGTCACGATCGCCAGTGCGACGGATGCCAGAAAGGAGAGCTTCGTGGCCGACCAGAAGTCCACGTACACGAGACGCAGGCGCACCTGCTTCGCGCTGGTCTTGCTCGATGACTTCTTGGCCAGCTTGTCGGCTACCGTGCTCATGCGTCCGTGTCACTCTCTTCGGGGCTCGCAGGCGTGGGGGCGGCTGCAGCGTCGTCGTCGGGTGTGGCCGGCTCGTCGGAATCCGACGTCTGCCCCAGCGTCCGCTCTCCGTTGCGGGCGATCGCGAGGATGCGATCGTCGTCGTCAGGACGGGCGAACACGACACCCATGGTGTCGCGTCCCTTGGCAGGGACCTCGGCCACGGCAGAGCGTACCACCTTGCCGCTGGCAAGAACCACCAAGACCTCGTCGTCCTCGGAGACGATCAGACCGCCCGCCAGATCGCCCCGATCCTCGCTCAGTTTGGCCACCTTGATGCCCAGCCCGCCGCGGCCCTGCAGGCGATATTCACCCACCCGAGTGCGCTTTGCGTAGCCGCCCTCGGTGACGACGAACACGTAGGCGTCGTCCTTGGCGACGGATGCCGACAGAAGCGAATCGCCTTCGCGGAAGCTCATGCCCTTCACGCCTTCGGTCGCACGACCCATCGGTCGCAGCGAGTCGTCGGTGGCGGTGAAGCGCAGCGACATGCCGTGGCGCGAGATGAGCAGCACGTCGTCGGTGTCGTCGACGAGGAGTGCACTGACGAGCTCGTCGCCGTCCTCCTCGTCTTGACCTCGCAGGCGGATCGCGATGATGCCGCCCTGACGGTTCGTGTCGTACTCGCTGAGGAAGGTCTTCTTCACCTTGCCGTCGCGGGTCGCGAGCACGAGATGCGTCGCGACCTTGTAATCGCGGATGTCGAGGATCTGCGCGATCTCCTCACCCGGCTGCAGGGCGAGCAGGTTCGCGACGTGCTGACCCTTGGCATCCCGCCCCGCCTCGGGCACCTCATACGCCTTGCACCGGTAGACGCGGCCCTTCGTCGTGAAGAACAGCAGCCAGTGGTGTGTGGTCGTCACGAAGAAGTGCTCGACGACATCGTCGGCGCGCAACTGGGCGCCCTTGACGCCCTTGCCGCCGCGATGCTGCGAGCGGTAGTTGTCGCTGCGCGTGCGCTTGATATAGCCCTCACGTGTGACGGTGAGGACCATCTCCTCCTCGGGGATGAGGTCTTCCATCGACATGTCGCCGTCGAAGCCCTGCAGGATGTGCGTACGGCGCTCGTCGCCGAACTTGTCGACGATCCCGGTGAGCTCGTCCGCGATGATCGTGCGTTGACGTGCGGGGGTCGCGAGGATGTCGTTGAGATCGGCGATCTTCAGCTCGAGCTCGGCGGCCTCGTCGATGAGCTTCTGCCGCTCCATGGCCGCAAGGCGACGCAGCTGCATCTGCAGGATCGCCTCAGCCTGCACGTCGTCGATGTCGAGGAGCGCCTTCAGTCCCTCGCGGGCATCCTCGACCGTCGCGGACGCGCGGATGAGGGCGATGACCTCGTCCAGCGCATCGAGAGCCTTGAGGTAGCCGCGCAGGATGTGCATGCGCTTCTCGGCTTCGCGCAGACGGTACTGGGTGCGCCGGACGATGACCTCGACCTGGTGTTCGATCCAGTAGGAGATGAAGCCGTCGAGGGCGAGGGTGCGGGGCACCCCGTCAACGATCGCGAGCATGTTCGCGCCGAAGTTCTCCTGCAGCTGCGTGTGCTTGTACAGGTTGTTCAGCACGACCTTCGCAACGGCGTCGCGCTTGAGGACGATGACCAGGCGCTGGCCCGTGCGATCGCTGGTCTCGTCGCGGATGTCGGCGATGCCGCTCAGCTTGCCGTCACGCGCGAGGTCGCGGATCTTCGCGGCCACGTTGTCGGGGTTCACCTGGTACGGCAGTTCGGTGACGACGAGGCACGTGCGGTTGTGGATCTCCTCCACGTTCACGACAGCGCGCATCGTGATCGAGCCGCGGCCGGTGCGCTGCGCCTCGCGGATGCCTTTCGTGCCGAGGATCTGCGCGCCGGTCGGGAAGTCGGGACCGTGCACACGCGCCATGAGCGCTTCGAGCAGCTCGTCGCGCGTGGCATCCGGGTTCTCAAGCGCCCACAGCGCACCCTCGGCGACCTCGCGCATGTTGTGCGGCGGGATGTTGGTCGCCATGCCGACCGCGATGCCGACCGAGCCGTTGACGAGCAGGTTCGGGAACCGCGCCGGCAGCACCGACGGCTCCTGCGTCTTGCCGTCGTAGTTCGGTTCGAAGTCGACGGTGTCTTCCTCGATGTCGCGGACCATCTCCATGGCCAGCTGCGACATCTTCGTCTCGGTGTACCGGGAGGCCGCGGCGCCCATGTTGCCGGGTGTGCCGAAGTTGCCCTGACCGTCGGCGAGCGGATACCGCAGCGACCACGGCTGCACGAGACGCACGAGGGCGTCGTAGATCGCACTGTCGCCGTGGGGGTGGAACTGACCCATGACGTCGCCGACGATGCGTGCGCACTTGTTGAAGCCCTTGTCGGGGCGGTAGCCCCCGTCGTACATGCCGTAGATCACGCGGCGGTGCACCGGCTTCAGGCCGTCGCGGACGTCCGGCAGCGCGCGACCGACGATGACGCTCATGGCGTAGTCGAGGTAGCTGCGCTGCATCTCGACCTGCAGGTCGACCTGGTCGATGTTGCCGTGGTTGTAGTGCGCGGTCGGGTCGGGGCGTTCTTCGTCAGTCATCTGCGTGCTTTCGTCTCATCGTCCGGGCTCCGGGATGCTCGGTCTCGGACAACAACGGGGACCCCGCCGCTTCGCGGCACCCCGATTGTCCGAGACCGAGCATCCCTCCGCCCTTCTTTGCGTCGTCTGTCGTGAGCCCCGACCCCGCTGTGTGCAGGGGTGGGGCGGGGAGGTCAGATGTCCAGGAAGCGGACGTCCTTGGCATTGCGCTGGATGAAGCCACGGCGCGATTCGACGTCCTCGCCCATCAGCACCGAGAAGATCTCGTCGGCCGAGGCGGCGTCGTCGATCGTCACCTGGCGGAGGGTTCGGGTGTCGGGGTCCATCGTGGTCTCCCACAGCTCCTTGGCGTTCATCTCGCCGAGACCCTTGTAGCGCTGCACCCCGTTGTCCTTGGGGATGCGCTTGCCGTCGGCGACACCCGCCTCGAGCAGCGCGTCGCGCTCACGGTCGCTGTAGACGTACTCGTGCGGCGAGTTCGACCATTTCAGGCGGTACAGCGGCGGCATGGCGAGGTAGACGTAGCCCGCCTCGATGAGCCCGCGCATGTAGCGGAACAGCAGGGTGAGGAGCAGCGTCGTGATGTGCTGGCCGTCGACATCGGCATCCGCCATCAGCACGATCTTGTGATACCGCGCCTTGGTGACATCGAAGTCCTCGCCGATGCCCGTACCGAACGCCGAGATCATCGCCTGGATCTCCGCGTTGCCGAGTGCGCGATCGAGTCGCGCCTTCTCGACGTTCAGGATCTTGCCCCGTAGCGACAGGATCGCCTGACGCTCCGGGTCGCGACCCGAGACGGCCGAACCGCCGGCCGAGTCGCCCTCGACGAGGAAGATCTCCGAGATCGACGGATCCTTGCTCGTGCAGTCCTTGAGCTTCTCGGGCATCGAGAACGATTCGAACACGCTCTTGCGGCGTGCGGTCTCGCGCGCCTTGCGAGCCGCGAGACGGGCGGTCGCGGCGTCGATCGCCTTCGTGATGACGCGCTTGGCCTGGGCAGGGTTCCGATCGAGCCAATCGGTGAGCTGGTCGCCGACGATCTTCTGCACGAACGCCTTGGCCTCGGTGTTGCCGAGCTTCGTCTTGGTCTGCCCCTCGAACTGCGGCTCGGACAGCTTTACGGAGATGACGGCGGTGAGCCCCTCGCGGATGTCCTCACCGGTGAGGTTGTCGTCCTTCTCCTTCAGCAGGTTGTTCGCGCGCGCGTACTTGTTGATCAGCGTCGTCAGCGCCGCGCGGAACCCCTCTTCGTGCGTGCCGCCTTCGTGCGTGTTGATCGTGTTGGCGAAGGTGAACACGTTCTCGGTGTAGCTCGTCGTCCACTGCATCGCGAGCTCGAGCGAGATGTGCCGCTCGGTGTCCTCCGACTCGACCTCGATGATCTCGTCGTTGACGACCTCGGCCTTGCGGATCTTGTTGAGGTACTCCACGTAGTCGACGAGGCCGCGCTCGTAGTGGAAGTCATCGAACGGCTGCTTCTCGACCGACTGCCCGTCCTCGGTGTCGATGACGTACGCGGATGCCGGGCGCAGATCGCTCAGCGTGATGCGCAGGCCCTTGTTGAGGAACGCCGTCTGCTGGAAGCGGGTGCGCAGCGTGTCGTAGTCGAACTCGACGGTCTCGAAGATCGTCGAGTCGGGCCAGAACGTGATCGTGGTGCCGGTCTCGTCGGTGGCCTCGTCCTGGCTGAGCGGGGCCTGCGGAGCGCCGCCATCGCGGTACTCCTGCCGCCACACGTGGCCCTGACGACGAACCTCGACGTCGAGACGAGTGGAGAGGGCGTTCACGACCGACGAGCCGACGCCGTGCAGGCCGCCCGAGACCGCATATCCGCCGCCGCCGAACTTTCCGCCGGCGTGCAGCACCGTGAGGACGACCTCGACGGTCGACTTGCCTTCGGCCTTGTGCAGGTCGACCGGGATGCCGCGGCCGTTGTCGACGACACGGACCGCGCCGTCTTCGAGGATCGTGACCGTGATCGTGTCGCAGTAGCCGGCAAGGGCCTCGTCGACGGAGTTGTCGACGATCTCGTAGACGAGATGGTGCAGGCCGCGCTCACCGGTGGAACCGATGTACATGCCGGGTCGCTTGCGGACGGCTTCGAGGCCTTCGAGCACCTGAATGGCGTCGGCCCCGTACTCGTTCTCGACCTTGTTCGACGGGTGCGAGCGTTCGGCTTCGCTGTCCTCGGGAACGCTTTCGGGGGTATCGGACGTCATAGGTTTCGAGCGCTCCCAAGTATCGGACAGAAGACGCCCCAGTCTATCGCTTTTCCCTGGTGTCCGAGCCGATTTCGGCCCTGTGGCGCCGTAGAAAAGCCCCGGATGCCGTTGGACGTGCCTCAGCCGTAGGTATCGCGAGGACCCCGCCCTGGAACGGCTCTGGGGCCCCATTTCCAGGAGGGGACGTCGGGGCCGACGAATCGCACGTTCTGTACGCCCGCGTCGGGGAACCTCCGCATCAGCTGGGTGACGATCTCCGCGCGCATGAGCTGCAGGTTCTTCGCCCACGCCGTGGAGTCGCACTGCACCGTGAGCAGACCGTCGGCGAGGGCGACGGGGTGAGCGTGCCGTGCCGTCTCGGCACCGGTGACCTGTTCCCACTGCAAGACGAGGTCTTCCCGGGCGAGCTGCGAGTCCCAGCCGGACTGCCGGGTGAGGTCGGCCAGCACGTCGCCGACGCCCTTCGGATCCCGCCCGGGCGCGAAGGGCATCTTGTCGTCGTCCTGAGCGGCCACGCGCTTGCGTCGCCGCGCCGCGCGCGGCGACGGCTCGAGGCCGCGCAGCCGCAGGTAGGTGGCCACGGTTTCGGGAACGTCGTCCGTCACGATCCGCTCCCTTCCTTCGTCGTCTGTGCCTGATCGGTCCGTACGTCGGCGGTGCTCGTCGCGTCATCCACCGCGACCGCGAGCCGCGTGTCCGGCGCGGCCGGGCTGTCGACGATCGTCCCGGCAACGACCCGGACCGTCCGCGCGCGCAGCGATGCCGGAACGTCCTCTTCGACCGCCGCCGTGACGACGACCTGCTCGAACCCTTCGACGAGAGCGGCCAGCCGCGAGCGACGATTGGCATCGAGCTCGGCGAACACGTCGTCGAGGATCAGCACCGGGTCCCCCAACTGCGACTGCGCGCGCAGCAGCTGCGCCGAGGCGAGCCGGAGAGCGAGCGCGACCGACCACGATTCGCCGTGCGACGCGTACCCCTTGACCGGAAGGTCGCGCACCCGCAGCAGCAGATCGTCGCGATGCGGACCGACGAGCGTCACTCCCCGATCGAGCTCCGCGCTCCGGCGGGCCGCCAGAGCCTGACGGAATCGACGCTGCACGTCCGTGGTGGTGGGGGCGTCGGACGACGCGGATGCCGCGGCATCCGTTCCGCCGTCCGCCTCGTCGTCATCGGGGTCGGCTCCATCGATGGACAGCAGCCATTCGAGCCGAGGCCGGTGGTCCGCTCCGGCGATGGCGGTGTACGCGTCGGCGACCGGCCCCGCCAGGTCGTCCGCGAGGGCGCGACGGGCGCGGATCACCTCGGTGCCCAACTGCACGAGCTTGTCGTCCCACACCTCGAGCGTCGAGAGCGAGTCGCCGCGGATGCCGCGTGCCCGCGCCGACTTCAGCAGGGCGGTGCGCTGCTTGAGCACCCGGTCGTAGTCGCCCAGCACGCCGGCCATGCGCGGTGCCCGCTGGATCAGCAGTTGATCCGCGAACCGCCGCCGCGCAGAGGGATCGGCGCGGACGATCTGCAGGTCTTCGGGGGCGAAGAGCACGACCTGGGCGTATCGAGGCAGCTCTGCGGTGCGGACCGCGGCGCCGTTCACGCGCGCTTTGTTGCTGCCGGTGCGGTTCACCTGCGCCTCGAGAAGCACCCGGCGCTCCCCGTAGGCGAGACGCATGCGCACGATCGCCGCATCCGCGCCGTCGCGGACCATCGGGGCATCCTGCGACACCCGATGCGACCCGAGGGTCGCGAAGAAGCCGATGGCCTCGGCGAGATTGGTCTTTCCCTGACCGTTCCGGCCGACGAAGACGTTCGCGCCGGATGCCAGAGTCACATCGGCGACCGCGTAGTTGCGGAAGTCGACGAGACTCAGCTGCTCCACGATCACCCGATCAGCCTAGTTCGGGCACCCGACCCGAGCCGTGGCGCCGTCCCATCCGAGCCCTCCCGCGCGAGAAACCACATTCGTCGCGAGAAATCTCGCCCGCGCGTGTTTCTCGCGACGGTGATGCTTTCTCGACCGTGACGACACACCGTCCAGGTCACGGCGGCTCGAGACGCGGCGGCGCGTGACCGCGCGCGGCGCTCAGCGCAGCAGCAGATTCGGCTGCAGCAGGTATTTGAAGCTCTCGGGCGTGCCCGAGGTCTGCGGCGTGATCAGCACGGGGCTGAGCTTGTTCGCGTTGTCGCTCGAGGTGAACGTGATCCGGGCGAACTCGCTCTTGACCGCACTCAGCGCCTCGAGGAGGTACTGCGGATTCAGGCCGAGAGTGACATCGTCGCCGGTGAGGGTCGCGTCGACGGCTTCGGTCGCACGCGCTTGCTCGGTACCGGAGGCATCCATCGACACACCGTCCTGCGTGAACGTGAACCGCAGGGGCGCCGAGCGATCCAGGACGAGGGCGACACGGCGCACCGCCTCGGTGAGATCGGCGGTGCCGACGACGGCGTAGTGGTCGGTCTGTTCGGGGAACAGTCGTCGCACTGGCGGGAAATTGCCCTTGATCAGGAGCGATGTCACCGTCTTGTTGCCCGACGTGAACGCGATGATCTCGCGATCGCCCGAGCCCGAGAAGGAGATCTGGATGTCGCCGGTGTGGGCGAACGTCTTGCCCACCTCGGTGAGTGTGCGCGCCGGAACGAGTGCCGTGGTGGACTCGTCGCTCGCGACCGTTCCGCCGTCGAATTTCACGTCGCGCAGCGCGACACGGTAGCGGTCGGTCGCGACGAGGCTGAGCTGCGTCCCGGCCACTTCGAGCTGCACACCGGTGAGCACGGGGGTCACGTCGTCACGCGAGGCGGCGAAGGCGACCTGCGAGATCGCGGTCGCGAACTCTTCGGCCGGAACGAGACCGGACTCGCCGGAGACCTCCGGGATCGCGGGATATTCCTGCACCGGCATGGACGCGAGGGTGAATCGGGCCGAGCCACAGGTCAGCACGATGCCGTCGTCCTCGCCGACCTCGATCTGGATCGGGGCGTTGGGAAGACGGCTCGCGATCTCGGACAGCAGTCGCCCGTGGACGAGGATCGTCCCGGGGGCATCGACGGTCGCCTCGATGGTCGTCCGGGCGGATGCCTCGTAGTCGAATGCGGCGAGCGACAGTCCGTCGTCGGATGCCTCGATCAGCACACCGGCCAGGATCGGCTGGGGGTTGCGCTGTGGCAGGAGCTTGACGACGAACGACACGGCCTCGCTGAACACATCGCGATTCACGTGGAACTTCACTGGCGCTCCCTTGACGGCGAGTAGGGCCCTCCCATGCTAGTGCCCTGTCTTGTCATTCTCTGCGCCGCTCTCGTTGCAACAGCGCCGGAGCAGGCCATCGCTCCCCGAATCGCACGAGGTGATCGAACGGGCTTCATCAAGGGAGTTCTCTGTCATGGTGTTAACGCCTGTGGAAACTGTGGATAAGTCGCGCGATCCCTGTCGTCGAGCCGGAACCACACGCGTGTAACTTGTGAACGCGTTGCGGATGCCTGTGTTCTCGGGGGTCCAGGCGGGTTCGACCGCGGTGCGAGTCATCCACAGGGTTCGTCTCGTTGCCCACAATCTTCCGATCCTGGCGACGAGTTATCCACAGGCTGTCCACACTGTGTAGAACGCGCA
Source organism: Microbacterium dextranolyticum (assembly GCF_016907295.1). Classification (NCBI taxonomy): domain Bacteria; kingdom Bacillati; phylum Actinomycetota; class Actinomycetes; order Micrococcales; family Microbacteriaceae; genus Microbacterium; species Microbacterium dextranolyticum. The sequence continues at coordinate 113,191 of NZ_JAFBBR010000001.1, forward strand.
TGATGAGGCACTCGGTCTCACAGTGTCAAATCTCGAGTGCCTTCGGGGCGCGCACGGGCGTGTCGCGATGCCTCCGCGAGCGCCCCGGCATCCGCGAAAGTCGGTCAGCGGCTGACGCGACCGAGCTGCGTCGTGATCTCCGACACCTGGTTGTAGATCGAGCGCCGCTCCTTCATGAGCTGCGCGATCTTCTTGCAGGCGTACATCACCGTCGTGTGGTCGCGGTTCCCGAAGAGCTGGCCGATCTTCGGCAGCGAGAGGTTGGTGCGCTCGCGGCACAGGTACATCGCGATCTGCCGGGCTGTGGCGACCGACTGGGACCGGCTCGAGCCGTAGAGGTCGTCGACCGAGAGGCGGAAGTACTGCGCCGTGGCCGCGATGATGTCGGTCGGCATGATGACATTCGCGTCGTCGGTGTCGACGATGTCGCGCAACACCGTCTGCGCGAGCGAGATGTCGAGGGTCGATCGGTTGAGGCTGGCGAAGGCCGAGACCCGGATCAGAGCGCCCTCGAGCTCGCGGATGTTGCTCGAGACCTTCGTCGCGATGTACTCCAGCACCTCATCGGGCACCATCAGGCGCTCCGACTGGGCCTTCTTGCGGAGAATGGCGATACGCGTCTCGAGGTCGGGTGCCTGGACGTCGGTGATGAGTCCCCATTCGAACCGGCTGCGCATGCGGTCCTCGAAACCGGTGAGGTGCCGAGGGGGGACGTCGCTGGTGATCACCACCTGCTTGTCGTGATCATGCAGGGTGTTGAACGTGTGGAAGAACGCTTCCTGCGTCTCGGCCTTGCCCTGCAGGAACTGGATGTCGTCGATCATCAGGATGTCGACGTCGCGATAGCGCGCCTGGAAGGCGGAGCCGCGGTTGTTGGCGATCGAGTTGATGAAGTCGTTGGTGAACTCTTCGCTCGAGACGTATCGCACGCGGATGCCCGAGTACAGGCTCAGGGCGTAGTCGCCGATCGCGTGGAGCAGATGGGTCTTGCCCAGTCCGGAGTCGCCGTAGATGAACAGCGGGTTGTAGGCCTTCGCGGGAGCCTCGGCGACGGCGACGGCGGCGGCGTGGGCGAAACGGTTGGACTGTCCGATGACGAAGTTGTCGAAGCTGTACTTGGGGTTGAGGCGCGTGTCGCTGCGCGAAGGTCCTGCGCCGGCATCCCCGTCATCGACGACCGGACGCGGCACGGTCGCCGGCGGAAGCGGCGAGCCGGCGGCGACGGGACCGGGCTGGATCGGGATCGGAGCGGTGAAATGCGCGTCGACGAGCTCGGGGTTCACGACGACGCGGAACGTGGATGCCGATGGCTCAGCATCGACGTGGGCGAGCGCCTCCATGATGGGGGCCCTCAGGCGCTTGTTCAGCTGAGCGGCCGTCAGGTCGTTGGGAACATCGAGGTAGAGGGTTCCCCCCATGACGCCCTGGGCGACGGCGAGACTGAGGAACCCCTGCATCTGCGGAGTGACCCGCTCATCGCCGTCGAGGTGCTGGAGCACCGCGTTCCAGACCGGGACATCCGGGACATCGTGCGGTGACATGGGCTCCCCAGGGTCGGATGATCAGATCGGCAGCCTCCATACGGGGTCCCAGTACCTGTGGATAACTACCCGAGACACGGTATCCAGCGACACCGTGACCAGCCAAATCCACTGTAGTTCCGGCCTGCGTGTCGTCAACAGGGCTCATCCACAGGCAGTGGATAATGGGGTCGTCGTCGTGACCTCCCGATCGCCGGTTTGAGGTCTCGGCTCTCTCGACGTATCCTTAGTCGGTTGACTTATGCCCGCATGGGCAGTCCCCTGTACCTGTGTCCCCGGTCTAGAGCGTTCGGGTGACCCGCCGATCCGGAGTGATCCACATGAGCAAGCGCACGTTCCAGCCCAACAACCGCCGCCGCGCCAAGAAGCACGGCTTCCGCGCCCGCATGCGCACGCGTGCCGGCCGCTCGATCCTGTCGGCGCGCCGCGCCAAGGGTCGCACCGAGCTCTCGGCCTGATCCACTCGCAGTGCTGGCGCGGGGGAATCGCATCACCCGCGGGGCGGAGTACCGTGCCGTCGTCCGCGGGGGTTCCCGCTGTGCCGGCGCGCACACGGTGACGTATGTCGTCACCACATCCGAAGACCGTTCGCCGCGCTTCGGATTCATTGTGAGCAAGCAGGTAGGGTCCGCTGTGACGCGCAACACCGTCCGCCGCCGGCTCAAAGCCGTGTGCGCCGCTGCGCTCGCGCAGGTGCCCCCCGGTGCTGACATCGTCATCCGCGCGCTCCCCGCGTCGGCCTCCGCCGACTTCTCCGACCTGCGGTCCGAGGTCGTGCGCTGTCTGAAACGGCGGGCCGCCGCGTGAGCGTCACGACGCTGCCGTCGTACTCCCTCGGAAGCGGAGTGCTCCAGGCATCAGGGCTCGCCGGGTCGGTTCCCCTCCTCCCCCGAAACCTCGGCCTCGCGCTGCTGCACGGATATCGCGCCACGATCTCCCACGTCTACGGCGACGTGTGCAAGTACTATCCGTCGTGCTCCGCCTACGCCGTGGGCGCTGTTCAGCAGCACGGCCTCCTCAAGGGATCGGCCCTGACGGCGGCGCGGCTCGCGCGCTGCCACCCGTGGGCGCAGGGCGGCATCGACGATGTCCCGCTGCATCCGCATTTCCGCCATGAGCTCACCCGGCACGGGTTCGTCGTGCCATCCACAGACGGTGGGCCTCTGGGCGCATCGCCGAGAAAGGACTGATCCGTGCTGGATCTTCTCACCGCCGCTGCCGCAGCGACGCCGACGCCGGTCGTGCCGACGCCCACGACGCCCGCACCGTCGTCGAGCCTCGACTTCTTCAGCACGATCATGTGGCCGTTCAAGTTCATCGTCGAGGCGATCTTGGTGTTCTGGCACTGGATCTTCACCTCGGTGGGCCTGCCTGCCGACGCCGGCCTCACCTGGGTGCTGTCGATCGTCGGGCTCGTGATCGTCGTGCGCTCGGCGCTGATTCCGCTCTTCGTGCGGCAGATCAAGAGCCAGCGGAAGATGATGGAAATCGCTCCTGAACTGCGAAAAGTTCAGGAGAAGTACCGCGGCAAGAAGGATCAGCTCTCGCGTGAGGCGATGAGTCGCGAGACCATGGCGCTGTACAAGAAGCACGGCACCACGCCCGTGTCGAGCTGTCTGCCCCTGCTCGTACAGATGCCGATCCTGCTCGGTATGTTCTACACGCTGAGCGACGTCAAGAAGCACGCCGAGTGGGGCGTCGGCGGTGTGGGTCTTTTGACGAAGGACCTCACGTGGCAGTTCTACGAGGCGAAGCTGTTCGGCGTCGCCCCTCTGCACACCAGCCTCACCGAGGCCATCGGCACGAAGCCGGATGGCTGGGAGGCCACGGTCACGATTCTCGTGATCCTCGTCGTCCTGATGATCGCGTCGCAGTTCATCACGCAGCTGCAGATCATCTCGCGCAACCTGTCGCCCGAAGCCAAGACCGGCCAGGCGTACCAGATGCAGAAGATCATGCTCTACGTCCTGCCGTTGGCGTTCATCTTCTCCGGTGTGTTCTTCCCCCTCGGCGTCGTTCTCTACTGGTTCACGTCCAACATCTGGACGATGGTGCAGCAGTTCCTCGTCATCCGGAACCTTCCCACCCCCGGTTCCGACGCGGCGAAGGCTCGTGAAGAGCGCCTGGCTCGTCGCGGGAAGGCGCTGGATGCCCAGGGCCGGGTGATCCCCCTCGAGAAGTACCAGGCCGAACAGCAGCGTCTGTACGAAGAGGCTCAGCGCGCGAAGGCGGAGGCACCGAAGCGCCAGCAGCCCAAGGGCAAGCAGAGGGCGAAGAAGGATGCCCAGCGGAAGTCGCCCGACGAGAACACGCGACCCGGAGGCGGCACGGCCGCCGGCCAGAGCAGCCCCAGCGATTCCTGAGTCACGAAGCGAGAGACAGCCATGAGCAACACGACGGATGCCCCGGTCGGCGATCGCGAAGCCACCACGGTGGAGCAGCTCGAGCAGGAGGGCGACATCGCCGCCGATTACCTGGAGGGCCTTCTCGACATCGCTGACATCGACGGCGATCTCGCGCTCGACGTGCGTGCGGGTCGCGCCTATGTCTCCGTCGAGAATGACGACGATGCCGCGCTCCGGTTGCTGTCGGACCCCGATACGGTGCAGGCGCTGCAGGAGCTGACACGTATCGCCGTGCAGACGCGCACCGGACGCTTCTCCCGCCTGATCCTCGACGTGGGTGGGTCACGCGACGCGCGCCATCGTCAGCTCGAGAAGCTCGTCGAACGAGCGATCGCGCGACTCGACGAGGGGGCTTCGCAGGCGTCTTTGCCGGCGATGTCGAGCTATGAGCGCAAGCTCATCCACGACATCGTCGCGGATCGTGGTCTCGTCTCGGAGTCGTACGGCGACGGTGCGGATCGTCACACCGTCATTCGTCGCGGCTGACATCCACCGCCGTTTCACGTGGAGCATCCCTGATGATCGAGAGTGAACCCACCGAGGCGGCCGTGGCGTTCGGTGAGAACATCGAGCGTGCACGCCAGTTCACTCAGGCGCTCGCCCAGCAAGGCGAGGAACGCGGACTGATCGGACCTCTGGAGCCTGCCCGTCTGTGGACCCGACACATCCTCAACTCGGCAGTCGCCGGACCGCTCTTCCCGGCCGGCGGGCTCGTCGGTGACGTGGGATCTGGTGCCGGTCTTCCCGGACTGGTGCTCGCGATCGCGCGCCCCGATGTCCGTTGGGTGCTGATCGAGCCCATGGAGCGACGCGTGTCGTGGCTGAATGAGCAGGTCGACAGCCTCGCACTGTCGAATGTCGAGGTGGTTCGCTCCCGTGGCGAGGAGTGGGACCGCGGCGCGATCTTCGATGCGGTCACGGCTCGCGCCGTGAGTGCACTCCGCACCCTCATTCCCTTGACAGTGCCACTGCTCCGCGCTGGTGGTGAACTGATCCTGCTCAAGGGGGCCAACGCCGCCAACGAAATCGATGCTGCCGAGAAGGTCATTCGCCGCCACAAGCTTGTTGACGTTCGCGTGGAGGTCATCGGAGCCGGCGTCATCACGGAGCCGACGAGAGTGGTGCGAGCAACGCGCGCAGCGTGAGGTTTCACGTGAAACACCGCGGTGCGACTGTTCTGCCGAGGTGCGCGAAGAGGGATGAGTGGGCGACGCTTCTGGCTCGCCGCGCTTCTTCGCGATGTGCGTCGTGCTGATTCGCTGAGACCGGTTATGTGTCGATGGCCTCGACGTTTCACGTGAAACACGCCTCCTCCGATCTGTCGCTGTGGATCTGTCTGGCGTGAGGGGCCGTGTGTGTCCGCTGGGGACGTCTGACCTGGGCCTGGATGTGGCGTGACGTAGCCCGATGCAGAAGCTCGACTCTCACGCGGTAGCGACATGTTTCACGTGAAACACTGGCGCCCCGAAGGGCGAGAGGCCGGATGCCTGCATTCTCGTGCCGTGTGGATCGAGGCGTGGATCTACCTAGCAGTGGCTTCGCTCCGTGATGCCACAGCAGACGTCGGTAGCGCGTCGGGTGCACCGTCCTTCGCACGCGGCAGAGATATGTCCGTTCCGGATGCCTGCTCCTGGAGACCATGGTGCGGTTGCGTTCTGTTCGATCCTGCTCATTCCGGAAAGTCTGCTCCACGGGCACGCGCGCATCGGCGTCCAGGGCCCGTCGGCCATTGTGTGCTCAAGGTGTCGGGTCACGTGCCGCGAGTGGAGAGAAGCGATGACTGTGCGACTGATCGATTGTTCGTCGTCGTTGGATCGTTGAGGCACACGGTGTTCGTCCCTAGGCAAGGCGGGGGTGAGTCGCGATGCAACCTCTTCGCAAAACTCGCACCGGCGCGGCCAGGAGCGCTGTGGTGCGGTAGCTCCCCCGCGTCACCCTTGATGAATGTTTCACGTGAAACACGCGCGCCGGTCGGTGAAGAGGGATCTGCTCGTGGGGACATGACCGGATACTCGCCGTCTGTGGGAGGTGAACCTTGCCGGGCTCCCCGGTTCCGACCTGAATGGCCTCGTGGTGGCTGGCAGACGACGGTCACCGCTTCTGACGGATGCTGCTGTGCGCACGGTCGTGCAGCGTGCGTGAACCACTGCCGTGGCGCAGCGCCTTCGCGCCGAGATCTGGCGTGGTGGATGGCGCCCGTGTGCACACCGCTACCGTTGTCGTGGCGTGTGGTGTGATAGTCGACGGCACGATCACGTGGAACGGTGTCACGGGCAATGTTTCACGTGAAACGTTCGGGGCCTCGAACGGCGATGATGCCATTCGGGGAGTGCCACGGTGGTGTGGATGCGACTGCCTGTTCCGTTGACGTCACGTGGTCTGGGGCCCAGCATCGGTCAGCTCGCGACATTGTTCGAGCCGGCAGGCCGTAGCGTCCCTGCACGATCTTGCGGCGCGCGCATGATGACGTGCTGTTGACCGACATGGGTCGCGCGTGGGAAAGGCGGTTGTTCGATGGGGTAGCCGACGCCGCTACTCCAGCGGACGCGCACGCGGTCCTCTGCTTTTCATGACGGACGGTCGCGTCGGCCTTCCTCGCTCCGATGACACCCATCTGCGTGTCGACGCCGCCAGCAGCAGATTCGGGACCTCCTGAGTGCCTCGCGGGGGGCGACAGGGCTGAGACGTCGAGGCGCTCACCCATCTATGTGCCCCACGCTCGTATCCACCCGGAGGCGACACGGCGGATCTGATCTCCTGGGCCCAACTGGGTCCAGTTGCGGAGTCGTTGCCCGCGGCAATTGGCCAGCTCACGATGTTTCACGTGAAACGGATCACGTGGTCCGCACCGTCCCGCACAAAGCTGGTCGCTCTCGTGACGAAGCAACCTACCCCGGGCGGGGAGTGCCCGCATCTCAGCAGCTCACGGCCCGCAACAGGCCACCTCAACGCCCGTCCTCGCGACGGCTCCGTGTCTCTCGCGAAGGGCCGTGGACGCCGGTGGCGTGGTGTCTCGGTGCTCGCGCTGTGATGCGGTGTCGAGCGACGGAGATGAATCTCAGGCCATGCCCCGACCGCCGGTGCCGGTGTGTTTCACGTGAAACACCCACGGCAGACACGCGCGTCGGATGCCTCGACTACAGTGGAATCGTCCCCGGAAAGATCAGGAGTTCACGGTGCCGGATTCGGAGAATGCGACCACTCCCGCACCCTTCTCCATCGATGACAGTCCCATCGCCCGCGAGCTGGCTGACCTCACCTCGCGCCGCAAGGCGCTCGACGGTGTGGAGCTGACGTTCGACGGCGAGACGCGGGTGGTGACGATCTCCAATCAGAAGGGTGGGGTCGGCAAGACCACCACCACGGTCAACATGGCGGCGGCGCTGGCATCCCTCGGCGCCCGCGTCCTCGTGATCGACCTCGATCCACAAGGCAACGCCTCGACGGCGCTCGGAGTTCCGCACTCAGCGGACATTCCGAGCATCTACGACGTGCTCATCGACGAGTTTCCGTTGAAGGACATCATCCAGACCAGCCCCGAGTCGCCTCGACTGTTCTGCGCGCCCTCCACCATCCACCTCGCCGGGGCGGAGATCGAGCTCGTGTCGCAGGTCGCACGCGAGCATCGTCTGCGTACCGCGCTCGAGGAGTATCTCCGCGCCAGCGATGAGCACCTCGACTTCGTGTTCATCGACTGCCCACCGTCGCTCGGGTTGCTGACGATCAATGCGTTCACCGCCGCGACAGAGCTGATGATCCCGATCCAGTGCGAGTATTACGCGCTCGAAGGACTGAGTCAGCTGCTCGGCAGCATCCGCATGATCCAGAAGCACCTGAACCCGGCACTGCACCTGTCGACCATCCTGCTGACGATGTACGACGGTCGCACGCGTCTGGCGCAACAGGTTGCCGACGAGGTCCGCGCGCATTTCCCCCGGGAGGTGTTGCGAACCGTGATCCCGCGCTCGGTGCGGGTGTCGGAGGCACCGAGTTTCGGGCAGACGGTCATCGCCTACGACGGACAGTCGGTGGGCGCCGTGTCATACCGCGAGGCAGCGGTCGAAATGGTTCGCCGATCCCTGACGGCGACGAACGAGGAGAACAACTGATGGCGAAGCGAACAGGCCTGGGTCGGGGGATCGGCGCGCTGATCCCCACATCGGAGAGCACGCAGTCGCGACCTGTCGACGTCTTCTTCCCCGGGGCCCGCACGGAGGATGCCTCGACCGCTGACACGAAGGCGACGAAGGGCGCAGCGACGACGGGGGACGACGCGGCGGATGCCACGCCGTCGTCGTCAGGCGAGACCGCCGCGGTGGTCGACGCGTCGTCGTCGTCCGACGTCGAGCCCTCCACCGCGTCGGACGAATCCGACCTCGTCTCGGTGCCGGGTGCGCGGCTGATCGCGATCGACCCGAACGACATCGTCCCGAACCCCCGCCAGCCGCGCACCACCTTCGACCCCGATGACCTGGCGGAGCTCGTCCACAGCGTCCGCGAGTTCGGTGTGCTGCAGCCCGTCGTCGTGCGCCGCAACGAGGCCGGTGCGTACGAGCTCATCATGGGTGAGCGTCGAACGCGCGCCTCGCGCGAGGCGGGACTGACGTCGATTCCCGCCATCGTGCGCGAGACGGCCGATGAAGACCTGCTGCGTGACGCCCTGCTCGAGAACCTGCACCGGGCGCAACTGAACCCGCTCGAAGAGGCCTCGGCCTACCAGCAGCTGCTCGACGACTTCGGCATCACCCAGGAGCAGCTCGCCGCTCGCATCGGGCGGTCGCGGCCGCAGATCAGCAACACGATCCGCCTGCTGAAGCTGCCGATGCCGGTGCAGCAGCGCGTCGCTGCCGGCGTGCTCAGTGCCGGCCACGCACGTGCCATCCTCTCGCTCGACGATTCCGTGCAGATGCAGCGCCTGGCGGACAAGATCGTCAACGAGGATCTCTCGGTGCGCTCGGCCGAAGCCGCCGCGGCGACCACCAAGGGCGGCTCGGCTCGACTGCACGCACCGCAGGCCGGTGCTCGTCGTGCGCACCTCGACGACGTCGCCGAGCGACTGGGAGATCGCCTGAACACCAAGGTGCGGATCTCACTGACGGCCAGAAAAGGCCAGATCAACATAGATTTCGCGACCATCCAGGATCTGAACCGCATCCTCGGCGAGCTGGGTGAGACGGAGTACGGAACCCCCTGATCCCGGCGCCGTGACGTCGTCAATCCCGCTTAGGCTGGAGTGGTGACTGATCAGCCGCCTGCGCCGCGACGAGCAAGCCTCGAGCTTCTGCGCGCGGAGGCATCCGATGAGCTGTCCGTCCTCGTCGAGGAGCGGATCCGCGAGGGCGAGGACCCGTGGGACTTCATGGAAGACCTGCCGTCGGTCGACGAGCTGGTCGTGCTGATCCTTCGTGCCGAGAACATCGCCTCGGATGGCGGCAACCGGCCCACGGCGGCGAGGAACTACCGTGTGCTGCGACAGATCGCGCTCGACTACCCGCCGCTCACCCGCGCGGTGTGGCGCCTTCTCGGCAGCGAACCGCACCGCCGGTGGGATGCCGCGGTGCGCGCCGAGGCTTCCTGACGGAACGCACACGACGAAGGCCCCCGACGCGATGCGACGAGGGCCTTCGAGAGAAACGGGTCAGCCGATGTAGGCGGCGAGGTCCTGCTCGAGGGCGAACTTCGGCTTCGCACCGATGATCGTCTTCTCGACCTCGCCCTTGTGGAACACCTTCATCGCGGGGATCGAGGTGATCTGGTACTGCATCGCGAGGTTCGGGTTCTCGTCGACGTTGAGCTTCAGCACCGTCAGCTTGTCGCTGTGCTCGGACTGGATCTCGTCGAGGATGGGGCCGACCATGCGGCACGGTCCGCACCACGCGGCCCAGAAGTCCACCAGCACGGGACCGTCGGCGTCGATGACGTCCTGCTGCCAGGTGCTCTCGTTCGTGGCCTTCGCAGTCATGTTCTTCTCCTTACAGAAGCGTTGCAATGATCCAACACCCGGATGCCCGGGTTTGTTCCGTCAGGCCGCGTCGTTCTCGACGGCGTCGGCGTCGGTCTCGGGCGGCCCGTCGATCTCCGCGGCGTCCGGCGCGGGTGCTCCCGCGTCGCCGAGCGAGGCCAAGTAGTGTTCGACGTCGAGCGCCGCTGCCGTCCCGCTGCCGGCGGCGGTGACCGCCTGGCGGTACGTCGGATCGATGACGTCGCCGGCGGCGAAGACACCCGGCAGCGACGTGCGCGACGACCGGCCGTCGACCCACACGGTGCCGTGCTCGGTGAGTCGAAGCTGATCGTGCACCAGGTGGGTGCGCGGGTCGTTGCCGATCGCGACGAAGACGCCCGTCACGGGGAGCTCGCGGGTCGATCCGTCGACCGTGTCGCGCAGCAGCAGGCCGGTGACGGCGTCGCCACCCAGAACGTCGGCGACCTCGCTGTTCCACACGAACTCGATCTTCTCGTTCGCGAAGGCGCGCTCCTGCATGATCTTCGAGGCGCGCAGCTCGTCGCGACGGTGGATGACGTAGACCTTCGAGGCGAACTTGGTGAGGAACGTCGCCTCTTCCATGGCCGAGTCGCCGCCGCCGACCACGGCGATGGCCTGCTCACGGAAGAAGAACCCGTCACACGTGGCGCAGTACGAGACGCCGTGGCCGGAGAGGCGCTGCTCGCCCTCGATGCCCATCTTGCGCGGTGCCGAGCCGGTGGCGAAGACGATGGCATCCGCCTCGTGCACCGCGCCGCTGCCCAGCGTGACGCGCTTGACGCGGCCCGCCAGCTCCAGCGAGGTCACGTCGTCGTACAGCACCTCGGTGCCGAACTTCTCGGCCTGCTCCTGCATCTTCGCCATGAGGTCGGGACCCATGATCCCCTCCGGGAAACCGGGGAAGTTCTCCACCTCGGTCGTGTTCATCAGCTCTCCGCCGGCCTCGACCGAGCTGGCGATCAGGAGCGGTGCGAGGTTAGCACGCGCCGCGTAGATCGCGGCGGTGAAACCCGCCGGTCCGGAACCGATGATGATGACCTGTCGCACGTGCTCTTCCTCTCCGCACGGGCCCTGATGAGGACCGCTCTGCGTAGAACCCATGCTAGCCGCGGCGCATTCCGCGACGAGGGCCGATCGCCTCGGGAACGCTGGAGGCGAGGAGCCCGTCAGCGCCCGGCGATGCGGCGGATGGTGCGCACGGCCATGCCGAGCTCCGGGGCGCGCAGGAGCGCGAGCGCGGAGATGTACACGAGCAATGCCGCCCCGCCGACGATCGAGGCGCCGATCGCACCCAGGAGGCGATCGCTGGCCAGCCAGCCGTCGGCGCCTCCGAGTACGACGAAGACGATCCAGCCGACGACGAATGCGGGCACGGCGGCGACGGTGAATCGTCCGAGGGCGAACCAGGTCGCACGCAGCGCACCGGTGTCGGTGTGGCGTCCGAGCAGCCGCACGGCCATCGGCAGCTGCACGAAGGTCGACAGCGACTGCGCCAGGGCGACCGCGGCGGCGAGGAATCCGAGCGGCAGCATCCCGGCCTGCACCGCGGCCCAGGCGATTCCCGCACCGAGGGCGGCAAGCGCCGCCTGCACGAACGAGAAGAAGAAGGGCGTGCGGGTGTCCTGGAACGCGAAGAAGCCGCGCCGGATGACGAGGAGCACCCCGAACGGCACGAGCGCCACGAGATAGCCGCCGAGCACCCAGGCCGTCGCGACCGCGCCCTCCGCACTGTTGCTGAAGATCCGCGAGATCGGCACCGAGGCCGCGCCGATCGCGGCGGTGAATCCGAAGGCGAAGACCGCGATCGCACGGATCGACTCGTCGAGGTTCGCGGCGACCCGCTCCGAGCGGCCCGTCGTGACGTCCTCCGCGAGACGGGTGAAGTACGTGGTCGAGATCGACATCGCCACGATCGAGTGCGGGAGCATGAAGATCAGCCACGCGTACTGCATGACGGCGACACTCGCGTCGCCGGATGCCTCGGTCACGATCCTCGTCTGAACGATGCCGGCGAGCTGGCCGACGACGACCGCGAGGAACGTCCACCAGGCGAGCGATCCGATCTGGCGCAGCCCGATGCCGCGCCACCGGAAGTCGGGGCGCACGTGCAGTCTCGTGCGCTTCCAGAAGAACAGCAGCACGACCGTCTGCAGCGCGATGCCGAGGGTCGCCGTTCCGGCCAGCAGCGCGACCTTGCCGGCATCCCATTCGCCCACGGCGGTGAACGGGCCACCGAACACCGCGAGGAACACCCCGAACCCCGCGATCGACACGAGGTTGTTGACGGTCGGCGCCCAGCTGTACGGGCCGAACACCTTGCGGGCGTTGAGAACCTCGCCCAGCAGCGCGAAGAGGCCGTAGAACAGCAGCTGGGGCAGCAGCCAATAGGCGAAGGACACCGTGAGTGCGTGCTGGTCCGGGGTCATCGTCGGGGCGTACAGGATGATCAGCAGCGGGGCGATAGCCATGAGGAGTGCCGTCGCGGCGACCAGCACCACGGTGCCGAGGGTCAGCAGCTTCGAGACGTAGCGTGAGCCGCCATCGGTGTGGGATGCCGCCTTGACGATCTGCGGCACGATGATGCCGGTGATCACACCGGCCGCGAGTAGATCGTAGAAGCTCGTCGGCAACTGCGAGGCGACGCTGAACGCATCCGCGGCCCTGCTCTGGAACGATCCGATGACCGCGATGAGGACGATCGAGCGGACGAGTCCGGTCGCCCGGGAGAAGAGCGTGCCCGCCCCGATGATGGCGCTGGCGCGACCGAGACTAGCCATCTCAGCTCTCTTTCCTGCGTCGGATCTTGCGGAGCGTCCGCACGATTCCGAGGACGATCATTGCGGCCACGAGTGCGACCATGACGGTGACTCCGACCGACTCCCACTCCGCCCGCACGGCGACGTGCACGGCGACGGGGCCGCCGATGGCCACGCCCTGGGGGCTGCGCAACTGCAGGTGCAGCGACGACTCGCCGCTGCCCACGCGCGCCTGCACGGGCACCTGGACCCGAGTGTTCTGGGCCGCACCCGCGTCGACGGCGGTCGTGTTCTGGACGATCATGCGCGGGTCGGTCACCGTCGCGATCAGCTGCAGCGTGACCGGCCAGCGCAGGTCGTTGCGCACCGAGAAGGCCAGCGGGGCGCTCGTGGCCGCGAGGGTGATGTCGCTGGGCGGCACGATCGCGACGGATGCCAGTGTCTCCTGCGTCGCCGTGCGATGGGCGCCGAGGGCCTGAGCGGCCAGGTCGGGGGTGGCGTTCCATCCGGCGCCGATCACGTGCAGCATCGCGGCACGCTCGGGCACGGTGAGCACAGTGGGGTCGGCGAGGATCGTGGCGAAGTCCGCGAGGGTGCGCTCGTCGCCGAGGAGGGCGTCGAGGCCGCCGACGCGTTCGGTCGCGACGGCGGCGGGCTTCAGGGCGACCTCTGACGGTGCGCCGGAGGTGAGCGTCGAAAGGTCGGTCGCGGTGCGTCCCCCCAGACGCGATGCGGATGACAGGGCGATCCGCACCCCTTCGGGTGAGGCGGCGATCGTGCGGTCGAGGGTGACCAGCAACGGCGCACCCGGGTGTGCGGCGAGGGCCAGGGCGCCGTAGGCGTTCGCCTCGGCCAGCGCGCCCGCCCGTGCGATCGGCGTCGGTGTCGTGGCCGCGACGGTGAGGGCGCGAGACGCACCCGCGTCCGCGAGGAGCACGCGGGCTCCGCCGACGGAGGTCCACGCCGGAGCGGAATCGCCGACGGTTCGGTCCGCCGCGTCATCCCCGTATGCGCCGGAGTCGACGAGCGTGATCGGCGGCCCGCCGTCCGTGGAGAGCCCCGAGAGCGCGGCGACGGTTTCGCTGCCGGCTGTTCCGGTCGCGGGCCAGAATACGGTCGCTGCTGTGGATCCGATGTCGGTGAGCTGCGTGAGGGTCGGCAGTGTGACCGCGCCGGAAGCCGACGAGGTCGGCATCGGCGTCGGTGCCGTGGGCGTGTCCGTCGTCGAGGTCGGGGTGGGCGTCGGAGCCTCCGATGCCCCCGCGAACCCGGATGAGACGAGATAGGGCGTCAGCGAGGGAACGTCGAGGGGCAAGGGGAGACCCGCGGCGACCTGGACGGCGACGTCGGCATCGCCGAACTGCAGCGCGAATCGCGAGTTCGGCAGCGCCATCAGGTCGGCCAGCCACGTCTTCGCGGTGGCGGGGGCGGTGGTGCCGAGCACCCGGACCGCCGCGACGACGGCGGGATCGATCGCGAGGATGGCGGAGGTCCCCGTGACCGCGTCGAGGAGCTTTCTGAGCTCTCCATCGGTGGCGGTGAGCTCGGACAGCTCCGCGGCGGTGAGCAGGCCGGACCCGGACGGGGTGGCGACGATCGGTACGACGACGCCGAGTGCGCCCGTGCCGGGGGACGAGGGCACGATCACGACGCTCGCGGCCGAGAGCGCGCCGCCGGTCGCGTCGTAGTCGGCGCGCAGCGGGTACACGCCCGGGGCGCGTCCGGCGAAGACCGCCGGGTCGACGGTGATGCTCGTTCCCGAGGTCTGCTGGGGTGCGACGGCGGCGAGCTCTCCGGCGCCTACCGGGACCTCGGTGCGAGACGCATCGGTCGGCGCGGCGGCGAGCCAGGACTGCACCTCGGTGCGCGTCGCCAGGGGGCGCAGCGAACTCGACAGACGCACCGCTCCGGCTGCCGCCGGGGTGTCGGATGTGTTCTGCGCCGACACCGTGACGATGACCGGCTGGTCGGCGGTGATGACCCCTGCCGCTCCCGGCGCGACTCGCAGGGAGAGGACCGGCGACCCCGTCGGCGATGGCGTCGGTGACGGCGTCGCCCCGCGGGCTGCTGAGACCGGCACGAGCATCAGAAGGAGGGCGAGTACCGTCACGAGAACCGCCGGGACGGCGGCGGTCCGGCGCGTCCGGTGGACAGGCGCGAGAGCAGGAGAGTGAGGGGTCATGACGGGTGTCGACTCGCGAGCGACTCGAGCCGCTCGATCAGGTGCGATTCTAGGGTCATCCCCCTGTGCGCTCTCCGTGACGAGCCGCGCCCGACGATACGCGAGAGAAAGAGCCCCGATGACCCGTGAGCTGCGACCCGACCCGGAGCGCTGCGCCGACCTGCGCGCCGACCTGCAGCAGGCGGGGTACACCGCCGATGCGGTGCGGACCGTGTGGGGCCCTCTCGCCGACGAGGCCGTCGGCCATGGGCTGCACGGCCCCGCGCTGGCCGCACTGGCCAGCGCTGCCGCATCGCCGCTGGTGACGCTCGCCCGGCTGCTCTTCCTCGGGGTGCCGACCCCACGGGCATCCGTCGATGCCGCGCTGGCACGCACCGGCGCGGCAGGGCTCGCTGCGCTGGGTCTGGCGACGGTCGACGGTGACGAGGTGCGCCCCGATGCGCTGCTGCGTCCGCAGGACTACGTGGATGCCGACGGTGCGGGCCTCTGGTGGATCGCGAGCGACCTCGACGAGGCCGCCGTCGGCGGCCCCCTGCCGACGGGGCACGTGCTCGGCGTCGGCGGGGCATCCCTCACCCTTGCGGGTCTGCAGCTGCCGACCCGGGTCGGCTCGGTGCTCGATCTCGGAACGGGCTGCGGCGTGCAGGCGCTGCGCGCGCGCCGCTTCGCGGACCGGGTCGTGGCGACCGACGTGTCCGAGCGCGCTCTCGCCTTCACCCGCCTGAACGCCCTGTTGAACGACGTCGACGGCATCGAGACGCGCCTGGGCAGTCTGTTCGCTCCTGTCGCGGGCGAGCTCTTCGACCGGGTCGTGTCGAATCCGCCCTTCGTCATCACCCCGCGTGTCGACGGCGTTCCGGCCTACGAGTACCGCGACGCCGGGTTCGCGGGCGACGATCTCGTCGCCGCATTCGTGAGCGGAGTCGGCGCGGTCCTGCAGCCGGGCGGGACGGCGCAGCTGCTGGGCAACTGGGAGTACCGTGCGGACGCGGACGGACTGGAGCGCGTCCGTGGGTGGATCGACGCGTCACCGGTGCCGCTGGATGCCTGGATCGTCGAGCGCGAGCGGCTCGACCCGCTCGCCTATGCCGAGCTCTGGGTGCGCGACGGCGGCACCGCGCCGGGGACTCCCGGCTACGCCCGCCTTATCGAAGCGTGGCTCGCCGACTTCGCCGCCCGTGGAGTGCAAGGCGTCGGCTTCGGGTACCTGGTGCTGCGCCGCGCGGCATCCGGCACGCCCACGCTTCGGCGGTTCGAACGGGTCACCGGGCCGGTCGGGTCGGGAATCGAAGGGGGCCTGGGCGCTCATCTCGCCGATGCGCTCGCCGCCGCCGATGCGCTCGCGGGCCTCGACGACGGCGCGCTCGCGGACGCCGTGCTGACGGTCTCGGGCGATGTCACCGAGGCACGGCACCACCTACCGGGGGCCGAGGCGCCGAGCGTCATCGAGCTGCGACAGGGCGGCGGGCTCGCCCGCACGATCGAGGTCGATCCGGCGCTGGCCGCGCTCGTCGGCGCCTCGGACGGAGACCTGGCCGTCGGCGCCCTGTCGGATGCGATCGCGCAGCTGCTCGAGGTGGATGCCACGGCGCTGCGCGTCGACCTGCTGCCGCGGGTGCGCGAGCTCGTGCTCACGGGGTTCCTCCGCATCGTGTGAGGACTGCGGGCGGGACGCCCGACCCTCGGTAGGCTCGATGCATGCTCAACATGGCCGAGGGCCTCGACCGGCTGGGTGCGCTGGCCACCTCGCCGATCGTCGCGAAGCTCGGCGCCGCATTCGCGTCGGCGGGATACGAACTGGCGATCGTCGGCGGCCCCGTCCGCGACGCCCTGCTGGGCCGTCACGTCAACGACCTCGACTTCGCGACGAACGCGCGCCCCGATGAGACCCTGCGGATCGTGAAGCCCCTGGCCTCGGGCACGTGGGACATCGGCCGTGCCTTCGGCACGATCGGCGCGAAGGTCAGCGGACCGGACGGCACGGCCGAGCAGGTCGAGATCACGACGTACCGCGCCGACAGCTACGACGGCGTCACCCGCAAGCCGACCGTCGCGTTCGGCGACACGCTCGAGGGAGACCTCGCCCGACGCGACTTCACCGTCGGAGCCATGGCGCTGCGGCTGCCGGTGCCCGCCCTCGTCGATCCCACCGGGGGTGTCGAAGACCTCGTCGCCGGCGTGCTGCGCACCCCCAGCGACCCCGACGTCAGCTTCGGCGACGACCCGCTCCGCATGCTCCGTGCGGCGCGCTTCGCCGGCCAGCTGGGGTTCGACGTCTCCTCGGCGACGCTCGATGCGATGTCGCGCCTGCGCGAGAGCATCGGCATCGTCAGCCCCGAAAGGGTGCAGGGCGAGCTCGTGAAGCTGCTGTCGAGCGACGACCCGGTCCGGGGCATCCGTCTGCTCGTCGACACCGGCCTGATGGGCGAGATCGTGCCCGAGATCCCGGCGCTGCGGCTCGAGATCGACGAGCACCACCACCACAAGGACGTCTACGAGCATTCGCTGACGGTGCTGCAGCAGGCCATCGCGCTGGAGCACTCGCGTCACCCCGGCGCCCCGCCCGACGTCACGCTGCGGCTCGCGGCGCTGCTGCACGACATCGGCAAGCCGGCGACCCGCAAACTCGAGCCCGGCGGCGGTGTGAGTTTTCACCACCACGACCTCAAGGGCGCGCGGATGGCCCGAAAGCGCCTCGCCGCGCTGCGGTTCGACTCCGACACGATCGGCGCGGTGTCGCAGCTCATCGAGCAGCATCTGCGGTTCTTCGGCTACTCCGAGGGGGCGTGGACCGACTCGGCCGTACGCCGGTACGTGCGCGACGCGGGCGCACAGCTCGAGCGCCTGCACATCCTGACCCGGGCCGACGTCACGACCCGCAACCGCCGCAAAGCGCAGCGACTGGCCTCGGCCTACGACGACATCGAGCGGCGCATCGACGAGCTCGCGGCGCAGGAGGAGCTCGACGCCATCCGGCCCGAGCTCGACGGCAACCGCATCCAGGAGATCCTCGGCATCGGTCCCGGCCGCGAGGTCGGCGAGGCGTACCGGTTCCTCTTGGACCTGCGCCTGGACGAGGGGATGGTCGGCCCCGAAACAGCCGAGGAACGTCTGCGCGCCTGGTGGGACGCGCGGTCCTGACCCGCCCTCTCTCGCCCTCTTTTCCGGCTTCTCCGAGCGCGCGCCGCCCCCTCACGACGTGTCCACAGGTCGAATCGAGGCAGCCCGGGAGAAACACCGGGGCTCGCGATCTAGACTGACGGCACCTCCCCATCGCTGATCGGAGTCGCCGGTGCCGTCGTCCTGGTCGTCGCGCCGCGAGGTCTCGCCCGAGACGTCGCGTCTGATCATCGAGCGCGCCCACGACGAACTGGTCGGCGGGAACGCGGTGGATGCCCGTCTGGCACAGATCCGAGGTCTCGTCCGCGACTCGTGGCGCCGGTCACTGGCCCACCTCGTCGGGGCGGAGGGGCTGCCGCCCCTCGACCTCACCGACGACGAGCTCGACGCGTATCGCAGCGCTCACCCCCTCGCCGGCGCGATGGACATGATCCGGGGTCTGCTGCAGCCCGACGCCGACGCGGGTGTCGTGGTGGCGGTCGGGGATGCCACGGGACGGCTGCTCTGGGTCGAGGGCGACCGGCGCGTGCGCACGCTGACGGGTGACATGGGATTCGTCGCGGGCGCCAACTGGTCGGAGGAGGTCGTCGGCACCTCCGCCCCCGGAACCGCGCTGGCGCTCGGTCGGTCGGTCCAGATCCACGGGGCGGAGCACTTCAACCGGCTCGTGCAGCCGTGGTCGTGCACCGCCGCACCCGTGCACGACCCCGAGACACGGCGCCTGCTCGGTGTCATCGACGTCACCGGCGGCCCGGAGGCGGCGACACCGCAGGCGCAACTGCTGGTCGATGCCACGGCGCGTGCCGTCGAGGGCGAGCTGCTGGTGGCGCGCCTGCGCGCGCGTGCCGCGGCGACCGCGCCGATCGCGGTCGGGCGCGCCACCTCTCGCGGGGCGGCCCGCGCGCCCGAGTCCGCGACGCTGCGTGTGCTCGGTCGAGACCGAGCACTGCTGGAGGTCACCGGGCCCACGCGCGAGACGACGTCGGAGTTGTCGGGACGGCACGCCGAGATTCTGCTGATGCTCGCCGTGCACCGGCAGGGACTGTCCGCGGAGCGGCTCACCGAATTGATCTACGGCACGGATGCCGGCGAGGGCAGCCTGCGGCCCGAGATGGTCCGTCTGCGGAAAGTCCTCGAACGGCTCGCGCCGCACCTCGTGCCGACCTCGAGGCCGTACCGGCTGCCGGCCGAGCTGCACACCGACGCGAGCCAGGTGGTCTCGCTTCTCGACCGGGGCGCGCATCGCGTCGCGCTCGCCGCCTACCGCGGTCCGGTGCTGCCGGAATCGACCGCGCCCGGCGTCGAGGAGTTCCGCGACTCAGTACGGCTCGCGCTGCGCGAGGCGCTGATGAGCGAGGCATCCGTCGACGTCCTTCTCGCCTACACCGACACGACGGACGGCGCCGAGGACGCCGACGTGCTGCGCCTGGCCCTCCGAATGCTGCCCGTGCGCTCCCCGCGCCGGGCGGGCCTCGTCGCCCGGCTGGAGAAGCTCGACTCCTGACCTCGGGCACGTTCCTCCGGCGCTCCGCCTCCGCGCGTCGCGCCAGCGCCTGGCCGCATCCGCGTCGCATCCGTGAGAAACCACATCGAGCGCGAGAACCACGTGCAGGGATGATTTCTCGGCGCGGATGTGGTTTCTCGGAGCAGGAGCAGGAGCAGGAGCAGGAGCAGGAGCCGTGCGGGCCGCGCCGCGGGGGTGGCGCGTGACAGGATGGGCGCAGACCCAGACGGGCGCGGACGGAGGCATCCCCATGACCGGTGACACCCCCACCCCGGACACTCCCGACTCTCCCGAGGCTCCCGCTTCGCCCGCGCTCGTGCGGCTGGCCGAGGCTCACGGCATCGCGACGGAGTACTGGTCGTTCTTCGGCGAACGGGTGAAGGTGCCGGCGACGACGCTCCGGGCGACCCTGCGGGCGATGGGTGTGGATGCCACGACGGATGCCACCATCGCCGCCGCCCTCGTCACGGCTGAGGACGAGCCGTGGCGCGCGCTGCTGCCCGCGTCGACGGTCGCCCGGACCGGCACGGGCACCCTCGTGGTGCATGTGCGGGACGGTCATGACGTGCGCCTGTCCGTCGGCCTCGAGGACGGGTCGTGGCGCGATCTCGCGATCCCCGATCAGCAGCCGACCTCGCACGAGGTCGACGGCGTGCGGCGGTGGCGGCTCGAGATTCCCGTCCCGGCCGATCTGCCGCTGGGATGGCACACCGTGCACGCCACCGAGAGCCCCTTCGGTGGGGGTGAGCCGTCGCGCACGGCGTCCGCGCCTCTCGTCGTCACGCCGGAACGGATGCCGGCGCCGCCGACCCGGCCCGGACGGCACCGGGGCTGGGGCCTGATGGCCCAGCTCTATTCCGTGCGATCGCATGCCTCCTGGGGAATGGGCGATTTCGGCGACCTGGGCGATCTCGCCGCGCTCGCCGGGGAGCGCGGAGCGGACTTCCTGCTCGTGAACCCCGTCCACGCCGCTGAGGTGACGAGTCCGATCGAGCCGTCGCCGTATCTGCCCGCGACCCGGCGTTTTCTCGCACCGCTGTACGTGCGTCCTGAAGACATCCGCGAGGTGGCCTACCTCGCCCCCGCCGAGCGCGCGCTGGTCGAGGCCGCGCGCACCCCGGTCGCCGCCGGCGACACCGACCCCGAGCGGATCGATCGCGACGCGGTGTGGGCGGCCAAGCGTGCCGCGCTCGAGGTGATCTTCGCCGCGCCGCTGTCGGCGGCCCGCCGCGCCGAACTCGCGGCGTTCGCCGCGCGCGAGGGGCAGCCGCTGCAGGACTTCGCGCTCTGGTGCGCGCTCGAAGAGCATTTCGCCGGCCAGCAGCGCCCCGTCGAGGCGCGCGACATCTCGTCGCCGCTCGTCGTGTCGCTGCGCGAGCAGCTCGCCGATCGTGTGGCCTTCCACGTATGGCTGCAGTGGATCGCCGACCAGCAGCTCGAGCGCGCCCAGGCGGCCGCGACGGCATCCGGCATGTCCATCGGCGTCATGCACGACCTCGCCGTCGGCGTGCACCCGCAGGGGTCGGATGCCTGGTCGCTGCGCGACATGTACGCCCCGGGCATCGCGGTGGGTGCCCCTCCCGACATGTACAACCAGCAGGGGCAGACGTGGAATCAGCCGCCGTGGCTGCCGGCGGCGCTCGCCGAGGCCGGGTATGCGCCGCTGCGCGACATGATCCGGACCCTTCTGCGGCACGCGGGGGCGCTCCGCATCGACCACGTCATCGGCCTCTTCCGGCTGTGGTGGATTCCCGCGGGCCTCGGACCCGCGGCGGGCACGTACGTCCGCTATGACCACGAGGCCATGATCGGCGTGCTGATGCTCGAGGCGCAGCGGGCCGGCGCCGTCCTGATCGGCGAAGATCTCGGCAACGTCGAACCGTGGGTGCGCGACTACCTGTCGGCGCGGGGCATCCTCGGCACGAGCGTGCTGTGGTTCGAGCGTGAGGGCGACGGCTTCCGCCCTCCGGAGCAGTACCGCGAGGCTCTGCTCGCGACGGTGAACACGCACGACCTGCCGCCGACCGCCGGTTACCTCGCCGACGAGCACGTGGCGCTACGCGCGCGGCTCGGACTGTTGACGCGCCCGGTCGAAGAGGAGCTCGCCGAGGCCGATGCCGAGCGGGCCACGATGCTCGCCCTGCTGCGCGAGCGGGGGCTCATCGGCGACTCGCCCACCGAGGCCGAGGTGATCGAGGCGTTGAACGTCTTCATCACCGCCGCGCCCTCACGCCTGCTCGGGGTCGCCCTGGTGGATGCGGTCGGCGAGCGGCGCACGCAGAATCAGCCGGGCACCTCGACGGAATACCCCAACTGGCAGATCCCGCTCGCCGGACCCGATGGCCGGGTCGTGCTGCTCGACGATCTGGCGCAGAGCGCGCGGTTCACCTCGCTGCTCGCCGCCGTCGACGCCCGCATCTGACGCGCGCTCGGCGCACGATGGTGCGGATCACCTCCGTCGCGCCGGGGCGAGAGCACCGACGACCACGCCGACGAGGACGAGCACGAGACCGCCCACCTGCAGGGGGGTCAGCGACTCGCCGCCGAGGACGACGCCCAGCAGCACGCCCGTGACCGGGTTCAGCAGCCCGAGGATGCCGACGACGGCGCCGGGGAGCCGTGTCAGACCGCTGAACCAGGCGGTGTAGGCGAGAGCGGTCGCGACGACGATGACGTACGCGAAGCCGACCAGCGCGGATGCGTCGAGCGTCGGCGGCGCCCCGTCCACGGCGACGGCGACGGGCAGGATGACGAGCGATCCCGCGATCAGTTGCCATGCCGTCATCGACAGCGGGGCGATATCCGCTCCCCACCGCCGCGTCAGCACGAAACCCAGCGACGACGACAGCATGGCGATGACGGATGCCGCAATGCCCCACCCGTCCAGCGCGCCGCCCGACTCGGTGGGCTGCAGCATCACGACGACGCCGAGGATGCCCAGCGCGGCGCCGACGACGGCGCGCAGCGCCGGGCGCTGGCGCAGCATGACCCAGCTGAGCAGCAGAAACACGCCCGTCGAGGTCGACATGATCGTCGCGGCGACGCTCGAGGGCAGTCGCTGCGCCGCGATGTAGACGAGCGTGTTGAGACCTCCGACGGTCAACGTTCCGAGGACGAAGGAGCGCCACCACCACGATCCGCGTGGAAGGCGTCGGGTGACCAGCAGGACGAGCAGCCCGGCCGGGAGACAGCGGATGACGGCGCCCCAGAGCGCGGCGTCGTGCGGCAGGAGATGGCGGGTGACGAAATAGGTGCTGCCCCACGCGATAGGAGCGATCGCGGTCAGCAGCACCCAGCGAACTGATTTATCTTCCACGGAAGACACTATAGCTTCCAGGGAAGGTATCTTCGATGGGGTGAGAGACCACGTCGACCGCGTCCAGGAGCAGTGGCGTCGCGAGCGCCCCGATCTCGACCCGAGCCCCCAGGGCGTGATCGGTCGCCTCTACCGGCTCGTCCACGCACTGAGCGACGAGATCCTCGCCGTGTACGCGCGTTTCGGACTCAGCGAGGCGGAGTTCGACCTGCTCGCCGCACTCCGTCGAGAGGGCGCGCCGTACGAGCTGGCCGCCGGCGAGCTCGCCGACCACACCATGGTCACCACCGGGGGCCTCACCAAACGCGTGGACCGACTGATCGACCGCGGTCTGGTCGTCCGCGGCGAAAGCCCGGGGGACGGGCGCCGACGTCTGATCCGCCTGACCGACGAGGGCCGGCGTCTCATCGATGAGGCCGTCACCGCCCATCTCGAGAACGAGCACCGCCTGATCGCACTCATCGACCCGACCGACGCCGATGCGCTGCGCGAGGCATCCCGGCGGTGGCTCGCTGCGCTCTGATCGCGCTCCCGCGGTTGCGTCGCACGGCGCCTCGTGTGCCGGCTTGGCGCGAGCCGGGCGATGCAACGAGATGCAACGTTGCGGAGCGTAGCTTCGGCGGCATCCGAAAAGCGGCGCTGCTGCCGCCACTCATGGACTGTCGAAGGAGACATCATGACCATCGTCGAAGAAGGCGTCTCGAGCGTCTACGCCGCACCCGGCTCGCACGGGTCGATCGCCGAGTATCGCCCCCGCTACGGCCACTACATCGGCGGCGAGTTCGTCGAGCCGATCAAGGGTCAGTACTTCGAGAACATCACCCCCGTCACCGGCAAGCCCTTCACCGAGGTCGGTCGCGGCACCTCCGAAGACATCGATCGGGCCGTCGACGTCGCGTGGAAGGCCTTCCAGTCCTGGAAGAAGACCACCGCCGCCGAGCGCTCGGTCATCCTCAACAAGGTCGCCGACCGCATCGAGGCGAACCTCGAGCGCATCGCCGTCGCCGAGACGTGGGAGAACGGCAAGCCCGTCCGTGAGACGCTCGCCGCCGACATCCCGCTGATGGTCGACCACTTCCGCTACTTCGCCGGCGTCCTGCGTGCGCAGGAGGGATCGCTCAGCGAGATCGACGAAGACACGGTGGCGTACCACTTCCACGAGCCGCTCGGCGTCGTCGGCCAGATCATCCCGTGGAACTTCCCGCTGCTCATGGCGACGTGGAAGCTCGCCCCGGCCCTCGCCGCCGGCAACTGCGTCGTGCTGAAGCCCGCCGAGCAGACCCCGGCGTCGATCCTCTTCCTCTTCGACATCATCGGCGACCTGCTGCCGGCCGGCGTCGTCAACATCGTCAACGGCTTCGGTATCGAGGCGGGCGCCCCGCTCGCGCAGCACAAGGGCATCCGCAAGGTCGCCTTCACGGGTGAGACCACCACCGGCCGCCTCATCATGCAGTACGCCTCGCAGAACCTCATCCCCGTCACCCTCGAGCTCGGTGGCAAGAGTGCCAACATCTTCTTCGAAGACGTCGCGCGACAGAAGGATGCCTACTACGACAAGGCGCTCGAGGGCTTCAGCTTCTTCGCCCTCAACCAGGGCGAGGTTTGCACGTGCCCCAGCCGCGCTCTTATCCAGCGCTCGATCTACGACCAGTTCCTCGGCGACGGCATCGAGCGCGTCGGCAAGATCATCCAGGGCAACCCCCTCGACCCGGCGACGATGATCGGCGCGCAGGCATCCAACGACCAGCTCGAGAAGATCCTCAGCTACATCGAGATCGGCAAGGCCGAGGGCGCGAAGCTCCTCGCCGGCGGCGAGCGGGTCGACCTCGGCGGCGACCTGTCGGGCGGGTACTACGTCGCCCCGACGGTCTTCGAGGGTCAGAACAACATGCGCATCTTCCAGGAGGAGATCTTCGGGCCCGTCGTCTCGGTGACGAGCTTCGATGACTTCGACGGCGCCATCCACACCGCCAACGACACGCTGTACGGCCTGGGTGCCGGTGTCTGGAGCCGGTCGGCCGACACGATGTACCGCGCCGGGCGCGCGATCGAGGCCGGCCGCGTCTGGACGAACACGTACCACCAGTACCCCGCGCACGCCGCGTTCGGCGGATACAAGCAGTCGGGCATCGGGCGCGAGAACCACCTGAAGATGCTCGACCACTACCAGCAGACGAAGAACCTGCTCGTGTCGTACGCCGAAGGCGCGATGGGCTTCTTCTGAGCCGACGAGCCATGACCACCACTGCCAGCCGGGTCGCCGTGACGGATGTCGCGGCGGCTCTGCTGCGCCAACTGACGGCGCAGCACGGGAAGCTCATGTTCCACCAGTCGGGTGGATGCTGCGACGGCAGCGCGCCCATGTGCTACCCCATCGGCATGTTCATCACGGGGCCGTCCGACGTGCTGCTCGGCACGATCGACGCGGGTCTGGATGATCCGATCGAGGTGTACATGTCGGCATCCCAGTTCGAGTACTGGAAGTACACCCATCTCACGATCGACGCCGTTCCCGGTCGGGGGGCCGGGTTCAGCGTGGAGGGACCGACGGGCAAGCGGTTCCTCATCCGGTCGCGGATGCTCGACGCCGACGAGCTCGCAGCGTTCGAGCTGCTCTGACGCCGTCGGTCGCCGCCCGGCATCCGTCGACACGCCCCTTCCGTCGCGAGAAACCATCCCCTGCGGTGTTTCTCGCGACGGAAGGGGTTTCTCGCGTCAGGCGCGGTCGTGGCCGCTTCGCCGTGCCGAGACTGTGACGAGTAGGTGGATGCCGCGTGGCATCCGCTCAGAAATCGTTTCCGTCGCGAGAAACCATCCCCTGCGGTGTTTCTCGCGACGGATGTGGTTTCTCGCGACCGGGGGTGGTGTCGGAGACTGGCGCCGAGGGCCGCGCGGGGAACGGCGCGCACGATGGATGCCTAGAGCCACCCATTCTCGTCGGCGACGCGGACGGCGTCGGCGCGGTTGCGCGCCCCCGTCTTGCCGATCGCGCTCGACAGGTGGTTGCGGACCGTGCCCTCGCTCAGATGCAGCGCGCTCGCGATGTCGGCGATCGAGCCGCCCGAGCGCGCGACGGCGAGTACATCGGTCTCACGTTCGGTCAGCGGCGACACCCCCTGCGCGAGGGAGTCCGCGGCGAGGGCCGGGTCGACGACGCGCAGGCCCTGGGCGACCCGGCGCACGGCGTCGGCCAGCTGTGCGGCGGGCGTGTCCTTGACGACGAACCCGGATGCCCCGGCGCGCATCGCGCGCGTGAGATACCCGGGCCGCCCGAAGGTCGTCACGATCAGCGAGCGGCAGGCCGGAAGCGCCGCGTGCAGCGCCGCCGCCGCCGAGATGCCGTCCATGCCCGGCATCTCGATGTCGAGGAGGGCGACGTCGGGGGATGTCCGCCGCGCGGCATCCAGCACCTCATCGCCGCGACCGACCTCCGCGACGACTTCGATGTCGCCCTCGAGTCCGAGCAAAGCGGAGAGAGCGCCGCGGACGAGGGCCTGGTCGTCGGCGATCAGCAGGCGGATCACAGCGTCACCCGCAGGGAGAACCCGCCGAGGTCGCTGCGGCCCACCGACATCCGCCCGCCCGCGGCCTCGACGCGGCCGCGCAGGCCCGCGAGTCCCGAGCCGCCGTCCGTCGGGGAGCTCGGGCCGATGCCATCGTCGTCGATCGTCACCCGTCGCTCGTCGATGCGGATGCGGCACCGCGCGGCTTGCGCGTGCCGCAGCACGTTCGTGACGCCCTCTCGGACGACCCACCCCGCCAGCTCGCGACTCTCTGCGGGGACGGCCTCGACCGAACCGGGAAGGTCGGCCTCGATTCCCGCTGCCGTGAGCGCGGCCCGCGCCCCGGCGAGTTCGCCCGTAACGCTCACGCCGCGGAAGCCGGCGACCGTCGCCCGCACATCGACGAGCGCTCCGCGGGCGAGGGCCTCGACCTCGCCGATCTCGGTGCGCGCCCGCTCGGGGTCGACGTCGATCAGCCGACCGGCCAGCTCGGTCTTGACCGTGATGACGGTGAGCGAGTGACCGAGGATGTCGTGCAGGTCTCGCGCGACACGGCTGCGTTCGCGTTCGACGGCGAGCACGGCCATCTGGTGCTGCGTCGCACGCAGCTCGTTGATCGCGGCGATATTGCGGGCGAAGGCCGCCATCATCGCGGAGATCGAGATGAGGATCGCGGGAACCCAGAGGATCTCGTCCTGCCAGCCGACGAGGGCGGCTCCGGAGAACAGGGCTGCGGCGGCGAGGGCGAACAGCAACAGCCAGGTGAGGCGCACCGACATCATCGCCATGCCGACGAGGACGCCGACGTAGGTCCAGAACCCGCGCACCTCCCACCCGAGCCAGGGGAAGAGGGTGAACGACAGGGCGAACAGTGCGGCGGCGGGGATCAGGCGTCGCGATCTCTGCGCCGACCACGACAGCGGGGCTCCGATGAGGAATCCGATCGCGAAGACGACGAGGAGGATGATCGGGATCGCCGCGAACGCACCGTGCTGCGTCGTCAGGGTCGGCACGGCGGTCAACAGCCAGACGAGCGAGACCGCGGCGCCCGAGTACCAGCGGACGGCGCCGCGCGCGGTGAGGACCTCGCGCACCGTCCGGGGCGCGCCGCCGGGCCCGGGCTGGATCATCCAGCCCGGGCCTCGGTATCGGTCTGCGGTCTCGCCGTCGGTCGCGGGGGGCACGGTCCTCACTGTAGAGGTGCGTTCGCCGTGGCCGGATGCCGCAGGGCCGGACATGCCGTCGCGGGATGCCCCGGTCACACGCGCTTCGTGTCGCGGCGGAACGCCCAGGTCGTCCCGGCGATGAAGATCACGAGCCAGACGAGCGCGTTGATGAGCCAGGTCGCGTCGAAGCCCTCGCCCGTGAGCGGCGCGCGTGCCAGTTCGCCGATGCCGTAGACCGGCGTGAAGTGCGCGATCGTCTGCATGAAGTCGGGCATGCTGCTCAGCGGGTAGAAGAGTCCGCCGAGGAAGGAGAGGAACACGACGATCAGGCTCGTCACCTGTGCGGCGTTCTCGCTCGGCATGAGGTAGCCGACGAACAGGCCGAGCGTCGTGAACACGGCACTCGCGAGGAGCCATCCGACGAGGCCCGTGCCGATCCACTGCAGAGGTGTCAGCTCGACGCCGCTGATCGCGCCGGCCGCGTACGTCGCGGCGACGGCGAGCAGGCCCAGCACCATTCCGGCGATCATCTTGATGAGGATGTTCACGAGCGGGTTCAGTGGAGTGAGGCGCAGCTGGCGGCTCCACCCCTGGGCGCGCTCCACGGCGACCGCGGCGCCGGTCTGGGTCGCCGACATCATGGCGCCGTACATCGCCATCGAGACCATGATGTACGCCGCGACCGACACGCCGCCCTGGGCGATCGGGGTCTCGGTGAGCTGCTGGTCGCGCATCGGCAGGCCGATGAGGACGAACATCACGACGGGGAAGGCGATCGTGAAGAAGATCGTGCGCCGGTTGCGCAGGCGCCGCTTCAGTTCGATGGCGAGATAGGTCAGGTTGAATCCGCCGAACGGCGGGACGCGACGATCGAGGGCGACCCGATCGGTGGTGGCTGCGGTGCTCATGCGGATGCTCCTTCGGAGGTGAGGGCGAGGAACACGCTCTCGAGGTTCTGGGCGATGATCTCGACGTCGCGGGCGGGCGTCTCGGTCAAGAGGTAGCGCGCGACGGCATCCGAGTCTTTCGTGTGGATGCTGACGCGGTCGCCGGCGAACTCGACGTCGTCGACGGCGGGCAGGGATGCCAGGCGCGCCGGGTCGGCCCCGGGCAGGTAGGCGCGGACGACGCGCCCCGAGACCAGGTTCTTGATCTCGGCGGTGGTGCCGTCGGCGACGATGCGCCCGCGGCTCATCAGCACGATGCGGTCGGCGTACTCGTCGGCCTCGTCGAGGTAGTGCGTCGCGAAGAGCACCGTGCGGCCCCGCTGGGCGTCGGCGCGGATGGCGCCCCAGAACGCGCGGCGTCCTTCGACATCCATGCCCGTCGTCGGCTCGTCGAGGACGAGCAGGCCGGGGTCGCTCAGCAGGGCCATCGCGAAGCGCAGGCGCTGCTGCTGGCCGCCCGAGCACAACCCGACGCGGCGGCCCGCGATCTCGGTGATGCCGGCGCGGCTCATGACCTCGTCGATCGGGCGGGTGTCGGCGAACAGGCTCGCCGTGAGGGCCAGCGTCTCGCGCACCGTGATGTCTTTCAGCAGTCCACCGGTCTGCAGCACCGCCGAGACGAGGCCGTGCGAGATCGCGGCGCGGGGGGACTCGCCGAACACCTGCACCGTGCCGGCGTCGGGGTCGGACAGCCCGAGCAGCATGTCGATAGTCGTTGTCTTGCCGGCACCGTTCGGGCCGAGGAAGGCGACGATCTCGCCCGGTCGCACGCGCAGGTCCACCCCGTCGACCGCGTGCACCGCGCCGAAGCTCTTTCGCAGTCCCTCAGCGTCGACCGCGAGGCTCATCTGGTTCTTCTCCATGTCGTCGACTCTCCCGCGGATGCCGTCGCCACCCCTCACACGCCCGTCACAACCCCGGGGTGACATTCGTCACGGGTGCCGCCCGCGCCGGTGCGGGGCCGTGTCCCACTTTCTGCGAGGGATGTCCCGATTTCTGCGAGGGATGTCCCACTTTCGGTTGTTGCGGGGTGTCCCGAACGACAGAAAGTGGGACATGGTCGGCCTGTGAGGCATCCGAGGGACAGAAAGTGGGACATGCCCGGCTGGGGAAGGCATGTCCCACTTTCTGCGGTGGATGTCCCATATTCGGTCGTTGCGGGACAGCCTGAGCGACGAAAAGTGGGACATGCTCGGCCGGCGAGGAGTCCGGGATGACAGAAAGTGTGACTGGACGGCCTGCGAGTGGGCATGTCCCGATTTCTGCGAGGGATGTCCCACTTTCGGTTGTTGCGGGGTGTCCCGAGCGACAGAAAGTGGGACATGGTCAGCGGTTGAGGTGTCTGTAACGACAGAAAGTGGGACATACTCAGCGGATTCGCCGCCGGCCATATCCGCGATCCGCCCCAGCGCCCCGCCACCCGTCCCATCACCCGCCTGCCCACCCACCCGGCCCACGACCCCGCCACCCGCCACAGCGCCCCGCCCCGCCCCCCACCCACCCCACGGAGTCGGACCGGGGTCCTACTCTGGGCCCTATGGCACTGACACTCGGCTTCATCGGCATCGTCACGCGTGACATGGCCGCGTCGCTCGCGTTCTACCGCGCGCTGGGCGTCGACATCGACGAGGGGCAGGATGACGCCCCGCACGTCGACGCGGTGCTCGAGGGCGGCGTCGCCCTCGCCTGGGACACGGTCGACACGATCCGCACCTTCGATCCTGCTTACGAACCGGCATCCGGAGGGCACCGCATCGCGCTGGCCTTCGCCTTCGCCGCGCCCGAAGAGGTCGACAACGTCTACGCCGGTCTCGTCGCGGCGGGCTACGCCGGTCACGTCGCCCCGTGGGATGCCTTCTGGGGTCAGCGGTACGCGACGATCCTCGACCCCGACGGCAACTCGGTCGACCTCTACGCTCCGCTCGGCGCGGACTGAGAGGCGCTCGCACGGGGCTGTGCGCGCGCGACGGCGCGCGCAACAGCCCGAGCAACGGCGCCGCCGGGCGCGACCAGAAGCAGCGGCAGCCGCAGACGAACCCGCAGCTATCATCTGACCATGGCGCAGCCGGAGACCGACGACGAAGACGCGATCCTCTACCCGGCGGAACGACCGAAGGCGTTCATCGACGCGGTCGTGGCCATCGCGATGACGCTGCTGATCCTGCCGCTCATGGAGAGCGTCGCGGACACGGCGCAGAGTGAGGGGTCGGCCCTGGACTGGCTCACCGAGCACAACTGGCAGCTCACGAGCTTTCTGCTGAGCTTCGCCCTCATCGCGATGTTCTGGTTCGGCCATCAGCGCATGTTCTCGGACGTCGAACGCGTCAGTCCTCGCCTGTTGTGGCTCACGATGCCGTGGCTGGTGTCGATCGTGTGGCTTCCGGTGGCGACGGCGTTGTCGGGGCGGATGCCCAGTGCCGACAGCCTCACACGCATCATCTACATCGGGAGCATGGTCTTCACCGCGCTGGCGACGATGGCGGTGCGACTATTCCTTCTGCGCCACCACGACGACTTCGGCGACCTGTCGGTGCCGATGCTGCGCCGCGGCCTCTCCGTCGACATCGCGACCTCGCTCCTCTTCGCCGCCGCTCTCGGACTGTCGCTGCTCGTCCCGCCGCTGGGTTACGCGGCCCTGTTCCTCATGTTCGCCGTCGGACCGGTGAGCTTCGTCGTGCGTCGGATGATGCCCCGCGGCAAGGCGTGAGACCCCCGCCTCATCGCAGAACCGCGCCGAGGATGCCGGCGAACGCCCCCATCTGCGTCAGCACGAACAGCAGCAGCACGCCCGCGCCGAGCACGATGAACCGCCACGGCACGCCCTGACGCAGGCGACGCCCGGGAGCGGCGACGCCCGGAGGGCGCAGCGCGGCCGTCGGAGCGGCGAACGGCAGGCCGACACTCACGGGAATCCCTGCCCCCGCCGGGTCGGAGGGCGCTCCCGCGACCATCGACGACACCTCGCGCACCTCGCGCGCCCCACTGTCGAGCCGATCGTCTCGCCATCGCTCCCACTGCGCGAGCTTGTCGAGGATCGCGCGCACAACGGAGAACAGCCACGCCCACGTCGCCGGATCGACGGTGGACGCCTCGCGCGACGTGTAGAGGAACAACCAGTCGTCGACGATCTCGACGTCGAGCGCCGCGGCGGTGTCGATGAAGCGCGCCATCACGTCGGGCGTGAACAGGTACAGCGCGTCGCGCTCGTACCCCGCCGGGCAGTACAGGGTGAAGTAGCGGTCGAAGTCTCCTTCGAGGCCGAGGCGTTGATGGCGGTCGAAGGATGCCGGCAGGTTCGACCCGAACACGCTGTTGTTGCCGGTGGCATCCAACACGATGTGCGGCAGCGGGGTTGCAAGCTTCACGGCGACGTAGCCCCACGTCGAGGTCGTCTCGTTCTTGCCCGACCCCGTCTTGTAGGAGTAGTTGGCGAACTCGACGAGGCGGGGGCGCTCGCCGCGCACGATGTCGGTCGCCCGTCGAGAGTGCCCGACCCCGAAGATCATGCCGGGCAGCGGCGGATCGTTCGCCTCGGGGTACCAGGTCATGCCGTTCGCCTGCGCGAACCGGTCGAGTCGGTACCAGCGTGCGCCGTTCGCGGCGCGGACGACCCGCACGACGACGAGCACGACGATCGCGAGCAGGACGAGCAGAAAGAAGAACGGCACGGCGGCGAACAGTCCACCCCCGGCGGACCGGGCCGCGCCGGCGACCACCGCGGTGATCGCGCCGAACACGGACAGGAACATCACGAGCATCACCGCGCCCAGAGTCACGGCGAGGACGACGGCGACCGGGTTCTGCCGGGGCGCGCGGCCGGTGCGCCGAAGCTCGCGCACGTACGCGCGGGCGGTCGCCCGATCGACGGGCTCGGTGAGTGGCCGGGCGTCGAACGGCACGGAGGGCGTCGAAGGAGCGCTCATGCCGCCACGCTACGACGTCAGCGTGCGGATGACGAGACGACTCCGGTGAGGATGCTCGCACCGGAGACCAGCACGGCGAGTGCCGGCGGTACGAGGACTGAGTCGGAGAGGTCCTTTCATTCGGTCACGCCCACAGGATTGGTCCGGGCGGTCCGGCTCGGGTAGACTGTTGTGGTTGTCCGTCTGCCTGCACCGGTTCCGGTGTGTGCTCGGACACGTGCATCAACCCTCCTGATGCCGGGAAATGCCCGGCATCCGTTCTAGTCCGAAGGAGGTGGGTTAGTGACGCACTCATACCAGTACGAGCTCATGGTCATCCTCGACCCCGAGATCGACGAGCGTCAGGTCGCCCCCAAGCTCGACGGGTTCCTCAAGGTCATCACCGCAGATGGTGGCTCTATCGAGAACGTCGACGTCTGGGGCAAGCGCCGCCTGGCATACGAGATCCAGAAGAAGAACGAGGGCATCTACGCCGTCGTCAACTTCACCGCCACCAGCGCCGCCACGCAGGAGCTCGACCGTCAGCTGAAGCTGAACGAGCAGATCATGCGCACCAAGGTCCTCCGTGCCGAGGAGGCGATCGCTCAGGTCGCCGCCGAGAAGGAGCGTGCCGAGGCCAAGGCAGCCCGCAAGGCAGCGAAGGCGTAACGGACGATGGCCGGCGAGACGATCATCACCGTCGTGGGAAACCTCACGGCAGACCCCGAGCTGCGGTACACGCAGAACGGCCTGCCCGTCGCGAACTTCACGATCGCGTCGACGCCGCGCAACTTCGACCGTCAGGCCAATGAGTGGAAGGACGGCGAAGCGCTGTTCCTCCGCGCATCGGTGTGGCGCGAGTTCGCCGAGCACGTCGCGGGGTCGCTGACCAAGGGCATGCGGGTCATCGCGACCGGCCGCCTGAAGCAGCGCTCCTACCAGGACCGCGAGGGCAACAACCGCACCGCGATCGAGCTGGAGGTCGACGAGATCGGCCCCTCGCTCCGGTACGCGACGGCGCAGGTCACCCGCGCCGCATCGGGTTCCGGCGGTGGCGGCAGCTTCGGCGGCGGCCAGCAGGCTCGCCCGCAGGTGCAGCAGCAGGAGGAGCCGTGGGCGACCCCCGGTTCCGCCGCTCCGGACGCGTGGAGCGCTCCGGGCTCGTACGGCGACGACACACCGTTCTGATCCCCTCGGGCTCAGGAACCACAGAGATTCCGGATGCTCCGGCATCCGTTCACACGTAAGGGAAAACAATGGCTGGAAAGGCTACCGGCGATCGCCGCAAGCCGCGGAAGGGCGCGAAGAACGCTGCTCCCGCGAAGGCGATCCGCGTCGGCGTCATCGATTACAAGGATGTCGCGACGCTTCGCAAGTTCATCTCGGAGCGCGGCAAGATCCGTGCCCGTCGTATCACCGGTGTCTCGGTGCAGGAGCAGCGTCTGATCGCCAAGGCGATCAAGAACGCGCGCGAAATGGCGCTCCTGCCTTACGCCGGCGCTGGCCGCTAAGGAGCACCCATCATGGCAAAGCTGATTCTCACGAACGAGGTTGCCGGGCTCGGAAGCGCCGGCGACGTCATCGAGGTCAAGAACGGGTACGCCCGCAACTACCTCATCCCCCAGGGCTTCGCCGTGGCGTGGACCCGCGGTGGCGAGAAGCAGGTGGCGTCCATCCGCGCCGCCCGTGACGCCCGCGCGATCCACGTGCACGAAGAGGCCGTGGCGCTCAAGGACGCCCTCGAGGCGGCCAAGGTCAAGCTCACCGTCAAGGCCGGCAAGGAAGGTCGCCTCTTCGGCGCCGTCAAGCCCGCCGATGTGGCCGACGCCGTGCAGGCGGCCGGTCTGGGTGACCTCGACAAGCGCAAGATCCACATCACCGCGCCGATCAAGGCCGTGGGCGAGCACGAGGCGACCGTTCGCCTGCGTGACGACCTCACCGCCGTCATCACCCTGCAGGTGGTCGCCGCGAAGTAATTCGCTGCGCGCACGGATGCCGCGACTCGTCCTTCGGGACGGTCGCGGCATTCGTCATTTCCGCGGACGTGGGGGTGCCGGCTCCAGGCACGTCACCGGCACCCCCGTGCCGGGGCTCACTCGATGCGCGAGCGACGACGGAGCGTCAGCATCACCCCCAGCAGGATCGCCACCGCCGCTGCGGCCAGCGGAAGGTAGTTCAGCGCGCCACCCGTCTGCGCGAGCGAGGCCGCCGGCATGGCCGCGGACGCCGCCGAAGTGCCGACCGTCACGACGTGCGTGCCGGAGGTCGAGCCGCTGGGACCGGTCGGGCCCGTCGGACCGGTGGGACCGGTGGGACCGGTGGGACCCGTCGGACCGGTCGGGTTCGTGGGGTTGGTCGGGTTGGTCGGGTTCGTCGGGTTCGGGGGGTTGGTCGGGTTGGTCGGGTTCGACGGACCGGTCGTCGGGTTCGTCGTGGTGGAGTCGCCGATGACCGAGACGGCGTTGCCGGCGACCGTGATCGGAGCGCTGATCGGTGCGATCAGCTGGGTGCCGCCGAGGATGCTGCCCGCGCCGTTCGTGACCGCGGTGATCGCGCCGCCGTTGTGTCCTGCGCCGCCGGTCGTGGCGGCTCCGGTCGAGGTGGCGTCGCCGATGACCGAAAGCGCGTTGCCGGCGATCGTGATCGGCGCGGTGATCGGTGCGATGACCTGGGTGCCGCCGAGGATGCTGTCCCCACCGGTCGTGGTCGCGTCGATGCCGCCGGTGCCGGTGCCGGTGCCGGCGCCTGCACCGTTGCCGGTGGTGGTTGTGGCGTCGGTGGAGGTGGCGTCGCCGATGACCGACACGGCGTTGCCGGCGATCGTCACGGGCACGTGGACGGGTGCGATCACCTGGGTGCCGCCGAGGATGCTGTCCTCGCCGGTTGTGGTCGCGTCGATGCCGCCGGCGCCTGCACCGGTGCCGGTGCCGGTGCCGGTGCCGGTCGTCGTTGTGGCTCCGGTCGAGGTGGCGTCGCCGATGACCGATACGGCGTTGCCGGCGATCGTCACGGGCACGTGGACGGGTGCGATGACCTGGGTGCCGCCGAGGATGCTGTCCTCACCGCTGGTGACGGCGTCGACGGCCGGGGCGGCCGCCTCGGACGTCGGAGCGGATACGGTGGCAGGCTCTGCGGATGCCTCGGCCGGTGTGGTGGTCGTGGCATCCGTCGACGTCGCGTCGCCGAGCACCGAGACGGCGTTGCCGCCCACGGTGACCGGCAGCGAGACGCTGATCAGCGCCTGCGAGCCCGACCCGATGCCGTCGTCTCCGCTGGTGGAGATCGTCGGCAGCGGAGCCTCGGCCGGTGCGGTGGTCGTGGCATCCGTCGACGTCGCGTCGCCCAGCACCGAGACGGCGTTGCCGGCAACGGTGACGGGAGCGTCGATCGAGATGAGGGCCTGCGTGCCCGACAGCAGGCCGTCGTGACCGGTGGTCTCGGCCGCCTGGGCGACCGTAGCGCCGAGCAGGGTGATCCCGCCGGCGACGAGCGTGCCCCACAGGGCGCGCGAAACGATGGTGTTCATGATGTCTCCTTGACTGAGGGTGTGGGTGCGCGCCGCGGCGCGCGGGTGGATGCATGCCGCCTGAGGCGGCCGCACCCCCGTCAGTCGGGTGAGACGTCGGTGCCGAGGATCGGCGCAGGGAGGGCGGAGTCGTCTCCCGGACGGCCACGGCGCACCCAGGCACGGTGTGCGGCGAGAAGTCCGAAGGCGAGCACGGCGCTCGCTCCGAGCGCGATCGATGACGCGGAAGAGAAGAAGACCGAAGAGTCGGGCGCAGGGCCGAACGGATGCCACGGCGCAGGCGCCGCGGGGCCCGCCGGGAACACGGCGGATGCGGCCTCGCTAGTCGCCCCGGCGATGCCGATCACCTCGGTGAGAGCCGGAACGAAGAGGACTGCCCCCGATCCCGACGCCGCCACCATGGCGATCGACGGGCTGACCGCGAGCGGCGTCATGCCGTCGGCGGAGGAGGATCCGGGAGTCGACGCCGCTGCGGCGCCGTGTCCGGACGTCGTGACCGAGGGCGCCGCGGGGGTGGTCGTCACCGGCGTGACGGCCGGCTGCAGACGAGCGATCACCGGGTCGACGACGGGTGCGACGGCATCCGTCACGGGGCGGACCGCGTCGATCACCGGGGCGACGACGGGTGCGAGCGGAGCCACCACGTCGCCGACGGCATCGGTCACAGGAGCGACCACGGGGGCCAGTGGCTCGAGCACGGCGTCGGTGACCGGGGTCACCGCGTCCACGACGGGTGCCACCGTGTCGGCGACGGGCTGCACGACGTCGGCGACGGGCTGTACGACGGGTGCGACCACGTCGGCGACCGGCTGGAGGACGGGGGTGGTCAGCTCAGCAACGGGGGCGGTGACCTGCGAGACCAGGGAGCCGAGGGGGTTGCGGTCTTCGTCGGAGGCATGCGCCGACGGCGCGCCGATCACGAGCGAGAGGAGGAACCAGACGAATGCGGCACCGATCCCCGCGATGGTCAAGGCGAGCAGCCTCGATGAGCCGAGGGTCGCGCCGGTTGCGTTCGTGTCCACAATTCACCTCCCACGACGAATGTCGGATGCCGGCTCTCGCCGACACATGGAGTGCCTGGTGCACCGACGATACCGCCGTGATCCGCGTGCGTCCACACCCTCACCGGAACGACAAGTCATGGTGGACCGCCCGAAGCGGGTCTGTCGGCGCGACACGCAAGGGTCCGGTGCCGACTTGACAAACGTGTCTTCGTAAGCCTTCTTCCCCCAGGTTCTCCCCAGGTCGTCGGTGGAAGGTCAACCTTCAACCAACACTTCAATCACATTGTTCATCCACAGGCTGTGGGATCATAAACGCCTGGTCAAAAGCATCATTCCATTCTCTTGCGTCGGCGTGTTGCCGAGCTTTCCACAGGTTCCATACACAGGCATCCCGGCGTTTCTCCCGCACTCTCCACAGAGTTATCCACAGGCCGGTTTGCGGGTGTCGGAGGGCGTGCCTAGCGTTGCGTGTGGCTCGGAGGGGCGGGCCGAGGCGACGGGTGAGGAAGGCGATGCATGTCGATTGCGGACATCTCTGAGGAGCGCCTCGGTGGCATCCCCAACCGGAGTAACGAGCGCACCCCGCCGCACGACGTTCTCGCTGAGCAGAGCACGCTGGGGGGCATGCTGCTGTCGGCGGATGCCGTCGCCGATGTCGTCGAGTCGCTGCGCGGCACCGACTTCTACGTGCCCAAGCACGAGCTGATCTTCGAGGCAATCCTCAACCTCTATTCGCACGGCGAGCCCACCGACGTCGTCGCCGTCACCGACGAGCTCATCAAGACAGGCGACCTGCTGCGCTCGGGCGGAGCCGACTACCTGCACTCGCTGACCTCGATCGTGCCGACGGCGGCGAACTCCGCCTATTACGCGTCGATCGTGCACGAG
This sequence comes from Microbacterium dextranolyticum, assembly GCF_016907295.1. Lineage (NCBI taxonomy): Bacteria > Bacillati > Actinomycetota > Actinomycetes > Micrococcales > Microbacteriaceae > Microbacterium > Microbacterium dextranolyticum. Next base: position 150,934 of record NZ_JAFBBR010000001.1, read on the forward strand.
CGGGCATTGCTGCGCCGCCTCGTCGAGGCCGGCACCCGCATCGTGCAGATGGGCTACAACGGCCAGGGTGAGGCGCTCGACCTCGTCAACAACGCGCAGGCCGAGATCTACTCGGTCACCGGCGCCGAGCAGGCCGAAGACTACGTCGCCCTCGAGGTCGCCGTCGGCGCCGCGATCGAGGAGATCGAGGCGGCCCGCGGCCGCGATGGTCAGATGACCGGCATCCCCACCGGCTTCGCCGCCCTCGACCAGCTCACGAACGGGCTGCACCCGGGGCAGATGATCGTCGTCGCGGCGCGCCCCGCGATGGGTAAGTCGACGCTTGCGCTCGACTTCGCGCGCGCGGCCGCGATCAAGAACAACAAGCCGACCATCTTCTTCTCGCTCGAAATGGGCCGCAGCGAGATCGCGATGCGGCTCATGAGCGCCGAAGGCGCCGTGCCGCTGCAGTCGATGCGCAAGGGCACCCTCGACTCGCGCGACTGGACGACGATCGCCTCCACCCGCGGTCGCATCAACGACGCGCCGCTGTACATCGACGACTCGCCGAACATGACGCTCGTCGAGATCCGCGCGAAGTGCCGCAAGCTCAAGCAGCGCGTGGGCCTGCAGATGGTCGTCATCGACTACCTGCAGCTGATGACTTCGGGCAAGCGCGTCGAGAGTCGCCAGCAGGAGGTCTCGGAGTTCTCGCGCGCACTGAAGCTGCTCGCGAAAGAGCTGCAGGTGCCGGTCATCGCGCTGTCGCAGCTGAACCGTGGCGCCGAGCAGCGTGCCGACAAGAAGCCCGCGATCAGCGACCTGCGTGAGTCGGGCTCGATCGAGCAGGATGCCGACATCGTGATCCTGCTGCACCGCGAGGCCGCCTACGAGAAAGACAGCCCCCGCGCCGGCGAAGCCGACCTCATCGTCGCCAAGCACCGCAACGGCCCCACCGACACCGTCACTGTTGCGTTCCAGGGACACTTCTCACGGTTCACTGACATGGCTCCGGGGGACTTCGGGTAGTGAAGGTTCTCGGTGAGAGTTGCGAATTCCACGACGGTTTTCAAACGACTTGCAAATTTGAAAACTCATCCCCTCGGACGATGTAAGGAAAGAACTTGCCAGCCGATCGCACGCTGCTCGAACGAGTCGCCATTTCCCTCTTTCCCGGCTCTTCGCAGTTGAGGGTGTAGTCGAGGGTCGGCGGCTGGTTCGCGGATAGACGTCGAGGTCTTCCAGGATGGAAGTTCTCACACTGCCCATCTGCCGGAAGACCTCGACTTGCACCACCCTACGTTCGCGACCCCTGACCTCACCACGTTCTGCCGTCTCGATGAGCTCGGCCTCGAAGCCATCGGCCAGTTGATCGAGCCCGACCGGGCGGTACTCGAGTGCCGCGTCGTTGACGATGACCCGTGGTGTCGGAAGTGTGGCGCCGAGGGCGTGCCGCGCGACACCGTGACGCGTCCGCTCGCGCACGAGCCGTTCGGTCACCGGCCCACGACGCTGCTGGTGCGGGTGCGCCGCTACCGGTGCGGCCACTGCCGCCGCACCTGGCGGCAGGACACGACGAACGCGGCGGCGCGGCGGGCGAAGATCTCCCGCGGCGGGGTCGGGTGGGCGCTGAAGGCGATCGTGGTCGACCACCTCACCGTCTCCCGCGCCGCGGCAGGCCTGGGGGTGTCGTGGCACACCGCGAACACCGCGATCCTCGCCGAGGGCAAGCGGCGGCTGATCGACGATCCGGCCAGGTTCGACGGCGTCACCACGATCGGCGTCGACGAGCACGTCTGGCGTCACACCCGGTTCGGTGACAAGTACGTGACCGTGATCATCGACCTCACGCCCGCCCGCAACAAGACAGGTCCCGCACGGCTGCTGGACATGGTCGAGGGCCGGTCGAAGCAGGTATTCAAGGAGTGGCTCGCCGCCCGGCCTGCGGAGTGGTCGAGCCGGATCGAGGTGGTCGCGATGGACGGGTTCTCCGGGTTCAAGACGGCCGCGGCCGAAGAGCTCCCCGACGCGGTTCCGGTGATGGACCCGTTCCACGTCGTCCGCCTGGCCGGCGACGCGCTCGACCGGACCCGGCAGCGCGTCCAGCAAGACACCCTCGGGCACCGCGGTCACGCCGGCGACCCGCTCTACGGGGTCCGCCGCACCCTCCACACCGGCGCGAGCTTCCTCACCGAGAAGCAGACCGCGCGGCTCGACGCGGTGTTCGCCGCCGAGGAGCACGTCGAGGTCGAAGCGACCTGGGGCATCTACCAGCGCATCGTCGCCGCCTACCGCGAACCCGACAAGAACAAGGCGAAGGAGATGATGCGGGCGGTGATCGATTCCGTCAGCAGTGGCGTCCCCGCGATGCTGGCCGAGATTTGCCGGCTCGGTCGGACGTTGAAGCAGCGCGCCGCGGACGTCCTCGCGTTCTTCGACCTGGCCGGCACGAGCAACGGTCCGACAGAGGCGATCAACGGCCGACTCGAGCATCTCCGCGGCTCCGCGCTCGGCTTCCGCAACCTCGCGAACTACACAGCCAGGAGCCTGCTCGAGGCCGGAGGTTTCAGACCCTCCCTACACCCTTGATTCCGAAGAGCCTCTTTCCCCTCGCGGATGAGGTAGCCCACCTCGGCACGGGCGGATTCGCCTGCACCTTCAGAATCCGAGAGGGTGACCGGCAAACAGCCCTCAAGATCATCGATCCGGGGCTCTCCGAGCGTGAGCGTGTCGACAGAGAACTCAATGCTCTGCAACGAGTTACGAACGACGGAGTCGTGCAATTCCTCGCTCATGGCGTTCACAAGTTCGAGGGAGTCGACTACTGCTGGATTCGGATGGAGTTCATCGAGGGTAGGTCTCTTGGGGCCGAGCTCGGGGCCGGAGTGGTCTTCACTCCGCTCGAAGCGCTCGACTTGATAAGCCGGCTAACCGATGCGGCCGCGTCGATCTGGGCCCAAGGCACAGCGCATCGAGACCTGAGCCCGAACAACATCATCCTCGACGCTGACGGCAGGCCGGTCATCGTCGACTTGGGGTTGGCTCGTCACGTAGACGATGAGTCTTACACCGCGTTGCCAACCCCCGGAACGCCGGGATGGATGAGCCCTGAGCAGGTTGGCTCGTCCCCCGTCCACGGCGACTGGCGTAGTGATCAGTTCGTCATCGGCGCGCTTGCCTACCGACTCCTGACCAACGTGCAGCCCTTCTACGCACTCAGCCTCATCGATCGATGGCGCGCGCCCGCAGTGCAGACACCTCAACCAATACGAGCCATCGACCCGGAGATTCCCTCGGCCGTCGCGGATGTCGTCGAGAGGATGCTGCACAAGCAGCCGCACAGGCGATATCTCAAAGTCAGCGAGCTTCTGACAGACCTCACACTCGCGATTTCGTCGATGCAGTCGGCGTCGACCATCGAGACCAGCCCCCAGCGCTTTCTGCTGAACATCGGGCAGGTCAAGAACTACGCCGAAAACGGCTTTCTCTCCGCGCTCCGACCGCACGGAGTGGTCATCGATATCCGCGCAGGTTCACGAGTCCGTGAGTTCGTTGACGCTGCACATGACGTCGGAGCTGAGGCGATCGTGGATCCGGTCACTCACTACGTCCGGAGTCCCCTCGCCGTTCGACCGGCAGGCTTCCGAAAGCTCCCGTACGGTTCGGCGCCCGTACTAACCGGGTTCTCAGATGAGACCTCGCGTCGAGAGTTTTGCACCAACGTGCTCGACTCCGTGACGGCCGACGAACCTGACGCGATCGTCTCGCCATATTTCTACGCGGCCGAGAACGAGCAGAGCTGGCTCACCGAATCCGTGGCCTGCGCAGGACTGACGGAGGCGCTCCTTACTCAGCGCGGGCAGGTGACCTCGATGTGGCTTGGTGTCGCCGTGCACTCCAGCTGGCTCGCCAATGAGAGGCAGCGCGATCTCCTACTGACGGCCCTCACGGCTCGGCAGTGGCGAGGCGTCCACCTGTTGCTGAGTACTACACAGGCGCCGTTCGGACCGCTCGGCGATGTCGACACGCTGCGTGGCCTTCGCGATCTCATCGCCGTACTCCGGGAAGCCGGAACGCCGGTGATCGTCGGACGACGAGCGAGTAGCGGACTGTTGCTCCTTGCTCTCGGAGCGGAAGGATGGTCCACCGGCGTCTCGGGGAACCTGATGAACATGACACCGCATCCCGAGGATGAGACGTCGGGTGGGCGATCTCTTGACCGCATCTACATACCGGGGCTCGTGAATCTGGTGTCAATCGAGGCGTACCTGCTCATGCGTGCTCGTCGGCCCGAATACGTGGAGCTGGGGACGCCGCAGGCTGCGGCACTCCTCGACGGCAATCCCAGCTTGGATGACCTCAGTACCGAGGAACGCATCCTCCTCCTGCAGCACAACCTCATCGCACAGTCGCGCCAGGTTTCCGAACTGGCGACCCTCCCCGCCGGACAGAGGATCGCTCGCCTTCGAACCTGGGTCGACGTTGCCACGGAGCGATATCGCGAACTGCCTCCGACTCGGCTCCCGAGTGAAGGCCCGGCCTTCCTCGAAGGCTGGGCGGAAGTCCTGGCTTAGTTAGACGGCGAGGCTAGGAGCCTGCGACCCGCCCAGCCGGGAGCTATCCATACTCGCCTCGAGCACACGCTCACTCGCGATGCGGCGTCTCGCCGGCGTCGATGTCGACTGGGTGGGTGCGTCGACGAGAATCTCGACCGTGTTCGACCCCACGGCGAGTAGCCCGACGCCAGCCTGACGAGCCGCGCCGAGGGCTTCTGTCCGCACACGTTCGCGCGGAAGCGCGAGGTAGCTGCGATCCGCAAACGTTCGATACGCGGTCGCTTGAGCAATGCCGCGGCGCGCGTCTCGGAGCTTCAACTCGACGGCAATGAGCTCGTCAAACGGGTCCTTCGGTCGCACCCTCGTACGGTATCGAGACCCGGCGAGAACGAGCAGACCCTGATCGATAAGCGGATCTATTGCTTCTCGCCTCAGAGACGACAGACCGCGGGGTGCCCACTCTCGCAAGTCATCGAGCGTCCTGAAAGAGGTGCAGAAGTCCAGCACCGCGAGCTGGATGGACTTCGCGACTGGGCGCGCTTGGCGACGTCGGTTTCTTAGCCGAGCCTCGTCTCCGAGGCCCGCGACGAGGTCCGCGACACCGTAGCCCACCGTCACCTCGTGACCAACGCAGCTTCCGCCAACCCTCTCCAGCCAACGCGCAACGGGAGCAGCCATGTCGACTTCGCGAACGAACAATGTGAACTCCCTCCTGGGCTAGCGGCCACTCTAGCGGGCGTAAGGTATCGCCTTCAGCAGGCCGACACTACTCGCGCCCTCCGACGCGCCCGGCCTCAAGCAGCCGGCGAGGAGGCAGTAGGCCCTTCGGCCGCAACACGCCGAGCGAGGTCCCAGTACGGACTCTCGATCCGGCGAAAAAGCAGCGTGCGTTCACCGGGGACGCGGCCAATCTGCTCGATCACCTGCCCCTTCTTGAGGCGACCGAGCAGTGGATGCACGAGCGTCGGGTCCACGCCGGTCGCCGAAACGATCTGGGGCGCGGAGAACACGTCGTCATCGTGGTTCGCAATGAACAGCATGACGGAGAGCATGTGGCTGTTGCCGAACATCGCTTTCGAGTGTTCGGGTGCAAGATCAGTCAGCAGCACCACGTTTCGAGTCTCCCACGTCGCAGCGATCGGCGACCCTGCAACTGCTTGGCGTGAATGTGACCTTCACAAATATAAGGCCTCGCGGCCTTCGATATATGAGACACATGTAGGTTCCGGTTGGACTTGTCCGTTTCGCAGACGAAATGTCCACGCGGTGTCCATCTGGACATTTCGGGCCGGCAAACTCACTCCGCTGGCGCGCAGAGCCGTCGTGTTTGGATGGGGGCATGAGGCGGTGGATTGAGCGAGTGACCGGGGCGCCCGGTTCCACGTCCTTTCGGCGCTTCCGTCGCATCGTGTCTGCAGCGAACGAGCGCGGGCAGTGGGCCGGCGATCTCGATGACGCCGACTTGTCACGCGCCGCCCGCGCAGCACTGATCTCGCCAGGTCGCAGTGCGGTAGTCGAGCCGACCGCCGACCTGTTGGCTGTGCTGCGCACGGCCGCGCGGCGCACGCTCGGGGAAGAGCCGTTCGATGAGCAACTGCTGGCGGCTTGCGCGCTGGCAGCGGGGAACGCGGTAGAGATGGACACCGGTGAGGGGAAGACTCTTGCCGGTGCTCTCGCTGCGGCCGCTTTCGCGGTCGCCGGTCGGCGCGTACATGTGCTGTCGGTGAACGACTATCTCGCGGAGCGGGATGCCGCGTGGATGCGTCCCCTCTTCGATTCGCTCGACATCCGTGTCGGCTGGGTCGGTCAACACACGCCGCTGATGACGCGGGCTGAGATGTATAGGTTGGACGTCGTCTACGCGCCGGTCAGCGAGGTCGGATACGACGTGCTCCGCGACCGGTTCGCGACAACCGAAGCAGACCGCGTGAGCCCGGTGCTCGATGTCGCGATCGTCGACGAGGCCGACGCGGTACTGATCGACGAAGCGGTGTCGCCCCTCGTCCTCGCCGGAACGTCCACAGACAGCCCGGAAGACTTCACGCTGGCGGACGCCCTCGTGCAAGAGCTTGACCCCGGACTGCACTACGCGATCGACGCCGACCATGCCACCGTCTCGCTCACCGACGCCGGCCTCGACCTCCTCGAGAACCGACTCGGCGGTGTGAACCTCTACGACACCGCACACACAGCGACGCTCACACGCCTCAACCTCGCCCTCCACGCTCACGTTCTCGTGCACCGAGACGTCGACTACCTGGTCGTCGACGACGCGATCAAGCTCATCAACACCGCAAGAGGCCGTGTCGCGCACCAGCAACGGTGGCCAGACGGGCTGCACGCGGCAGTCGAGGCCAAAGAGCAGCTCACTGTCTCGTCGCCCGGGATCGTCCTCGACACCCTCACGGTGCAGGATCTGCTGCGTCGCTATATGACCCTGTCGGGCATGAGCGGAACCATGGTCGCAGTGGCCGAGGAACTGGCCGAGTTCTACTCGCTCCGCTCTGGTCGGATCGAACGACGGCTACCGAACCAGCGGACAGATCTGCCGCAGCGTGTCTTCCTCGACGAGGACTCCCGCGTGGATGCCGTGTTGGTGGAGGCTCGAGAGCGTCATCGGGCAGGGCAACCGGTGCTCGTGGGAACACAGAGCGTCGCGGAGTCCGAACACTACGCAAAGGTGCTCGCCGAGGCGGGAATCGAAGCCCACGTGCTCAACGCCCGCAACGACGCGCGGGAGGCCGCAGTCATTGCAGAGGCCGGCGAGTATGGGGCGGTCACGATATCCACCCAGATGTCGGGGCGCGGCACAGACATCCGCCTCGGAGGCATCGACGAGCACGACCATCGTCGCGTCGCGAGAAGCGGGGGACTAGCGGTGCTGCAGATCGGCAGGTATCCGTCCGGCCGCCTTGACGCGCAGTTGCGCGGCCGCTCAGGCAGGCAGGGCGACCCCGGCACTACCGCCACCTTCGTGAGCACCACCGACGAACTGGTGCAGGCCAACGCTCCTGACCACCTGCTCGAGAAGATCCGACGACGAGGATCGCAACTCGACCAGACCACGCTCGGTTCCATCATCGACCAGGCGCAGCGGATCGCCGAGGGCATCCAACACGACCGCCACCGCGACACCTGGGACTTCAGCCGCGCGATCGCCCGCCAGCGCGACACCGTTCTCGGCGACCGAGAGGCGGTCATGAACGGTGACCGCGCCGCCCTAGAGGTCACTCGACGAATACCAGAGGCATTCGATCGCCTTGCCTCGGCATCCTCCCCGTCAGTAGTTGCTCGTCTCGCCCGCGACGTCGCATTGTGGTGTCTCGACGAACAGTGGTGCGACCATCTGGCACATCTGACGGAGATCCGCGACGGCATCCACCTGCAGGCCCTCGCCGGCGTCAACCCGCGCGATGAGTTTCACCGCATCGCACTGCGCGAATTCCGCGGATTCTTCGCGTCGGCTTATGACCGCGCCGCCGACATCATCCGTGACGTGACACCCGACCAGCTCGGGCAGGACATCACTGTGCTCGGGTTGCGCCGACCGTCGGCAACGTGGACCTACATGACCAGCGACAATCCCCTGGGTAGTCCGATGGACCGCGCCGCGCGCGCGGCTGGCAAATGGATTCGGACACGCGTCTATCGGATCGAGTAATCTCGCCGAAACGGATAACTCTCGCTACAAAGACTCGCGTTCTTGCTGGACAAGTCGGCATCTGAACGCGCCAAAGTCTTACTGCGTGGGGGACATCTCAAAGCGGTTCCTACAACACACTTGCGCGTCGATGACGTTCTTCACAAGTGATTGAGCTGCGGTCAGCGGGCTCGGGTGTGACGACGCGAGCTGATCTCGTTGACATTAATAGGCGATAGCCCTATAACCAATTTATGCGACGTTGCGCTCCCGTCACGGCGGTACGACGAGAAGGTGGCCTCGGCCGGTGCAGCCGATGAGCCTGATGGGTGCGGCGGCAGTGCAGATTCGGGGCCGCGACGACAGCGTCAGCGTTACGGAGCTCTCGTTGCTCACTCTGCCGGCGTTTGACGCCGCGACCCCGTGGCGACGCTTTCGCGCCTATCGCGGTCAGCGTCATTACTCCGGTAGCTACTGGTCGGCGACGATGGAATCGCTGGTGGGGTATGAGTCGAGGCTCGAGCTCGCCAACCTCCTGGGGGAAGACTTCGACCCGTCGACGGTGTGGATCCTCTCGCAGCCGTTCCTTGTCGAAGGGAGGGACGGGAGCCGCAAGCGGCGGCATGTGCCGGACTACCTCGTGGAGCGTACCGGCGGCCGGGCTTGTGTGATCGATGTGAAGCCCGCCGCTCTTCTTAGTGATCCGAAGATCGCGGCCGCGTTGACGTGGTCGGGGCAGTTAGTCGAGTCGATCGGGTGGGACTACGTCGTGCTCAGCGAACCGGAGCCAGTCCGCCTGAGCAACCTCAAGTTTCTCGCGGGCTATCGGCGGGCATTCCAGTTTGCGCCCGTCGAAGTCGAGGCGGTCCGCCTGTCTGTTCAAGAGCCGATGACGTTCGGGCAGGCTTGCCGAGTCGGTGCAGCGCAGCTCGCCGAGCCCGAGTATGCGCGGGGAATCGTCCTTCACCTTCTTTGGGCAGGACGGCTCACGACTGATCTCTCAGCGCCGCTCGCTTCGACAGCGATTGTGGAGCCAGCGTGGTGATGCTGTCCGACGAGCCGACCTTCGATATCCGCGTGGGTGCGAGCTTCAGCTGGGACGGCTCCCTCTGCACGGTCGTCGAGATAGCCGGAAACGCGATTGTCATTCAGGACATCAACCGTCGCCTGCGGCGCCTTCACTATGCGGAACTGCTTCGGCCGCCAAGCGATGGGGGCCGCGCCCGGTTCCCCCGGGATCCTGGTGGCGCTGCGATCGACCCGCTCGCTCTCATTTGGACGCAGCTATCGGCAGCCGAGCAGGAGGATGTGCATCAGCGAGCCGATCACGTACGCGAAGTTCTCACCGGGTACAAGTCCGGCAGTGCCGCACATGCACGCCCAGGCGAGCCGCGGGACGAGTACTCACCCGACAGCGGAAAGATGTCCCGCTACCGTGCCAAAGCGGCCGAGGTGGGCGTTTCAGAGCGCACGATCAGCAACTGGGTGGCTCGATACCTTGAGGCGGACGAACTGGGTCTGATGGACAACCGCCGCGTGAAGCCGACGCGCGGGCTCGGGAACCTCGACCCGCGGTGGGTCGACATGGTGCGCACTATCCAGGCAGAGCAGATTACGGAACCCCGCGTCGCGCGGAAGGTGATCATGCGACGCGTGGCAGCGCGGCTCGAGCGCGAGTACGGGGTCGGCGTGGTGAAGATCCCCTCGAAGTCTGTCCGGTACCGAGCGTTCCGCGACCTCGACTGGGGTCGGAACACGTTCGACGGAAGCACGAAGGCGAAGCGATCGAACGCGAACAAGCCGCAGAGTGCGTTTGGTCGCTTCGCTCCCACTCGGCCAGGTGAGTACGTCCTCATGGATACGACACCGCTGGACGTGTTCGGATTCGATCCCGTGAGCGGCGACTGGGTGAACAGCGAACTCACCGTCGCGATGGATCTCTACGATCGAGCGATCGTCGGTATGAGGCTCACCCCGACCGCTCGCGCTATGGACGTCGCCGGTGTGCTCCTCGAGGCGATGCGTCCGTTCGAGATCCCCGAAAGCTGGGGTAGGACGGCATCATGGCCCTACTCGGGGGTTCCCGACACGCTCATCGTCCGCGAGGACCACATCCAGGTCGCAAGGTTCATCCGAGCCAACCTGCCCGAGACGATCGTCGTCGACCACGGCAAGATCTACCTCTCCGAGCATGTGCTGAGCGTCTGTTCGCGGCTGGGGATCTCGGTACAGCCAGCCCGACTGTACATGCCCACGGACAAGGCCGCGGTGGAGAGGTTCTTCCGCACCGTCAAGGAGCTGCTGAGTCAGCTGCCTGGCTTCAAGGGAGAAGACCTGTTGGCCCGTGGTCTCGACGCTGAATCTGATGCGGTGTACACCATCTCGCAGCTCGAGGAGATCATCCGCGAGTGGATCGCGACCGTTTACCACGTGCGCCCGCACAGCGAACTGGCTGACCCGCTGCTGCCTGGACTGGAGATGAGCCCGCAACAGCGATACGAGCAGGGCGTGGCGACGGCAGGCCACCTCCGACTGCCCCAAGATCGAAACATCGTGCTGGAGATGCTCCCTGTTGTGCACCGAACGATCCAGCGGTACGGAATCGAGAACTGGACGCTGCGCTACAAGGACGACGATGGGGTGCTCCGCAAGTACCGTAACCGGTCGCAATCCCTCTACAACCAGGGGCGAGACTGGCCCTTCTTCGTCAACCCCGACGATGTCCGATACATCTACTTCCACGACCCCGAAGACAGCACATGGCACACCCTGTCCTGGGAGCGAGTCAAAGAGGTCAACACCCCGTTCGGAATCGACGCGCTCGAGTACGCGAAGAAGCTGGCCGCCTCGAACCCGCAGATCCCGGACACCGAAGCAGCTCTGACCGCACTGCTCGCGCGGTGGGGATCCGGCCAACACCTCACCCCGCAGGAGCGCCGTGCCTCCGCACGGCAGGTCGCCGCGCACCGACACGAGACCGAAGCGGCAGCCATGACATCGATCCGCCTGACGCAGGAGCTCATCGCACGAAGCAGCCCCGGCGTGACTCTCCCGAGTGAGGAGCTGGCCGGTCCCCGTGCCGTCTCCCTGTCCTCTCCGGCGCCGTTGGGTGGCGACGACGACGTGGACGACGAACTCGACCCCACCGAGTACGACCCAGACCCGGAGTTCTACGCGACCGCCCTGGAGGATTTGTGATCAAGCCTGACACTGGCCCGTCTACCTACGAGTGGTGGAAGTACCTCGCCGAAAGGCCGAGCCCGGTCCGGCCGGAGCGACTCTCTATGGCGCAGATTCGCGCCCTCGACACCGTCGCGCGCAGGGACTACGGGCGGCAACGCCGGCGATGGCACGAGAGCATCCTGCTGCGCACACCGCAGGTTGTCCGTGCCAATGAGCAACTCGACGATCTGCTTGAAGCCAACGAGGACGCGGTGACCCGCGTTCGGGCCGCTGCGGCCATCGACGCTCCGCCGTCTCTGGGCAAGTCGACCACCGTCGACGCGTACGGACTCAGATACCACCGGGAACAGATCGACCAGCTCGGCGAGTACGTGGATGATAACGACGACATCCTGAGGATCCCCGTGTGCCGAATCACGCTCACCGGCGATGTGACGATCAAGGGGCTTCACCAGCAACTATTCGAGTTCTACGCACACCCGGCGCGGCGGGCGACCACGGGCAGGGTGCTCGCCCGCGATCTTGCCACCATGGCGGGCGACGCAGTCCGACGCCACGAGACGCGGCTGATCATTATCGACGACGTCCACTTCCTCCGCCCGGGCACCGAGAAGGGCGAGCAGGTCGCGAACGAGCTCAAATGGCTCGCTAACGAGTACCCCGCGACCTTTCTGTTCGCCGGTGTCGCTCTGAAGCAGCGAGGGTTGTTCTCCGAAGGCCGCAACGGTGAGTTCGCCGCCTTGGCGCAGACCGGCCGGCGATGGACACTGCTGCAGCTCCACGCGTTTGATCCGCTCACGGTGATCGGCGCACCCGTGTGGCGCGACACGCTGCTCGGGATCGAGCAGCGACTGATGCTTGCGCGGATGCGTCCGGGCACCCTCGCCGACACGCTCAGCGACTACCTCTACATTCGCTCGACAGGCGTCATCGGATCGTTGATGCAACTGATCCGCCTGGGAGCGATACGCGCCATCCGCACCGGGAAGGAGACCCTCGACACGGATCTCCTGGAACAGGTCTCGATCGATGAAGCTGCGGAGATCGCACGTGGCGCTACAGCAATTCTCGTGAACAAAGCACGGCGAGTCGCCCGATCATGACCGAGCTTCGTCGTCTGCCGTTCCGGGTTCGCCCCATGCCAGACGAACCTCTTGACTCCTGGCTGGAAACGATGGCAGCCGCGCACGGCGTCACTTTCGGACAGATGATCGTCGCACTGGGACTATCCGGCCCAGCGGCCGTCGAGCAGGATCAGCACTACTCCGTCGGGCGTCTGAACCGGTGGTCGTTCCACCTCGACGAGGGACCACTCGAGCGCCTCATCCACACGACAGGGTTGTCGGCCGACTGCCTGCAAGCCATGACCAGGTCGGCGTTCGCTTCGACGGTGACCAAGTACACGCTCAAGGGGCGGCTGAGCATCCAATGTCCGACCGCGGGGACGCAAGGGCGCTTCTGCCCGGAATGCCTCCTCGACTCTGGTGGCCGGTGGAGGCTCTCGTGGACGTACGCGTTCGTGTCGATGTGCCCTCGTCACCGGCGCGTGCTCAGCGACATCTGTCCTAGTTGCGGTGAGGCACCGCGCGCACGCCCGCAACCGATGTATCTCGTCCCACGACCGGGATGCTGCCACAACAGGCCACACCGCGCGGCAGATCCGCGTCAACGCTGCGGCGCCGATCTGCGCGACGAGACCGGACGCGTCGAGGCAAGCACGGGGATGCTTGCTGCGCAGCGAGCCCAGTTCGCGACGATCTCTCAAGGCGTCGGTCGATTCGGCATGTACCGCGACAACCCGCAAGCTGCACCGCTCGTTATGGAGGATCTCCGAACCATCGCTCGCATCGCGGTCCGTGCTCTCGTCAATGGCGAGGACATCGATGCTGGAGATATCCCGTCGGCAACCCTCGGTAAGGCACTCGACGAAGACGGCATCCTCCGCAAGGAACGCCCCCGAACCTCGGCGCTGGCAGCGCTCGGAGCCAGTCTCGCCTTCCAGGCGGTGCAGGACCCCGACCGCCTCTTCAAGCTCCTCCACGGCCGTATCCCACCATCAGCGGTGTTCGATCAACACAGCCTCCAGCTGAAGGTCTCGGTTGCCCGATCGCGCGGCCTCAACATGCGCCACCTCACACACATCCAGCACCTTGTTCCCCCTCCACCGTCCGGAGCGAAAGAACGAGCGCGCAAACTTCCCGCACAGATCTGGCCCGAGTGGGCGGCGCAACTTCGGATTCCCAAGACCGATCCCGAGCTCGCAGCCGCCGCCGTCTCCACAGCAGTGATGATCGCAGGCACCCGCCTCAGCCACGTCGAGGCCCTCGAAATGCTTGGATCGCCACTGCCCCGGCACCGCGTCCGGGATACCACCCGGTTGCTGCGCGACACCGACCCCGCCAAGAACCTCTTGCTCCCCATCGCCCGCCTCGCCATCTACCTCGATGCCGAGAACCCCCCAATCGACTACGCGCGCCGACGCGCGCTCGACTACGCATCACTCCTCCCGGCCGTCGACTGGAACGCGATCGCAGCCCGGGTCAACACTCGTCGCGGCGGCGCCCCACGACTGCGACAGATTCGGCTGCTGCTCTACAGCTGGCTCAGCGGGAACCATCCAGACCAGGCCCCGCAGCTCTTCCGGCCGCACTCCGCCGCGGAGGTCACGAACGCCCGAGAGCTGGCAGCCTCCCTCTCGCACGAGTTGGAGCTCGAGCTCCTCAACGTGGCCCGACGCTTCCTCGAGGCGCATCGCATCAACGAACCCGTGCGCTGGAGTCCTCCCCTCGACGTCGCTGACTGGAACCCCACGGTCGACGACGCCGAACGCACAGCAAGGTGGCCCGTCAACCAGCCCGCTCGCGAACACCTCCGCACGACATTCACGTTCAGCGAACTCGTGGACGAATACCGCAGCGGCCGGGCTCTGAAAGACCTCGCCAGCGATTCGGGCGTCGGTCGCTCGGTTATCAGCCGTGTCCTGAAAGAGGCGGGAATCGAACTCCGACCCGCGCACGCCCCACGCCAGGTCGTCGTCGACGACGACCGAATCCGAGTCGACTATCAGAACGGCCGCACGCTCGAGGCGATTGCACGCGAACTTGGATGCAGCGAATCCACCGTTGCCCGGAGACTCCGGCTACTCGACGTGCAACTCCGGGCGCGCGGAGGCCGAACCAAAGACCTCGCCGAAGTGGTGATCTCCGAATGAGTGACAGACCGCGGGACCCGGAATACCGACTCGGTGAAGGAGAAGCCGCGCCGATCGCCCCAGGCGACAAACACGGAGTAGTCGCTGTCGCTCCGAACACAACTGGGGATCATCGTTCGAGTAAGACCGCACCTGTGGTCAAGCCGTGGTCGGCACCCCACCTGGCGCCGCTCTTCATGGAACTCACGTCAGCGAAGACCGCGCCGAGCTGGGCGCGCCGTGCGGTGAAGATCATCCATCGCTACACCCGTGAGCACAGCGAACCGCCGACGTTCCGCGAACTGTTCAGCGAACTCGCCACCCAAGATCCCGACTACGCCGACCATGAGGAGGCGTGGTCGTCACGGGCAGTCCGGAACCTCGTGATGGTGCATTGGCGCAGGCAAGGATGGGTGCGATACCGGACCGAGACCCGCACCCTCCGATCCGGCCCCAACGCGAACCGCGACCTGTTCCCGGCTACCCGTTCGGCTCTTCGGGAGGGAGCGCGTCGAGAAGCTCCTCAAGAACGATGACGAGCTCGTTGTAACCCTGCATGTAGAACAGCGCGTCTGAGCCCGGTGTTTCACCGTCGATGACGCCGGCGAGGACCGTGCGCGCTTCCCGGGTCGCGGCCTGCAGGCGCGTCTCGATGCCCGGGAGGCTGCGGATCCATTCGTCGACGAGGGTGAAGCGGATGGGCGTGAAGTCGTGCGCGTCGACGCCGACGTGGAACTCGTGCCCGTGCGGGCCGTGATCGCGGGCATGCGTGTGACCGTGCAGCAGCGGGACGCCACCGTCGCTGCGTGGGCGGTGGGTCGTGTGCCGGTCGGTGCCGTGCGAGTCGCCGCTGTAGGGGTAGTGGGATGCCAGAATCCGGTACCCGTGGCGTGTGCCCTCAATGACCTCGGGGAGGATGCTCCACCCGGCCGCCTCGTACACCGGCGTGAACCGTTCGATCGCGCGCCTTGACTGTGTCGCCGGCGAGACCCGATCATGGTTGCCGGGCACGAGGAACCGTCGCCCGTTCAGGTGCGCGGTCAGCCCGACGGATTCCTCGATCGGCCCGAGCGCGAGATCACCGAGATGAAGCACAACGTCGTCCGGGCCCACCACATCGTTCCATCGTCGCGCAAGCTCCGCATTCATCTCTTCCACGGTCGCGAACGGACGCTCGGCGAGTTCGCTGATGCGTGCGTGACCGAAATGCTGGTCCGAGGTGACGAAGTCGACCTGGTCGAAGTCGAACCACGGATACTCGCTCACAGCTGCTCTCCACGCTCGCAGTCGAGGCTGCTTCTACAGCTCATCGACGTCGACGCCGAAGCGCGCCGCCACATCCTCGAGCGGTTCACCGCTCATGCCATCCCGCTCACGCACCACCCGCTCGACCTCGCGGTCGTCGATTGCTTCGACCAGCTCCTCGAGTACTCGGTCGATGTCGCCGCCGTTCGCGGCGGCGACTCGCGCCACTTCCCTTGCCGCGTCAGCGAGCGTGTAGAGACGCTCCCAGGGGTGGTCTCCGTGACGGGCGATCGCGACGGTCTCACGAGTGTAGGAGCGGTCGTCCCCGGCGACGAGCCAGCGTTCCTCGCCCTCAGCGGTGATGAAGAAATCGACCACACACTCACCGCACGGCATCTTGTAGACGCCCGGTTCGGTGGGCGCCGCCTCGGTCGCACGCGTGATCATCTCGCGGATGACGCCTTCCCAATCGACCGCCGGTTCATCGTCGCCCATGGTGACCTCCCGAAGTAGAACAGAGAAGTGTCTCACTTCGGCACCGCGGCGTCTAGGGCTCAGCCCCGTCGCGTTCGCGCATCAGTTCGCTTGACCACCGATGGTCTACCCGAGCTGGTGGGCAAGAATCACAGCCTGCACGCGGTCGCGGACGCCGAGCTTGGCGAAGATTCGGTTGATATGCGTCTTCACCGTTGCGGGTGAGAGATGCAGTGCCTGGCTGATCTCGCCGTTGGAGAGGCCGAGCGCGATCGCGTTGAAAACGTCGCGTTCTCGGGGGGACAGAACCGAGAGGCCCTGTCCGCCCGGGACGGGCTGGTCGCGGCCGGTGTAGGCGTCGATGAGCTGCCGTGTGATGCGGGGCGTCACGATGGCATCGCCTCGAGCGACGACGCGTACGGCGTCCACGAGTTCTTGGTGTGTCGCAGTTTTGACGAGGAACGCACTCGCCCCCGCGCGGAGTGCCCCGAAGGCGTACTCGTCCAAGTCGAACGTCGTGAGTACGATCACGCGGCTCCGCAGCCCGCCGTCGACAATTGCGCGGGTGGCGTGGATACCGTCTTGACGCGCTGTGGGTGACGGAACGCCGCACCCGACTGTCGGCCGGCTATCTCGACCGGCGGTTCGCGGAGCTGCGGGACGAGGCCGGCTTGTCAAAGGCCCTGACTCTGCACAGCCTCCGGCATTCGTACGTGACGCACCTGCTCGAGTTCGGCTACGCCGACCGATTCGTCCAGGAGCAGGTCGGGCACATGCATGCTTCGACGACCTCGATCTACGCCTCCGTCAGCTCGGACTTCAAGAACCGGGTACTCGCGGACGCATTGAAGGCCCTCATCGAAGGAGAAGCAGATGACCGTTGAGCTCGAGACCGCATGGAGCCTCCGCAGCGTGATGGCCTCGCGCGGGATCTTCCAGACCTCCAAGCTGAAGCCGTTGCTCGAGGAGCGGGGCGTCGACCTGTCCCGGGAACAGGTGTACCGACTGGTGACGCAAGCACCGCAGCGGGTTCGCATCGACGTGCTCGCCGCGCTGTGCGACGCGTTGGAGTGCTCGCTCGACGACCTCGTGCAGGTCACCCGCCGGGAGGCTGCGGCCCCGGTCGCGGTGGGTGAAGAGGCGACGCGGGGTGCGATCGGCGATCTGCGGCCCGTGCGGGCCACGATCCGTCGCCCGCGCTCGAAGTAGGCCGCGGTGGCGAAGCCTCCGCAGGAGCCCAGGGTTGCTGAGGTCGCCGGGCTCGTCCACGCGATCGCGCCGGAGATCCCGGTGGAGCGCCTTGTTGAGATCGTGGCTGAAGTCGCACCCGTGCCGCTCACCCAACGGCGTCTCGAACTCGCACTCCTCAAACAACCTGGAGTCCTCGAAGGGCGACACCGGAACGTACCGGTGACGGTGCAGGATCTGGCCCACGCTCTCGTGAACGAGGGTGCCGGGCGGGTCGTCTTGCCTACATGCGATTCCTGTGGACGTGCCGTTCGGATGCCTCACAAGACGCAGACCGGCGGTCGCCACTGCTCGCGCTGTGAACGGAATGCCCGATCGGTCGCGTGTGCCAGATGCGGACGAGTTCAGCCCGTGCAGCGCACCGTCGATGGGCAACGGTTCTGCCGGGACTGCTGGCGAGCCGATCCGCGGTCGTTCGGCGACTGCTCGCGATGCGGGCAGAACGCCACGATTATCGTCCGTCGCCCCGCGCTCGTCTGTCTCGCGTGCTACACCGCGCCGGTCAAGATGTGCGAGCTCTGCGGGGAGCCGGGCCGCGTAGCGACGCACCTGGACGGCCGACGGGTCTGCGCCCGCTGCTACTACGCGATGCGACGCCCCCAGCCGTGCCCGGAGTGCGGGCGGAAGGTGTTCCTCACTGGCTTCATGAATGGGCACAAGGTCTGCGCCGAGTGCGCAGGAGCTCCCGTGACGATGGCATGCCCGGGATGCGGGACGATCGAAGAGGTGCGCAAGCACCGGCTATGCGTAGAGTGCCGGCGACCTATCGCCATCCAGCAACTGCTTGCTGACGACAGCGGAGAGATCCGCCCCGAGCTGCACCCGCTCGCGGAGTATCTGGTGACGCACCACGGCAGTGCGATCTCCCTCGAGCGGTGGCTGTACAAGAGCCGCTGTGCGGTCGTCCTCCGTGAGCTCGCCGATGGCACGCTGCCCCTCACCGCGGACGCGATCATGACCAGAGCGCACGCCGGCCAGTCCGTGGCATTCCTGCTCTCGCTCCTCATCCGCTCAGGCGTGCTGCCCGATTTCGACATCCAAGCGGCGAGGTTCGAGCACTGGTTCCAACGGTGGCTTCCGACCGTCCCCCATCCCGAGGACCGGCTCCTCCTACGGCGGTACTGCACCTGGGAGCTGCTGCCGTCGGGCAGATCACTCAGGGGCAGACCAGCTACGGCCGTCCGATCCGGCTCCACCTATCAGAAGGTGCGTGCGGCGCTGAAGCGGTGCGCGGCCCTCCTGCAGCAGATCCGCGCGAGCGGCGAAACGCTGACGACATACCCGCAGCGATCTCTCGACGGCTTCCTCACCGGTTCGCCCTCACAACGGGATGCCCTCGCGCCGTTCACCCGGTGGCTGCGACGGCACCGCCTGAGCCGCCTCCGGGTCGAGTTCCGCAGCCATCGCCTCGAAGGGCGCGACTACGCCGCCGACCATCGGTGGACGATGGCACGCGCGTTCATCACGCGAGACGACATGGATCCCGTGACGCGAGTCAGCGGATTGCTCGTCCTGTTCTACGGGCTCCACCTGACCCGCATCGCAGCGATCACCCGCGCACAAGTCGATACGACCGCGCGCCCCATGACGCTGACGGTCGGAACTGAACCGATCGAGCTGCCCGAAGTCCTCGCCGAAGCAATGGTCCAGCTGCTCGACGGCAACCGCTCCGACACTTGGCTCTTCCCGGGCAGGAACCCGGGCCGACCGATCACCCCCGGGCCGCTCAGCCGTCGACTCCGTCAAGAAGGACTCCTCGCCGGCAGCGCTCGTGTCACCGCGCTGATGGACCTCACCCGACAACTGCATCCTCGAATCGTGTCCGACCTGCTCGGCATCACGGCGTCATCAGCTGCCGCCTGGGCACGCCTCTCCGGGGGCGAATGGTCCGACTATCCCGCGCTGCGCTCAACCTCGACCTGAGCACCAATGGCCTCCCGCTACGCTTGCGCCTCCAGTGGGACTGCCTGAATTATCGGACAGACCCCCGGGCTTGGCTACAGATAGCGGCAGACCTGATCCGAGCTGCACGTGTCGGGCTCGACGTGCTCGGCCTGGTCGCGGAGCCCGGCGAGGGTGTCGCGCAGGTCGTGGAGCTGCCTGAGCTGCTGGTCGATATCGGTGAGGCGTGCGTCGAGGAGGTCGCGGACGTGGCTGCAGGGCGCTTGGCCGTGGTCGCGGATGTGGAGGATCTGCTGGATCTGGGCGAGGGTGAGTCCAGCGGCTTGGCCGCGGTGGATGAAGTCGATTCGGGCGATGGTCTCGGCGGTGTAGTTGCGGTAGCCGCTGGGCGTGCGCCCGGCCGGCGGCAGGAGCCCCTGGTCCTCGTAGAACCGCAACGTCTTCGCCGTGGTGCCGGCCGCGTCGGCGAGCTCTCCGATCCGCATTCCCCGCCCCCCCTTTTCGCTGGTCGCAAATTTCGTGCTTGACCTTCCCCTGTGGTGGAAGGTTCATGATGAGTGTATCAGCGGGATGTTCCAAGATGTCCAGGGAGGAATAAGGATGCCATCGAGGTTTGATCTGGCCGTGATTGGGTCGGGTGGCGCGGCATTCGCCGCGGCGATCCGCGCCACCACACTGGGAAAGTCGGTGGTGATGATCGAGCGCGGCACGTTGGGCGGCACGTGCGTGAACACGGGGTGCGTTCCGTCCAAGGCGCTGCTCGCGGCCGCCGAGGCCCGCCACGTGGCCGCGGATGCGGGCTCCCGGTTCCCGGGGATCGCCGCCACCGCTGGCCCGGTAGACATGCACGGGCTGGTGGGTGGCAAGCAGGACCTGGTCGAGGCGATGCGGAGTGAGAAGTACATCGACGTGGCAGAAGCCTACGGCTGGCCGGTCCGCCAGGGCGAGGCGGCGTTCGCCGGCACGCCGGATGCGTCGGTCCTCGAGGTCACCGCCGCGGACGGCACCGTCGAAACCATCGAGGCCGCCCACTACCTCATCGCCACAGGCTCCCGCCCGTGGGCTCCTGCCATCGAGGGGCTGGACGGCGTCGACTTTCTCACCTCGACGTCGGCGATGGAGCTGTCCGAGGTGCCTGACTCGCTGCTGGTGCTCGGCGGGGGCTATGTGGCGCTGGAGATGGCACAGTTGTTCGCCCGGCTCGGCTCGAAGGTGACTCTGCTGGTGAGGTCCCGGCTGGCGTCGAAGGAGGAGCCGGAAGTCTCCAAGGCGTTGCAGGAAATCTTCGCCGACGAGGGCATCCGAGTGGTCCGCCGCGCCATCCCCACCCGCGTCACCCGCGACCCGGGCACCGGCCAGATCGTCGCCGCGGCCGAGGTCTCGGGCGGCGTGCAGGAGTTCCGTGCCGACGAGATCCTCGTCGCGCTCGGCCGCGCCCCGGTCACCGACGGGCTCAACCTCGAGACCGTGCAAGTGAAGACCGGCGCGGCCGGAGAGGTCGTGGTCACCGACCAGTTGCAGTCCTCCAACCCTCGCGTCTGGGCGGCTGGGGATGTCACCGGGCACCCCGAGTTCGTCTACGTCGCAGCCCGGCACGGCACGTTGGTCGCCGAGAACGCCTTCACTGACGCCAGCACGTCGGTCGACTACACGCGGATGCCGCGGGTCACATTCACGAGCCCTGCCGTCGGCGCGGTCGGGATGACCGAGAAGGAGGTCATCGCGGCCGGGATCCGCTGCGACTGCCGTGTCCTGCCACTGGAGTACGTGCCCCGCGCGCTGGTGAACCGGGACACCCGCGGGTTCATCAAGATGGTCGCCAACGCGGACACCGGCGAGATCCTCGGCCTGACCGCGGTCGCCAAGGACGCCGGCGAACTCGCCGCCGCAGGTGTCCACATCCTCGGCAAGACCATCACCGAGGTCGCCGACGCGTGGGCCCCGTACCTGACCACGGCCGAAGGCATCCGGATCGTAGCCAAGGCCTTCACCACCGATGTGTCGATGCTGTCCTGCTGCGCCTGACCGCGCGCCAGACAGCGGATCCACCCCATCAGAAACTGGAGCCTCGCCCGCTCCTCGATCGGCCCGCCCGGGTCGAATCGATCTCCCCGGCCAGCGGCGACACGATCCGCGTCACCGTCGACTCGACCGCCGGTGTCACTAGCGTGGAACCGGCGACCGCGGTGGTGTCCTTGGTCAGCCCCGAGGCCATGCACTCGATTCGCTCCTCGTTCTGCAACCAGGTCCACTACTTCGCTTCCCGCGAGGACGCCGCCGGATGGCTCACGGAACACCCGATGGCCCAAATCCTCACGGTCGCCGATGCCTTCGAGGTTGGCAGCACCCTGATCACCGAGATGCTCGAGCGCCCCCGGACCGGTGCCGACGAACTGTCTGGAAGCTGCTGCGGTCCCGAGACCTGCTGCTGAGACGGCACCACGAGAGGACAGAACACCAATGCCTCCCAACCAGGACGACCAGCGAGGCGGCCGTGGCCTGCTCCTTGGGGCCGTCGCCGCACTGCTCGTGGTCGGCTGCTGCGCCCTCCTTCCACTTCTCGTCGTCGGAGGCACGATCACAGGGATCGGCACCCTCCTCCGCAACCCGTGGGTGATCACGGGCGGTGCCGCACTCCTGATCCTCGCGGTGGTTGCAAGCATCGTGATGACAGCGCGTGCCAGGCGACACCGCCGCGAAAACGACCCCGACTGCTGCCCGCCCCTTCTCCCGACCATAACGAAGACAGACCCGAGGCGAAGGGAAACCGGAACCAAATGATCATGGCCATTAGACCCCGGCATACGGCCCGCCCGATAGGCCCCTAGCCAGCAGGCAAGTCGCCGATCAACGCGCGCGAACTCTGATGTGAAATCTAAAGGTCATCCGCATGGTCCCGGATCAAGCCGTCACGCGGCGGCGACGTCCTGCGCGGTCACGTGCTTGCCTTCCGCGTCGACGCGGCGCGCAGGCCGTTGAGGATCACGATCACCTCGGCGATCTCGTGCACCAGCACCACCGCCGCAAGCCCCAGGACGCCAAAGAGGGCGAGCGGGAGCAGGGCGGTGATGATCAGCAGCGACAGGATGATGTTCTGGTTGATGATGTGCCGCCCCCGACGGGCATGGGCGAACGCGCGCGGGAGAAGCCGCAGATCGTGACCGGTGAAGGCCACGTCGGCCGACTCGATCGCGGCGTCGGAGCCCGTCGCGCCCATCGCGATCCCGATGTCCGCGGCGGCCAGCGCAGGGGCGTCGTTGATGCCGTCGCCGATCATCGCGACCGGCCCCTTCGCACCGAGCTCTGCGATCGCGGCGGCCTTGTCTTCGGGGCGCAGCTCGGCGCGGACGTCATCGATCCCTGCATGCGCAGCGAGGGCGCGGGCGGTGCGGGCGTTGTCGCCGGTGAGCATGGTCACCCCGATGCCCTGGGTCGCGAGGGTGCGGACCACTTCAGGGACCTCGGGGCGCAGCTCGTCGCGGACGCCGATCGCGGCGACCGGGACGCCGCCGCGGTGGACGATCACGACTGTCATGCCCTGCTCCTCCAGCCCCGCGACCCGGTCGCCGAGGGTCCCGGCGTCGAGCCAGCGCGGGCTGCCGACGGTGATCCGCGCGCCGGCGAGCTCGCCCTCGATGCCGTGCCCGGCCTGCTCGGTCACGCCCTCCGCCGCAGGGGCATCCGGCGCTGCGGCGGTGATCGCGGCGGCGAGGGGGTGGGTGCTGTGCTGCTCCAGAGCGGCCGCCCACGCCAGCGCCTCCGCCTCGCTCACACCGTCCACGGTGAGGACGGCGGTGACGGCGGGCTCGTTGCGGGTGAGGGTGCCGGTCTTGTCGACGGCGACGTGGCGGATCACGCCGAACCGCTCGAACGCGGCACCGGACTTGATGATCACGCCGAACTTGCTCGCCGAGCCGATCGCCGCGACCACGGTCAGCGGCACGGAGATCGCCAGTGCGCAGGGCGATGCCGCGACCAGCACGACCAGGGCGCGGGTGATCCACAGCTCCGGGTCGCCGAGCAGCGAGCCGATGATCGCGACCAGGGCGGCGAGGATCAGCACGCCCGGGACGAGAGGTCGGGCGATGCGGTCGGCGAGGCGGGCGCGGTCGCCCTTCTCCGCCTGAGCCTTCTCCACGAGGTCGACGATCGTGGTCAGTGAGTTGTCGGTGCCTGCCGCGGTCGTTTCGACCTCCAGTGCCCCGGCGGTGTTGATTGCGCCGGCGGAGACGGCATCGCCGGGTTCGACCTCGACCGGGATCGACTCCCCGGTGATCGCGGACGTGTCCAGGCTGGAACGTCCCGTGCGGACGACGCCGTCGGTCGCGATCCGCTCACCCGGCCGCACCAACATCAGCTGCCCGACAGCCAGATCCTTCGCGGCGACCTCGACCGAGACGCCGTCGCGGCGGATGGTGGCGGTCTCCGGGACGAGCTTGAGCAGTGCCCGCAGCCCGCCGCGGGCACGGTCCATCGCCTTGTCCTCCAGCGCCTCGGCGATCGAGTACAGGAATGCCAGCGCTGCGGCCTCCTCGACGTAGCCGAGGATCACCGCGCCGACCGCGCTGATGGTCATCAGCAGCCCGATGCCGAGCTTGCCCTTGAAGAGGTTCCGGATCGCGCCCGGCGTGAACGTCGACGCGCCCAGCAGCAGGCCGATCCAGAACAGCACCAGCGCAGGGATCTCCATCCCGGACCACTCCAGCGCCAGACCGGTGAGGAACGCCACACCGGAGAAGACCGGGACCATGATCCCGCGGTCCCGCCACCAGGGGCGCTCCGCCTCCTCGGCCTCTTCGCCGACTGCGGTCTCAGGCTCGTCGTGCTCGCAGCCGCACGCCGCGCTCACGCGCCCGCTCCCGTCCCGCAGCAGCCCGGCACCGTGCACGAAGCGTCCATGCAGGGCGCGTGCTCGTCCACCGCGAGCGTCACGTCCACCAGCGCGGTCAGCGCCGCCGCGAGGTGCGGGTCCGCGATCTCGTAGCGCGTCTGCCGCCCTTCCGGCTCGGCGACCACGATGCCGCAGTCGCGCAGGCAGGTCAGGTGGTTCGAGACGTTCGAGCGGGTCAGCTCCAGCTCACGCGAGAGCACCGCCGGGTAGCTGGGGCCGTCGAGCAGGGTCATCAGTATCCGGGAGCGCGTCGGGTCCGCCATGGCCCGGCCGAGCCGGTTCATGACGTCGAGACGTGGAGCAATGGTCAGCATGCACTGATCATACAGTGTTGACTGAACTAATCCCAGGATGAATAGTGCACCCTGCGACATTCGGCCCTACCAGTAACCCCGCGGGCGCGCAGCAGCAGCCCGGCGTTTTCGAGCGCGCCGAGGACGCGGACGATGCTGGTGGTGTTGCAGGACACCACCCGGGTCAGGTCCCGGCCGAGCGCGGTGGCGTAGTTGGCCTGGGCGACGAAGGAGTGCCCGGTGGTCGAGTGCGCTTCCCCGCCCTGCACGATCACCTTTACTCCCGCCGCCTGGTAGCGGGGCAGGTTTCCGGCGGCGACGTGCTTGGGGGTCGTATCGACGATCACGTCGCTCTGCGCGAGGAGATCGTCGAGGGTTCCCTCGGGGCGGATGCCGGTGTCCACCATGCCGCTGTGCGCGTCGGGGGTGGCGGCGAATACGGGCAGCCGCGGGACGGCGGATTGTATTCGCCAGTCGGTGACGATGTCCGCGACGCCCACCAGGTGCATGTCGGGTTGGGCGTGGACGGCGTCGGCGACCCTCTTGCCGATCACTCCGTACCCGTTGACGCCGACTCTGATCCTGTCCATCTTCGTCTCCTTTCGTGGTGTTCTTGAGCCGTGCGCGGGTCAGGGGCGGGGTCGGCGGCGCCGCAGCGTCCACAGCAGATAGCTGCCGAGGGCGCCGATCGTGCCGGTCCCGGCGCCGATCAGGACGCCTTCCCGGGAGCGCCATTTCGTGTTCCCGCCGACGAGGGTGCCGATCCCGCTGATCAGCGCGGCGGCGATCATTCCCGCGACGACACGGTTGCCGACGCGTTCGGCGCGCCCGACGAGAGGTTCCAGCTCCGTCGCGCGCAGGTGCACCTCGAACCCGCCGTCTTCGAGGAGATGCCGGAGCCGGCTCAGGGTGGCGGGCAGCTCGGTGAGCAGTGCCCCGGTGTCGGCTCCCGCGCGCGCCCATCGCCGGGCCAGAGCCGGCAGGGACAGCTGGGCGCGGGTGAGCTGCTCAGCGTAGGGCTGCAGGGCGTCGAGCATCTGGAAGTCCGGATCCAGCCGCGCCGCGGTCCCTTCGGCCATCATCAGCACTTTGAACAGCAGCGCCGTCTCCTGCGGAAGGTGCAGCTGGTGCTGCTGCAGGATGCCGAGCAGCTGCTGGAGCATGATTGCGAGGCTGATCTCCGACAGCGAACGGCCCCGGTAGCGGGCCGTGAACGCGGTGATCGCCTGCCGCAGCCCTGCCCGGTCGACGACGTCGGCGGTCCGGGAGAGTTCTATCAGGGCGGTGGTGAGGGTGTCCGGGTCGTCGCGGGTGAAGGCGAGCACGATGCCGGCGAGGCCGTCCGTGGTCTGTTCGGTGAGCTCCCCGACCATCCCGAAGTCGATCAGCGCGAGCGCGCCGTCGGGCTGCACGAACATGTTCCCGGGATGGGGGTCGGCATGGAAGAACCGGTTGTCGAACACCATCGTGAGCACGATGTCGGCACCCAGCCGCGCGAGTGCGACCCGGTCGATGCCGGCGGCGTCCAGGCCCTCCAGGTCGTCGATCCGCACCCCGCTCATCCGCTCCAGGGTCAGCACGCGCGAGGTCGTGGTCTCCCCGTGCACGCGGGGAATCCGCACCCGCGCCGCGTGGGCGAACTCCTGCGCGAACCGTTCGGCGTTGCGGGCCTCCTGCAGGTAGTCCAGCTCGGCACGCAGCGTGCGGGAGAACTCCTCCACCAGCCCGGGCAGGTCGTACTGCCGGATGGCATCCCAGCGCCGGTCGGCGCGGTCGGCGAGGTTGCGGAGAATGTCCAGGTCTTCATGCACCTGCGCGACCACGCCGGGCCGGCGCACCTTCACGACGACCTCGGTGCCGTCGTGAAGAGTTGCCGCGTACGCCTGCCCGATGGACGCCGCCGCCAGCGGCACCGGGTCGAACTGGGCGAACACGTGCTCTGGGTCGGCGCCGAGCTCTTCACGGAGCACGTCCCGAATGCCCTCCCACGGTGCCGCGGCGACGTCGTCCTGCAGTTTGGCGAACTCGGCGACCCATGCCGCGGGGAGCAGATCGTGCCGGGTGGAGAGGATCTGGCCCAGTTTCACGAACGTCGGCCCGAGCTCCTCCAACGCGACCCGCACATGCTCGGGGTTCGTGTAGGGGTCCTCCTGCCGGGCGTGTCCGAGGGCGCCGCGGTGGAACGGCACCAAGCCGCCCAGGCCCAGCACGCCGGCCAGGACGCCGAGTCCGTGCCGGCGCAGCACGGCCCCGATCTGCCGGTACCGGCTACTCCCCGCGCCCATCAGCTCACGCCCCTCTCGGCTGGAGTGCCGGCCGATGCTCGTTCGAGGATGAAGTCGACGCGCGCGTCGGGGGCGAGTGCGGGGACGGTGACGACGGGAAAGCCCAGCTCCTGGTACACCAGCCCGAGCAGGTCGTGGATGCGCCGCTGCGCGGCGGGGTCCTCGGTGCGCGCGTAGTCGGACGCCAGCGGGAGCAGGTCAAGCAGGAACACCGTCGCGTACCGGGCGCCGGCCAGCGCGCCCAGCAGGGCGGTGCCGGGGGCGAGGCCGAGGAAGCGGTAGTAGGCGAGCGAGTCCGGCAGAGCACGGTCCAGGAACACGGTCTGTTGCGGGTCGAGGGAGCGTTCCTGCTCGATCTGCATGTCGACGACGGCGCGCTGGAACTCGCTCTGCCGTGCCCGCACCTCCGCGGTGCCGCGCCCGGTGATCCGTTGCAGGTCGATGTAGTGGCGGGCGTGCTCGATTGTGGTCGTGTACCCGCGGCCCCGCAGCAGGTTGACCGTGGTGGTCTTGCCCGAGCTGGGACCGCCCGTCACGACGTGCCAACGGGTGGTCTGTGCGGGCCGCGGCTCCTGGATGCCGGTCATGACCTCACCCTACACCCTGTACCCCTACAGGGTATGGTAGATTGTGGGTGGAGGTGCGAGATGGCACACGGGTATGTGGACAACAAGCCGGCGCTGCTGGCGCGGCTGAGCCGCGCGGAGGGTCAGGTGCGCGGGATCGCGCGGATGATCGACGAGGACGTGTACTGCATCGACGTGCTGACCCAGGTGTCGGCGGCGACGAAGGCGCTGGAGTCCGTCGCGCTGTCGCTGCTGGAAGACCACCTCGCGCATTGCGTCGCGCAGGCGACCGCCGAAGGCGGCCCGCTCGCGGAGGAGAAGCTCCGCGAGGCGAACGCCGCGATCGCGCGCCTCGTGCGCTCCTAACGTCGTCCCCACTCACATCGTTCAACGCTCTTGAAGGGAGCACATCATGACCGGACAGGGATTCCAGGACCTCGGCCTGCAGGCGACCAGCACCGGCGGTGGCTGCGCCTGTTGCAGCCCCACCTCCCACGCCACGGCAGCCACCGACACCGGCGCGCCGGCGCAGCAGACGGCGGCGGGTGAGACCGTGTCGGCGCAGTTCCTGGTGGAGGGGATGACCTGCGCGCACTGCGTGCGTAGCGTCACCGAGGAGGTCTCCGCGATCGACGGTGTCTCCGACGTCGCGGTCGATCTGCACGCCGGTGGCGTGTCCACGGTGACGGTGTCCAGCGCGACGCCGGTGGATGCGGAGCGGGTGCGGGCGGCGGTGGAGGAGGCCGGGTACAGCCTCGCCGCAGCCTCATGAGCACGCTGGACGTCGATCTCGACATCACCGGGATGACCTGCGCGTCGTGCGCGACGCGGGTCGAGCGGAAGCTGAACAAGCTGCCCGGGGTGGAGGCGACGGTCAACTTCGCCACCGAGAAGGCCCGCGTGCACTCGGAGGCCCCGGTGCCGGTGGAGGAGCTGATCGCGGCGGTCGAGCAGGCGGGGTACGGAGCGAGCCTCCCAGCCCCGCCTGTGCCCGACACGGCTGAGCAGACCATCCCGCGGGACGATGAGCTGGCGTCGCTGCGGCAGCGGCTGATCGTCTCGGCGGTGCTGGCGGTGCCGGTCGCGGTGCTGTCGATGATCCCCGCCCTGCAGTTCACCTACTGGCAGTGGCTCACGCTCACCCTGGCCGCGCCGGTGGTGGTGTGGGGGGCGTGGCCGTTCCACCGCGCCGCGGCGATCAATGCCCGGCACGGGGCGGCGACGATGGACACTCTGATCAGCGTCGGGGTGCTGGCCGCGTTCGGCTGGTCGCTGTACGCGCTGTTCTTCGGCGGTGCGGGGATGCCGGGAATGCGGATGAGCGTCACCTTCGTCGGCACCCCGCAGGCCGGTGGCCACGAGGTGTACCTGGAGGTCGCCGCGCTGGTGACCGTGTTCATCCTCCTCGGCCGCTACCTCGAGGTTCGTGCCAAGCGGCAGTCCGGCGAGGCCCTGCGCGCCCTGCTGGAGCTCGGCGCCAAGGACGCAGTGATCCTCCGCGAAGGCACTGAGCAGCGCGTCCCCGTCGCACAGCTCGTTCCGGGTGATGTCGTGGTGGTGCGGCCGGGTGAGAAGATCCCCGCCGACGGCCTCGTCACCGAGGGAATGTCCGCGGTGGACGAGTCGATGCTGACCGGCGAGTCCGTGCCGGTCGAAGTCGCCCCCGGCTCCCGCGTGGTCGGCGCGACTGTGAACACCGGCGGGCGCCTGCTCGTGCAGATCACCCGCGTCGGCGCCGACACCGAGCTGGCCCGGATGGCGCGGCTGGTCGAGGAGGCGCAGACCGGCAAGGCCCAGGTGCAGCGCCTCGCCGACCGGGTGTCGGCCGTCTTCGTCCCCATCGTCATCGTCCTCGCCCTGGCCGCGTTCGCCGGGTGGCTGATCGCGGGGGCGCCCTTGGAGGTCGCCTTCACCGCCGCGGTGACCACCCTGATCATCGCCTGCCCGTGCGCGCTGGGGCTGGCGACGCCGACCGCTCTGCTGGTCGGCACCGGCCGCGGCGCCCAGCTGGGCATCCTCATCCGCGGACCCCAGGTGCTCGAGCAGACCCGCCGCATCGACACCGTCGTGCTCGACAAGACCGGCACCATCACCGCCGGCACCATGACCGTCACCGGCATCCACCCCGCTCCCGGCACCGATGAGGCGGAGCTGATCCGGTTCGCCGCGGCGCTCGAGCACGGCTCCGAGCACCCCATCGGCCGCGCCATCACCGCCGCAGCCGACGGCCCGACGGATGCCGTGGAGTCATTCGCCGCCGAGGCCGGTCAAGGCGTGCAGGGCATCGTCGACGGCCGCCTGGTCGCCGCCGGCCGCGCCTCCTGGATCACCACCCAATGGGCGCTCCCCATCCCCGCCGAGCTCGCCGCGACCATCGCGGCGGACGAGGCGGCGGGGGCGACGGTGACGGTGGTGGCGTGGGACGGGCAGGTGCGCGGGGCGATCAGCGTCGCCGACACCATCAAACCCACCAGCCGTGAGGCGGTCGCACGGCTCCGGGAGCTCGGGTTGACCCCGATCCTGCTCACCGGCGACAACCCCGGCGCCGCCCGCGCGATCGGCAACCAGGCCGGGATCGAGGACGTCCGCGCCGGGGTCACCCCGCAGGGCAAGCTCGACACCATCCGCGACCTGCAGGCCGCGGGCCGGGTGGTCGCGATGGTCGGCGACGGCGTCAACGACGCCGCAGCCCTCGCCGCCGCCGACCTCGGGATCGCGATGGGCACCGGCACCGACGCGGCCATCACCGCCGCGGACCTGACCATCGTCTCCGGCGACCTGATGCTGGTCCCGGACGCGATCCGGCTGGCCCGCCGCACCCTGGGCACGATCAAGGGGAACCTGTTCTGGGCGTTCGCGTACAACGTCGCCGCGATCCCGGTCGCGATGCTCGCCCTGCTCAACCCCATCCTCGCCGCCGCGGCAATGGCGTTCAGCAGCGTGTTCGTCGTCACCAACAGCCTCCGCCTGCGCCGCTTCCGCCCCCTGCCCACCCCGACCCGTGCCGGCGCCCCCGCCACCCGAGAGCCCGCGCCCGTCCAGGCCTAACCATCGCTCGAGAAGGAGACACACCATGTCCCACGACCACGACCACTCCGGGCACGACCACACGCACGGGCACGACCATGGAGGACACGAGCATGGTGCGCACGAGCATCACCATCACGAGCCGCCGGCGGGGGCGACGAACCTGGTGACCTGTCCGGTGATGCCCGGCAACCAGGTCGACCCGGCCTGGGCCGAGCAGCGCGGCCTGTTCCGCGACTACCAGGGCAGCCGGTACTGGTTCTGCTGCGCCGAGTGCGGGCCGCTGTTCGACGCCGACCCGGCCCGCTACGCGCACGCCGCCTGACCGGCCAGATAACCCGGTCGGAGATAGAGGGTGGACACGGCGGTCGGGCTGGTGCAGGCGTACCTGCGGGTCACCGGCTACTTCACCGTCGCCGAATACCCCGTGCTGGACGCCACCGGTCCCGGCGGTCCCCGCACCATCACCGACCTGGACATCCTCGCCGTACGGCTGCACCGCGCACCGGGAGCGTCCGGGACCGTCGACGCACCGCTGGAC
This sequence comes from Microbacterium dextranolyticum, assembly GCF_016907295.1. NCBI lineage: Bacteria > Bacillati > Actinomycetota > Actinomycetes > Micrococcales > Microbacteriaceae > Microbacterium > Microbacterium dextranolyticum. Next base: position 181,954 of record NZ_JAFBBR010000001.1, read on the forward strand.
CCGGCCCTGGGTGCCGGGGGCGGAGCGGACATGATCGTCGGCGAGGTCAAGGAAGGCCGCCCGCACCCCAACCCGGCGATGCGGGACCCGGCCGTGCTGGAAGCCGCGTTCACCCGGTTCGGGTGCTGCGCCCCGACCGATGCCGCCCGGCTGGTCGCCGAACTGCTGGAAACGGGACGGACGGTGGCGCCGGAAGGGCGCACGATCCGCACGGTCGTGTTCGGCAACCCCACCTCCCCGCCCGGGGCGGGGGCGCCGTGGCACACCGTCCCGTTCGCCCGGGTGCTGCGCTACCTCGAAGACCACCTGAGCGCGCACTGGGGCATCCTCGGCCGCACCCAGATCAAGGACGACACCCTCGCCCTGCTGGCCCTGCGGGAGAAGGCCCACCGCGCCGCGACCGGCGCCTCCCGCCAGGGCACGGACCGGTAGGGCGGGTCATGGCGGGGGAGCGTGTGCACACGCAGGGGGAGCCGGTGTGGGTGCGCACCCGTGGCGGGCGCGCCCCTTATGCGATGGTGCTGCCGGGCCCCGCCGGGGCCCCGGGTGCCGACGGTGGTGTTCGAGGCGGGATCGGCGGCGACCCGCTCCACCTGGGCGTCGGTGCAGACCCGGGTCGCCGCGTTCACGCGGGCCGTGGTGTATGACCGGGCGGGGCTGGGTCGGTCCGTCCCGGATAGTGCAGGGCGCACCCTGGACCGGATGGCCGACGACCTGAACGATCTGCTGGACGGCCTCGAGCCGAGCAGCGGGTTCGTGCAGGTGGGGCATTCCGCGGGCGGCCCGATGGTGCGGCTGGCCGCGTCCCGCCGCCCGGACCGGGTGGCCGGGCTGGTGCTGGTGGATCCGACCGATGAGGCAGCGGACCTCCTGTTCGGTATGCGGTTCCGGGTCGGGGAGAAGATCGTGATCGCCGTGGAGTGGGTGCTGGCCCGGGTGGGGATGCTGGAGCGGTTCTTCCGGTTCCTCGGGGAGGGGATGCCCGAGGATGTGCGGGCCGATCTTCACCGGGAGGCGTTCCGGCCCGCGGTGGTGGTCACCCAGGGTCGGCAAGCGCGCACCTTCCTCACCGAGCTGCACGCCTGGCAGGGCGACCCGCCGGCGCTGCCCGATGTCCCGGTCACCGTCATCTCCGGCAGTCTCGCGGACGGGATGCCGCGACGGGTCCGGGATGCCGCGACCGCCGCCGGGCGGTATCGGGCCGCACAGTCCCGGCAGGGCCGGCACGTGGTCGCTGCCCGCTCCGGCCACTACATCCCCGCCACAGAACCAGATCTGATCGCTGCGGAGATCCGCCGCCTCGTCCTCCCACCCGCAGGATAACCCCGGGTTGTCTGGCGGGCATGCCTAGTCAGGCCACAGCAGGGGTGCGCCGCCGCCAGGCGATCGCGCCGGTGAGGGCGAGACCACCCAGCCCACCCCACAAGGTGACAGCGGAGACGCCTTGCCCGATGAGGACGGCGGGGGTGATGCCGGTGCGCAGGTCGGTGTCGGCGATCAGCGCCCCGGCCTGTCCGGCGGGCAGACCGGTGAGGGTGCTGCCGTCGGGGCGGATGATCTGGCTGGTGCCGACGGTGGAGACGTTCACCACGGTACGGCCGGTCTCTACCGCGCGGATCCGGGCGACCGCGAGCTGCTGCAGGTTCTCGTCCGTGCCGCGGAAGTCGGCGTTGTTGGTCTGGAACACCAGCAGCTCCGCACCGGCGGTGATGCTCTCGGCGATGACCTCGTCGTAGATCACGTCGAAGCAGATCGCCAACCCCACCGGCACACCGCCGACGGTGACCAGCGGCACGTCCGTGCCGTGCGCGTAGTCGCGTTGCAGCAGCCCGACCAGGTCGGGGGCGAGCAGGGTGTAGAACGCCCGGTCGGGCACGTACTCGCCGAACGGCACCGGGTGGCGTTTCGCGTGCGTCTGCACCTGCTCCCGCTGCGGCGTGGCACCGGTGGTGGCCGGGTCCCACAGGAACGACGTGTTGTAGATGTTGCCGCCCGCCGTGGTGGCCGCGTTCGCCAGCAGCGGGGCACCTGCCCGGGTGCTGATGCCGGTGAGATACTCGGCCAGCCACGGGGTCTGGAACGGGTCAGCATCCAGCCCTTCCGGCCACACCACCAGATCCACATCCGCGTCGAGCACCGGGCCGGTCGCGTCCCCCTGCGCCCGGGCGATCGCCCCCACGGTGCGCTGGTCGAAGTACCCGGACGGGCCGTTGCCTTGCACCGCCCCGACCCGCATCGTCCCGGCCGGTGTGGTGGGAAACGCCGGGACCAGGACCAGCATCAGGGTGGTGACGGCGGGTACGGCGGCGGGGAACGGGCGACGCCACCGGCCGGTCCGGATGGCTTCGATCGCGGCGGCGACGGTGAAGACCATCAGGAAGGTGAGCCCGCTCACCCCGACCCAGGACACCGTCTGAACGAGGGGGCTGTCGGCTTGGGTGATCCCGAGCCGCGCCCACGGCAGCCCCCCGTACGGCCAGGCGCCCAGCAGCACCTCCCGGCCCGTCCACAACGCGGCCACCAGGCCCGGCAGCAGGAGCAGGCGTCCGACCGGGCCGGGGGCGGCGCGCGGCACCCACCGGTAGGCGAGTGCCAGCGGGATGATCCCGACCGCGGTCAGGGTCCCTTCCACCACGGTCAGTGCCGCCCACGGCACCGGCCCGAGATACCGGGTCGTCCAGGACACCAGCAGCCCGAAGAACAGCAACCCGAACACCGCCCCGACCGCCACCGCCCCCCACACGCTCCGGCCGATCAGGGCGAGAAGCAGCAGCCCGGTCGCGGCGAACGCGGCCGGCCAGAATCCCACCTCCGGGTAGGCGAGATCCATCAGCACCGCCGCGGCTGCCGCGACCAGCAACGCCATCGCCAATGGCATCACCGCCCGGGCGCGGCGGTTCGGCGGGGTGGGTTGGGGGCGTCCGTGCGGGTCCTGGAGGGTCGTCGGGGTGGCGGTCATGGCCGGTCCGCGATGGTGCGGGCGATTACGGCGGCGTCCCGGGACACCCCGGCGAGGGTGTCCGCTCCGGGGCGGCTGTGGGCGGGGATCCCGGCGACGAACAAGCCCGGCAGCCCGGTCATCGCCGGGCGGGACCGGGCTGCGGTCGCCTCGGCGGGGAGCCAGTCCTCGCCGGGGTCGTACCCGGTGGCGAGGATTACCGAGTCCGGGGCGAGGGTGCTGCCATCGGCGAACGTGACCTGCCCGCCGTCCGCGCCGGTCACCGCCGGGGCGACCGCCACACCCGCGTGACGCAGCGCATGGTAGCTGTCGCCGAACACCGGCTGCACGGCGGGTGGGCGACCCAGCCAGGACGAGCCTGCCCGGGCGTGGACGGGGAAGGTACGGGCGGGTCGGTGCGGGCGCCGGGTGCGGACCGCGAGGGTGACCTCGTGGGAGGTGGATAGCTCTCGCGCCAGCTGCACGCCGCTGTTTCCGCCGCCGACGATCAGCACCCGCCCGGTGGGCACCTGCCGGGGGAATTGGTAGTGGGCGCTGTGCAGCACCACCCCGGGCACCCGCAGCTGCTGCGCCCACGCAGGGATGCGGGGGTGGGTGGCGGCGCCGGTCGCGCACACCACGTTGCGGGTCTGCACGTCGCCCTCTGCGGTCTGCAGCTGCAGCACCGACCCGTGACCGACGCGTTCCACCCCGACCACACGCAACCCCCAGAACGGGTCCACCCCCAGGGTGTGCTGCACCTGGTCCAGGTAGTTCGCGATCTCATCCGCCCGCGGGTGCTCGTGCGGGTCCACCGGTAGAGGCCGGACTGGCAGCGTGCTGTGGCGGGCGTCGGATAGCAGCCGCATCGAATGCCACCGGGACGCCCAACTGCGTTGCCGGTCCGTGGCGGCGTCGACGACCACGAACTCCTGCTGCGGCCGGAACCCCAACCCGATCAGCGCGGCGGCCACCGCGAGCCCGGCCTGCCCGGCCCCGACGATGATCGCCCGCCGATGCGTCAACCCCGACCGCATCACCACCCCCTCCCCGCAGAAGAGGGCCGGGGCGGGAATGGACGGAGGATGATCGCGCCGGCGCCGCGGCGGGACGGGGCCGGACGGGGCCGAGCGGGGCCGGGTGGGCGGCGGTGACCGGCCGCAGCCGTCGGCACCGGACCGGCGAAGGGGGCCGCCGTGATACGGGTCGTCAAGACATTCTCCAAACCTAGAAATCGGCATCACACAGCGCCCGCACACGGGCGGGCGGGAAGACGCCGCCCATGGGTGGGCGGCATGCCGGATCTCAGGTTCGGGAAATCGACAACAGCAGCAGTGAGGGCGCGGCCGGACGCCGCGACACGGGCACCGGCACCAGCAGCGGCGCGCGCACCGGACGGGATACCCGCAGTATCCGCAGCCGGCCCTGGAGCCGGGAAGCCGTCACGGCCGCCAGTACCAGCAGCGTGCACACCACCCCGATCAGGCACCCCCACGCCCCGGACGCATCGACGGACACCCCCGCAGAGGACGACGCCGTCCGGCCCTCCACCGGTGCCCCCGAGTCTGGGGTAGAGCCGGTCGCGACGGGGGAGCCCGCACTGGTGTCGGCGTGCGCGTCAGCCGTGGTGTGGGAGGTGGTCCAGCCGCCGATGATGAGCACAAGTGCCAGGCCCAGGATGGTCAGCAGCCGCCCCGACCACCACCCCGCCGCGATGACCCGGTCGGGCCGGGATCGGGGGTCGCGGGGCATAGTCCCTCACTGTACCAATCCGACCTTTGCGTCTCCCGGATCTCGCCCGGCCGCAGGCCTTCCACGCCTTCGCCGACAGAGCAGCCACATCGCGTCCACCGGCACGTCGTTCTCGATTATCGGCGAACGACGTCCGTCTCCTGAGCGGAAGGATCAGTGCCCTCGGGGTGCCGTGGTGTCGGTCAAGGCGGGCAGCAGGATCGCCGTGACGCCGTCGGGGTCGAGTCTGCCGGTGCGGACTTCTTCGGCGGCGCCGTTGAGGACGGCACGGGTCGCTGAACTCCGCCGCGATCGTCTCGGCTGCGTCAGGTTCGCCCCACCGGGCACGTGCACCCGTCGGCACCCGAGGCGGCGCCGATTGAAAAAATACCTATAGGGGGTATAAGGTGTGGGGGAGTCGTGTGCGAGGGAGAGGCGGGCGAGGTTGATTCAACCGATCGACTATTTCCTGGTCGCCTGGTTCGTGCTGGTCGCGATCAGCACGATCTGGGTCGGGGTGGACCAGTTCCGTCACAACCCGGAGCCGGCGGTGATGAAGTGGGGCTTCATCCTGGTCACCCTCTACCTGGGGCCGATCGGGGCGCTGCTGTATGTGCTCGCGGACAAGGAGCCACGGCCGGGAGAGCATGAGGAGTTCACCCGGCCGCTGTGGAAGCAGGGCATCGGCTCGACCATCCACTGCGTCGCGGGCGATGCCACCGGCATCATCGTCGCCGCCGTCGTCGTCGCGTCGCTGGGCCTGCCGATGTGGCTGGATCTGATCATCGAGTACGCCGCCGGGTTCGCGTTCGGGTTGTTCGTGTTCCAGGCCCTGTTCATGAAGAACATGATGGGCGGCAGCTACTGGCAGAACGTGCGCCGCTCGTTCCTGCCCGAGTTCATCAGCATGAACTTGATGATGGCGGGCATGGCGCCGGTGATGTCGCTGCTGATGATGGGCCGCGACATGCGGGCCATGCTGCCCACCGAGTTGCTGTTCTGGGCGGTGATGAGTTTCGGGATCGCGGTCGGGTTCGTGCTCGCTTACCCCGTGAACGTGTGGATGGTGAAGAAGGGCCTCAAGCACGGTCTGATGACCGTCCGCCCCCAGCCCGCCACCCACCCCCAGGAGCATGACGCGCACGCGCAGCACAGCCCGCGGCCGGAGGCGCACGCCGGCCACGACCAGGCGGCGGGCGGTGCGTCGTCGCCGGGGTCGGGGCATGAGGCGCACCAGCCTTCTGGCGCCGGAGCGGTGACCGTGCCGCAGCTGACCGTGGTCGGCGCGTTCTCCGCGATCGCGCTCGTGGTCGGGATGGTCGCCCCCGCGAACGCCGTCAACATGACTCTCAGCGCGCACGACGTCGGTGGGCTGATCATGCCGCCCGGGATGATCATGACCCGTGACACCCCCGCCGAGGCGATGCGGGACATGGCCGCCGTCGACCCGCGGGCCGCGACCGCCGCGTACGACGTGGACACCCGCGGTGATGAGGTGCTGGAACCTGCCCGCGTCGAGGACGGGGTGAGGGTGTTCGAGCTGACCGTGTCGCAGATCCGCTGGGAGATCCTCCCCGGCGTCACCGTCGACGCGTACGCGTACAACGGGCAGATCCCGGGGCCTCGGCTGCAGGTCACCCAGGGCGACCGGATCCGCATCGACGTGACCAACGAGCTCGACGAGTCCACGACCGTGCACTGGCACGGCCTGGACGTGCCCAACGAGATGGACGGGCCCGCCGGGATCACCCAGGATCCCATCCAACCCGGCGACACCTACCGGTACGAGTACACGGTGAAGCAGTGGGGCACGTTCTTCTACCACTCCCACGATCACGCCGACCGGCAGCAGGCCCTCGGCCTGTACGGGGCGCTGATCATCGACCCCGCCGACCCTGGCCTGCAGCCGCCTGCCGATCGCGAGTACACGATCCAGCTGCAGGAGTGGCTGTCCCGGGAGGGGCTGACCTATCCGGCGATGCCGATGGAAGGGGGCATGCCGAACTACTTCACCATCAACGGGAAGGCGTACCCGGCCACCGAGACCATCGACATGAAGGTGGGGGAGACCCTCCGGGTGCGGTTCATCGGCTCGAACACCAACGACATCCACCCGATGCACATCCACGGCGGCCCGTTCACCGTCGTCGCCCGCGACGGGGCGGCCCTCACCACGGCGCAGCAGTTCCAGGCCGACACGATCAACGTCGGGCCGGGACAACGCTACGACGTGCTCTGGAACGCGCTCGAGCCCGGCCAGTGGCTCATCCACTGCCACATCAACCACCACACCACCAACAACAACGTCGAAACCGACGGCGCTGGCGGCCTGACCATGATCATCAACGTCACCGAATAACCCCACGAACCGAAGAACCGCCGCCGTTGTGGTCGCCGTTGCCGCGTCGAGTCACGTCCGCGCCCTCCGGCAGCACAGCAGGCGGATGCCAGGGGTGCCCAGCTCATCGTGCCCGACCGTTTCGGTTGCCGGAGGCCGAGATCGCCCGCCCGCCCGCAACGGGGCGCGGTGACCTCGCCGTGGTCAGGTGGTCGCGGGAGGGAGGACGCGTCGGCGGCGGGCGACGGTGACGGCCGCGGCGACCGTGAGTGCCGTCGAGACGGCGAGGAGCACGGCGCCGAGGATGATCTGCCCCGGTGACGGGGTGAGGGCGGTGACGGGCTGGTAGAGGTTGCGCTGCTGGCTCTGCGGGCCGGTGAGTTGCTGATCGACGGGCACCCACACCTCGAGGGTGCGTTCGCCGGTGGCGAACTGGGCGTACACGAACCACAGCCCCGGTGACGGCAGTGCCAGTTCCCCGGTGAAGGTACCGGGAGGCGGGGTGCCGGGTTGTGCGCGCAGCGGCGCGGTGAGGTCCTCTCCGGTGCGGCGGGCGACCAGACGGGACGGGGTGAGGTCGGTGTCGTCGGTGAGGCGGATGCCGGTGATGGTGACGGTCAGCTGCCCGGTGCCGTCGCCGGTGACGGTCATCTGTGCGGTGCCGTAGGCGGTGCCCTGGCCGGGGTCGTGCGCCTGCGCGGGTGGGGGCGGGGCGAGGGCGACCAGCAGAAGGGTGAGGGCCGCGGCCGCGCCGCCGGATCGGAGGCGAGCCCCCGGCCGCACGGTGAGGGCGATCATGCTGACGATGATCACCGTGGTGGTGCCGACGGCGGACCAGGCGACGGGGGTGGGTGGGACGCTGCTGATCCCGGTCCCGGAGGCCAGCAGTTGCAGGGTGGTCACGGCGAGGGCGGCCACCGGCCACCGCCACCGGGGGACGGGCAGGGCCAGCAGGAAGAGCCCGGCCACCGCGACCGGCAGGTCGGGGGCGAGCCACCCAGAGGTGGTGAGCAGCACCCACAGCACCACCCGGAACACCAGGTACACGGCGACGACGAGGACAAGGCGGGTGCGGCCGGGGACCAGGGTGGTGATCACCCATGCCGCGCCGAGCGTGGTCGCCAGCAGCAGCGGCAGGTACAGGGTCTCGGTGAACTGGGGCACGTCGGTGTCGTATTCCATCACGATGATCAGCGCCGCCCCCAGCACGCCTGCGGCCAGGGCGATCCGCGGCGGGGCGGGCACGTGCCGGTCGGTGCCGGTGAGCAGGCCGATCAGCACGCACAGGGTGCCGATCACCGACAGCAGGTGCGGGGGCGACCAGAGCACCGCGTCACGCCCGAACGCGGTGTGCCAGAACGCGTCGGCGGGCGCGGCCGCCGCGGTCGCGACCGCCGCAGCGACCGCGAGGGCGAACCCGGGAGTGCGGAACACGGCGGCCACGGATCGTGTCGCGGCCAGCCGCCGCCACCCCCAGCCGGCGATCACGACCCCGACGGTGAGGATCGACGCATACAGCAGCAGGTGCGGAGGGATGAAGGTGCTGTCCCGGCCGAGGGTGGTGTGCCAGGAGTCGTCCCAATACGCCGACCCAACCCCGGCGGCCGCGGCCGCTGCGGCGACCCAGACGCCCCCTGCCCCCAGCGCCGGGGAACCGCGGGCCGGGTCCGGCTCGGACGGGATGGGGGCGCGGTCACGGCTGCCGTGTGGTCGCATGGTCTGTCCTTTCTGTGATGCGGCAGGGAGCCGGTCCGGCCCTGGCGGCTAACGCCATGGCCCCGCTCCCGGCGGCAGCGGGGTGTTAGAGGTGTGTTAGAGGGGGAGCACGGTGGCTCCGATGAGGTTCTGGATGCTGGAGGTGAGGAGTGTCCAGGCTCCGCTGATCATCGCGATGCCGGTGGCGATCATGAGGACCCCGCCGGTGATGTTGATGGTGCGGATGTGGCGGCGCAGGAACGTGATGCTTCCGGTGGCCCAGTTCAGGCCGGCGGCGGCGGCGATGAAGGGCAACCCCAGGCCCAGGCAGTAGGTGACGGCGAGGAGGGCGCCGCGGGCGGGGTTGCCGGTGGTGAGGCTGAGGGCGGAGATCGCGGCGAGGGTGGGGCCCAGGCACGGGGTCCAGCCGAGCCCGAACGCGATGCCGAGCAGGGGAGCTCCGGCCAGCCCGCTGGGTGGGTGGATGGCGGGTTTCGCGGTGCGTTGGAAGAGCCGGAACACGCCGAGGAACACGAGCCCCATCAGCAGGACCACGATCCCGAGGATGCGGGTGAGGAGATCTTGCCAGCGGATGAGCCAGGCCCCCAGGGCGCCGAACGCGGCCCCGTAGCCGATGAACAGGACGGAGAAGCCGAGGGTGAACAGTCCGGTCCCGGCCAGCGCCCGCCACCGGGAGACCCCCGCGGTGGTGGTGGTGCCGGTGAGGTAGCCGAGGTAGCCGGGCACGAGGGGGAGCACGCAGGGGGAGGCGAAGGACACCAGCCCGGCGAGGAGGGCTAGGGGGAGGGCGGCCCAGATGCTGCCGGCGGTGATGATCTCCCCCATCAGGGGCTCGTCTCGGCGAGGACGGTGTCGATGAGGGCGGCGAGGGTGGTGCGGGTAGGCAGTTGCCCGATGATGCGGGCGGCCATCCGGCCGGTGCGGTCCAGGACGATTGTGGTGGGCACGGCGCCGGGGGCGGCTTTCCCGGCGAACGCGGCTTGCACCGTGCCGGTGGTGGCGTCCAGGATCGACGGGTAGGTGATGCCGAACTGGTTCTCGAACGCGGCGGCGGTGTCGGCGCTGTCGCGCACGTTGACGCCGATGAACACGACACCGTCGGGCTGGTAGGTCTGGGCGAGGGCTTCCAGGTCGGGCGCTTCGGCACGGCAGGGCGGGCAGGCGGCGTACCAGAAGTTCACCACAACGACCGAACCCGCCCACGCGGTGGAATCCGCCTGCTCCCCGGTGTCGGTGGTGCCGGTGAAGGTGACCGGGTCGTCGCGCTGGTCGGCGGGGATCTCCCGCACGGTCTCGTCCGCGGACAGATACCCCGGGGACGGGGAGGAGGACAACAGGCCGGGCGTCTGGGCGGTGCACCCGGCCAGAAGCAGGACGAGCGCGCCGAACACGGCGACCGCGGCGGCGGTGACGGCGCGGCGGGGTGGGCGTGTCAGGGTGGTGGGGGTGCGCATGCGGGATCACTCCGGTCGGTCAGGTGTTCGTGCTCTTGCTGGTGGGGCGGCGGCGGCCGGCGAGGATGGCGCCGGTGATCAGCAGCAGCGCCCCGGTCGGGTACCCGGCGACCAGGTCGAGCCAGCCGGAGGGCTGGCCGGGGCCGAACACTTCCAGGTGCGCGAGCCAGTGGATGATCGCGACGATCGCGCCGGCGGCCATCAGGGCCTGGCCGACCCGGACGAGCAGGCGGTGTCGCCGCCAGGCGCGTTGCGGGTCCTCAGCTGGGGCGGGGCGGGGGGTGGTGCGGGTCATGAGCGGTCCTTTCGCAGGGGGCGGGTCACAGTCCGGAGTAGGAGTGCAGCCCGGTGAAGAAGACGTTGACGACGCCGAAGTTGAACAGCACGGCGGCGAAGCCGACGATGCACAGCCAGGCGGCGCGGGTGCCGGCCCAGCCGCGGGTGGCGGTGGCGTGCAGGTATCCGGCGTAGAGCACCCAGATGATGAACGTCCACACCTCTTTCACGTCCCACCCCCAGAACCTGCCCCAGGCGCGGCCGGCCCAGATCGCCCCGGCGATCAGGGTGAAGGTCCACAGGATGAACCCGACGATCGTCAGCCGGTATGCGAGTCGGTCCAGATCCTCCGGCCCGGGCAGACTGTCCCGCAGCCGGGTGAGCCGGGAGGGGAGGCCGCGGCGGCGGGTGGTGAGCAGGTAGGTGAGGGAGACGAGGAACGCGAGCCCGAAGAACGCGGTCGCCAGCAGCGCGACCAGCACGTGGATGACCAGCCACCCGGACTGCAGGGCGGGCATCAGGGGGACGACGGGGACGTAGAAGCTGACCGTCGCGACGCCGAGCAGCAGCACGGTCAGCCCGAGCACGGCGCTGCCCAGGTACGCCAGCCGCACCCGCAGCGACACGGCCAGGAAGGTGGCGATGATCAGGGCGGTGCCGGTGAGGGAGAACTCGAACATGTTCGCCCACGGCACCCGGTCCGCGGCGACCCCGCGCAGCACCACCCCGGCAAGATGGAACACCCAGCCCAGCACGGTCAACACGAACCCGACCCGCGCCGCCTTCCCCGCCCCCCGTCCGCCCCCCGGGGCAGCGGCGGCACCGGGTGCGGTGTCGGGGGCGGGGGCGGTGGGTGTGCCTGCCAGGTCCGGGTCGGTGGTGCTGGTGGCGCCGGCGGTGACCGGCACCCGGACGGTGACCGGGACGGCAGGGGTGCTGGCGCGGCGGGCGAGGTGAAGGGTGTAGGCGACGAATGCGGCGGCGTAGATCGCGATCGCCGAGTACACCAGCAGCAGGGACAGGGCGTCAAGGAACGGGGTCATCAGAGCCTCCTCGAAGGGGTGCGGGGGAAGGGGTGAGGCGGGTGGCGAGGGTGTCGACGGTGGGTTGCAGGCGGGGGTCGTCGCCGCGGGCGAGCCCGGCGACCTCAAGCACCGTGCCGCCGTCCCGGCCGGTGGTTGCGCGGACCCAAAGGCGGCGGCGGGGCACGAACAGGGACAGGGCCAACCCGGCCATCGCGACGACCGCGGCGATCAGAGTGGGGGTTTGGGTGGGGTCGGCGGCGATCTCCAGCGACGCGAATCGGGGGATCGGGCCGAGCTCGATCGTGCCCAGCTCGTCCGGCAGCGGAACCGGGGTGCCGGGGACCAACTGCAGGGCGGGGGTGGGGGTGCCCCGCCCGGCGATCTGGGTGAGGGTGCTGGTGTCCAGTGCGTACACCGACACCGGGACCCCGGTGTTCAGGCCCAGGTCGCCGACGTACACGTTGAAGGTGACGACCGGGTCCAGCAGGTCCGGGTAGCTGGACGCGAACGCCCCAGAGGCGGTGGTCGCGCGGGTGGGGTACAGCATCCCGACCAGGCCGACCTGCTCGGCCAGCCCGTCGGGAACCTTCACGATGCCCAAGCTGGTCAAATTCGCGTCCTGCGGCAGGAACGGGACCGTGTCACGGAACACGATCTTCCCGGCCGGGTTTCGGACGGTGAGGGTGGGGGCGTACCCGTTGCCGAGCAGATAGATGTCGGTGCCAGCCACCGGCAGCGGCTCGTTGACCCGGATGCTGGAGGCCTGCCGGGTGCCACCAGTGGTGGTCGTGACCTGCGCGTCGAACGTCTTCGGCATGCCGAGCGCGTTGACGTTGTCCAGGACGTAGTCGACGCGGAACCGGTCCAGGGTGAGGGAGAACGCCGGGATCTGCGTGTCAGTGATGAACCGGCCGGCGGTGAACGAGTCGTACGCGATCCGGGTGGACGCGAACGTCTGCCCCTCCACCAGCACCCGCTGCCCGGTGAACCGGAACCCGCCGCCGACGCCGACCACGACCAGCACCGCCAGCAGCGCCACGTGGAACAGCAGGTTCCCGGTCTCCCGCAGGTAGCCGCGCTCGGCTGCGACCGAGTCCCGTCCGTCGTCGCCGCGGACCCGGCGGGTGCGGTACCGCTGCCGACGCAGCGCCTTCTCGGCCGCGTCCAAGACCGCACCGGGGGGCGTGTCGGGGAGGACGCGGCGGGTGTGGGCGGGCAGGCGGGACAGGTTGCGGGGGGTGGCCGGGGGCGGGGCGAGCAGCGCGGTCAGGTGGTGGCGGATGCGGGGGATGACGCAGCCGATCAGCGACGCGAACAACAGCAGGTAGATCGCGGAGAACCACACCGACCCGAACACGTCGTGCAGCTGCAGCAGGTCCACCGCCCACATCCAGCCCGGGTTGGTCTTGTCGAACTGGATCACCCCGTTCGGGTCGGAGGAGCGTTGCGGGATCAACGACCCGGGGATCGCGGCCACCGCGAGCAGCAGCAACAACACCAGGGCGGTGCGCATGCTGGTCAGCTGCCGCCACGCCCACCGCGCCCACCCCGACACGCTCAGGCGCGGATTCGTGCGCTCCTCCACCGGCCGGTCGACGTGATCGGCGGGCAGCTGCGGGGCCTGCTCACTGCGGATCGACACGCGCATCCCCCCTCCCCCGGACGGGTGCGCGGCGGCGGGCGCGCCAGGAGGCGTGGGCGAGCAGCCCGACCCCCAGTACGGCGGCCACCAGGGCGGTGAGCACGTTCGCTTTCAGCCCGCCGGCGAGCAGCTCGGTGGGATCCAGCCGGATGGACTCCAGCACCGCCCGCCCCGCCCCGTACCACAGCAGGTACACGCCCAGACTCCGCCCGGCGCCCAGCGTGATCCGGCCGTGCCGGCGGCGGTGCTGCTCGAGCAGCACGATCACGGCGGCACCGGCCAGGTTCCACAGCAGCTCGTACAGGAACAGCGGATGAAACAGGGTCCCCGCCGGGGTCCCCGGCGGGATCGCGGGGGCTGAGGGGTCGATCTGCAGCCCCCACGGTAAGGTGGTGGGCGGGCCGAACAGCTCCTGGTTGAAGTAGTTCCCCAGCCGTCCCACCGCCTGGGCGACCAGCATCCCCGGCGCGAGCGCGTCCAGGAACAGCAGCACCGGGATCCCGGCGCGACGGGTGCCGATCACAATCCCGACCAGCCCGCCCAGGATCGCACCGAAGATTGCGATCCCGCCTTCCCAGATGTAGAGCACCCGCCACAGGTCCGCGCCAGGGAAGAAGTAGTCGCCGGGATGGGTGAGCACATGGTAGATCCGGGCGCCGAGGATCCCGAACGGCACCGCCCACATCGCCACATCCACCACGACCCCGGCCGGGTGCCCGACCGCCCGCAGCCGACGGCCGGTGATCAGCACCGCCAGCACGATCCCGGCCAGGATCGCCAGCGCGTAGAACCGGATCTGGAACGGACCGACCTGAACGAAGCTGATCCCCGGGCTCGGGATCAGCGCCGGAGCCACAATGAGGAGTGCGTCCATCAGGGCCTCACCCTCGCCGGAAGCCACGCCAGCGGGTCCACCGCTTCGCCTCCGGTGCGGATCTCGAAGTGCAGGTGTGCGCCGAAGCTGCGTCCACTGTCCCCGACCCGGCCGACCATCTGCCCCACCCGCACGGTCTGTCCCGGGGTCAGGGCGAGGGACCCTTCCCGCATGTGCGCGTACGCGCTTTCCACGACCTGCCCGTCGATCTCGTGCCGGATCACCACGTACACCCCGTACGCGCCGCCCTGCTCCGTCGCGGTGGTGACCACCCCGTCGGCGATCGCCTGGATCGGGGTGCCGATCCCGGGGGTCATGTCCAGTCCGGCATGGAAATTTGAGCAGGACGGGCATGGCGGGGTGCGGTACCCGAACGTGCTGCTGATCGGCACTCCCACGGTGAACGGCCACTGCACCGCCGATGCCGGGTCGTTGGTGAATGTGTCCGCGGTGTGCGCGTACGACTCGGTCCCGACGGGGGCGGTCACCGCCACCGTGTAGTCCCCGCGCACCATCACCGTCCCGGTGACGGTGTCGGGGGTGGTGAACGACTGGGCGCGCACCGGGGTGCGGGTCGCCTCGACGGCGAACACCGGCTCCGGCGTCAACGGGATCAGCAACGGCAGTCCGGCGATCGACGCGACCGGGAGCATCACCGCGCCGGCGAGCATCCGGGATCGGGTGAGCGTGCGGCGCGGCGCGTGTCGAGGTGTCCGGGCGGCACGGGTGGGCCGACGGCGTCGATCGCGTCGCGTCTGGACGGGTGGGGAAGACAGGGCGGCTCTCGCCGCACGGCGCGTTCCGGTACCGGGAGTCGGGGTGGAGGGGGCGGGTTCGGGCATACAAGACTTTCCTGGATGAGGGGGACGATGAAGGTGCGCACGGTCGCCGTCACACGGTCCAACCGGGAGCCGCGGCCCGGAGTGCACGGCGAGAATCCGGGATCGGATCACCCATGGCGCTGCCGCAGACGGGTCGCGCTCGCCTGCGGGCCGCACATCGTGGACCGTCGGCGACATCACGCGCCGGCGGCGGCTCAGGCGGCGGGCGCGGGCGGGGTGCTGATCAGGTGCGGCTGATCGACAGCACGATCAGGGAGGGCCGCAGAAGAGGCGACCCGGACGTGAACGAGCTCGACCTGCCGGGGAGGGATCGCAGCCACGCCAGCAGCGACATCCACCCGTCCCGGGCCGGGAGCACCAGGATGAGCAGGGTCAGCAACGCGAGCAGACACGTCACGGCAGCGAAAGCATGAGACGTCCCGCAGACCGTCTCATCGCACGAGGGCGTCACCACCCCGCTGACCAGGACATCAGCGGCGGCATCGGGGGCCGCAACGACTGCGGAGGCGGACACGACAGTGCCCGCCTGGTCCTCTTCCAGACTCAGCGAATGCATCGCAAGCAGCCCCGCGATGATCGCGGTCACCGCGGCCAGGTAGAACCACAGGGCACGCCGGGACCCGAGTGCCCGCCGTCGCGCCACCACCTGGTTCACCGTCGACGCCCCTTCCTCGATCACGCCCAGCATACCCCGGGCGGGTAGCCATCCCCGAAGCGATACCCATCCTGGATACCCCGGATGGGTATATGCTGAGTGGTAGGGGGCACCCGCTCCCGTGCGTGGTGTTCTGACCGTGTCGCGGAGGCAAGGCACCGCTACCCTGGACGGGAAGGAGGTCGGTCGTGAACGTGATTCGCTCGCACGCGCGTCTGACCCCCGGGGTGCGACGGCTCCTGCTGGCCGCTCCGATCGCCCTGGCGATCATCACCGGGCTGCTGTCCATGCACGTCCTGACCGGTTCCCACCAGCCCGCCCTGGCATCAGAGACCAGCGCGATGAGCACGCACAGCCAGGTCGGCTCCGCACCAGCCGCCGCCGACGATACGCCGATGACCGCAGCTGCGGCGGAGGGCGCTGGAGGGCATTGCCAGGACGGGTGCGGCAGCCCTGCGGGGATGCCGGATCACTCGATGCTGATGATGGTGTGCGTGCTGGCGCTGCTGGCCGCGGTGATCGTCCTGCTCGCCCCGACGTCCCGTGCCCTTCTCACATACGCCGTAGCCCGCTCGCGCTCCCATACCCGGACTCTGCTGGTCGGATTGCCGCATCCCCGCCCGCCTTCACTGCTTGTCCTGTCCATCAGTCGCACCTGATTCCGCCTGAACCCCGGCGACCCTTGCCGGGGATGCTGCACCCTGCCCTCCCGGGCACTGAATCAGACCCTCACCGACTGAATAGACAAGGACACCCCTGATGCGTTTTCGTACTCTCACGCTGACCGCCGGCGCCCTGGCCACCGTGCTCGTGCTCGCCGGCTGCGCCCCCACCGACGGCACCATGCCCGGCATGGACCACGGACCCGGGGGGATGACCAGCACCGCCCCCTCCCAGTCCGCCGCCGCGTTCAACGCCGCGGACGAGATGTTCGTGACCATGATGATCCCGCACCACCAGCAGGCCATCGAGATGGCCGATCAGATCCTCGCGAAAGACGGCATCGACGAGCGAGTCGTCTCCCTCGCCGAGCAGATCAAGGCCGCACAGGACCCGGAGATCCAGACCATGAAGGGCTGGCTGGAGGAGTGGGGCGTCCCGTACGACGACTCCATGTCCGGGATGGACGGCATGGACATGGGCGGCGGGATGATGTCGGAGGACGACATGGCCGCTCTGGATGCCGCGACCGGGGTCGAGGCGACCCGCCTGTTCCTGAACGGCATGATCGCTCACCACCAGGGCGCCGTGACGATGGCGCAGTCGGTGCTCACCGACGGACAGAACCCGGACGTGGCCGCCCTCGCGCAGCAGATCATCGACGGGCAGACCGCCGAGATCACCACGATGCAGGACATCCTCGCCAGCCTCTGACCCGGTACCCCTCGGACGGGACCCGCGCTCCCGATGCCGGTCCCGTCCGAGGCCCCACCCTCGACCCCTGTGCGGTCACCGGTATCCGGCGTACCCGCACGGAAAGGACCTCCGTTCATGATCTCTCCCACCACCCGCAGACTGGCGATCACGGCCACCGTCACCGTCGCGCTGCTGCTCACGGGCTGCAGCACCACCCCTGCGGAGCCCGATGCCCCCGCGGGCACCGCGGCCGGGTTCGGGCATGTGCACGGCATCGTCGACGCCGGTGACAGCACCGTGCTGCTGGGCACCCACACCGGCCTGTACACGCTGGGCGAGGACGGCACCGTCACCGGCCCGGTCGGTGGCATCGACCTGGACGCGATGGGACTGACCGCTACCGGTGACACCCTCTACGCGTCCGGGCACCCCGGCCCGTCCACCCCGGCGGAGCTCGGCGCCCCCAACCTCGGCATCATCCGCAGCCTCGACGCCGGCGCCTCGTGGGAACCGGTCGCGTTCACCGGGGAAGAGGACTTCCACGTCCTCACCGTCACCGGCGACGGCACCCTGTACGGGATCGGATCCTCCCGGCTGCTGCTGCGCACCAGCAGCGACGGCGGGCAGAGTTGGGCGGACGGTGCCGAGCTACCCGCCGTCGACCTGGCCGCCGCGACCGACGGCACCCTGTACGCCGCCACCCAGGACGGGCTGCAGCACAGCACCGACGGTGGCGCCACCTTCACCCCGGCGCCGGACGCGCCAGTGCTGTACCTGGTGGAGACCGACCCAACCGGTGGGGTGGTCGGAGTGGACACCGACGGGACGTTGCGACGCCTAGTCGGCACCGGCTGGGAGAACGTCGGCACCACCACGGGAACCGTCCAAGCCCTCGGGGTCACCGGGGACGGTGCGATCGTCCTGGTCGATGACCGCGGCGTGGTCTGGATCCGCGACACCACCGCCACCGTTCTCATCCCGGCGGCAACACCATGACCACCGTCATTCGCACCTGGCGCGACCCGAGCGGTCGCGGATCGGAAGGAGACCGACCATGACCCCCACACCGGCACCCCCCGCGTGGGCGCACCGCACCACTGATGCCACCGCCGAGCAGTTGGCGGCGGTGGATGCGTGGTGGCGGGCGGCGAACTATCTGAGCATCGGGCAGATCTACCTGCAGGGTAACCCGCTGCTGCGCCACCGCCTCAGCCGGGACGACATCAAGCCGCGGCTGCTGGGGCATTGGGGCACCACCCCGGGCCTGAACTTCCTCTACGCCCACCTGAACCGCGCCATCCGCGACCGCGACCTGAACACCCTGTACGTGACCGGGCCCGGGCACGGCGGACCCGGCATGGTCGCCAACGCCTACCTCGACGGCACCTACACCGAACGCTACCCGGGCATCGACCGCACCGAAGAGGGGCTGCGGGCGCTGTTCCGGCAGTTCTCCTTCCCGGGCGGGATCCCCTCGCACGCGTCCCCGGAAACGCCCGGGTCGATCAACGAGGGCGGGGAGCTGGGCTACTCCCTCGTGCACGCCTACGGGGCCGCGTTCGACAACCCCGACCTGCTGGTCGCCTGCGTGATCGGTGACGGGGAGGCGGAGACCGGGCCGCTGGCGACCGCGTGGCACGGCAACAAGTTCCTCAACCCCGCCCATGACGGGGTGGTGCTGCCGATCCTGCATCTGAACGGGTACAAGATCGCCAACCCGACCGTGCTGTCCCGCATCCCCGAGGAAGAGCTGGTCGCGCTGCTGCGCGGCTACGGCCATCACCCCCACGTCGTCACGGTCGGCTTCGATGGCGAGACCCCGCAGGAGTCCCACGCGACGTTCGCGGCGGTCCTGGATGCGGTGCTGGATGAGATCGCGGACATCAAGGCCGCCGCGGCGGCCGGGACGCTGGAGGGGCGGCCGGCGTGGCCGGCGATCGTGCTGCGCAGCCCGAAGGGGTGGACCTGCCCGAAGATCATCGACGGTCTGCCGGTGGAGGGCACCTGGCGGGCACACCAGGTGCCGCTCGCCGAGGTCCGCGACAATCCCGAGCACCTGCGGATCCTCGAGGACTGGCTGGCGTCCTACCGCCCGCACGAGCTGTTCGACGTGACCGGCGCCCCCCGCCCGGCCACGGTCGCGATCGCCCCGGACGGGGATCGGCGGATGAGCGCGAACCCGGCCGGCAACGGCGGACAACTCACCGTCCCGCTGCGGCTCCCGGACTTCCACAAGCACGCGCAGCCGGTCGACCCGGCCGAGCGGGGTGCGGGAACCGGGGAAGCGACCCGCGTGCTGGGCGAGTGGCTGGCGGGGGTGATCCGGGACAACCCGGACAACTTCCGCATCTTCGGCCCGGACGAGACCGCCTCCAACCGGCTCGCCCCACCCGTCTACCAGGCCACCGGCAAGCAGTGGAACGCGGCCGTGGAGCCCGTCGACGAGCACCTGGCCCCGACTGGGCGGGTGATGGAGGTGCTCAGCGAGCACCAGTGCCAGGGCTGGCTCGAGGGCTACGTCCTTACCGGCCGGCATGGGCTGTTCAACTGCTACGAGGCGTTCACCCACATCGTCGACTCGATGTTCAACCAGCACGCCAAATGGCTCGAAGCGGCCCGGGAGGTGTCGTGGCGGGACCCGATCCCGAGCTTCAACTACCTGCTCTCCAGCCACGTCTGGCGGCAGGACCACAACGGGTTCTCTCACCAGGACCCCGGGTTCATCGACCTCGCCCTGAACAAGAGCCCCGACATCGTCCGCGTCTACCTGCCGTTCGACGCGAACACGCTGCTGTCCACCTACGACCACTGCCTGCGCTCGGCCGGGTACATCAACGTCGTCGTCGCCGGGAAGCAGCCCGCCCCGCAGTGGCTGACGATGGACGAGGCGATCGAGCACTGCGCTCGTGGGCTCGGGATCCTGCCGTGGGCGGGCACCGAAACCGAAGGCACCGAGCCGGATGTGGTGCTCGCCGCCGCCGGCGACGTCCCCACCCTCGAGACCCTCGCCGCGGCGGCGCTGCTGCGCGAGCACATCCCCGACCTGAGAGTGCGGGTGGTGAACGTGGTCGACCTGACCCGGCTGCAATCCGAGGACCAGCACCCGCACGGTCTCCCGGACCGGGAGTTCGATGCGATCTTCACTCCCGACAAGCCGGTGATCTTCGCCTACCACGGCTACCCGTGGCTGATCCACCGACTCACCTACAAGCGCGCCGGGCACCAGAACCTGCACGTGCACGGGTTCCAGGAGCGCGGCACCACCACGACCCCGTTCGACATGGTCATGCTCAACGACCTCGACCGTTACCAGCTCGCCATCGACGTCCTCGACCACGTCCCTGGCCTGGCCGCCCGCCAAGCCGGGCTGCGTCAGGAGCTGCAGGACGCCCGCCTGCGCGCCCGCGCCCACACCCGTCAGCACGGCACCGACATCCCCGCCGTCGCCGACTGGGAATGGCCTCACCCCGACACTGATACACCCGCCACCGACCCCGTCATCGGGAAGGAACTGTGATGAACGACACCAAAACCGTGACCCTGCAGGTCAGCGGTATGCTCCGCGCGACCTCCAAGAACGTCACCGAAGCCCACCTGAGCCGCCAACCCGGGGTGATCGCCGTGGACGCGAACCCGGTCTCGCAGACCGCGACCGTCACCTACGACCCCGACACCACCTCGGTCGCGCACCTGCAGCAGTGGGTCATCGACTGCGGGTATCACTGCGCCGGCCAGTCCGTCCCCGACCATATCTGCGACCCCGCGCACGACCCGCACGACGAGGGTGCGCACGACCACAGCGCCCACCACGGCCCCGCAGCTGAGGGCGCACAAGAACCGCACGCGAGTCACGACGCGCACGAGGGCCACACGGATGCCACGGGTCACGCCAGCCACGCGGGCCATAAGGGTCCTGCGGGCTATCACGACGACCCCGTCCACGATCACGCCGCTGGCCACGACCACACGCACGCCCCGTCGGCGACGGCGGATGACGGTGAGCATGCCGGTCACCACGTCGAGCACGCCGGTCACACCGCGGCCGCGGGTGGGCACGATCATGGTGCAGCGTCGGGTCACAGTGCGCAGGAGATGATGGGCCACGGTGGGCATCACGGCGGGATGTCGATGGACGCGATGATCCGCGACATGCGCAACCGGTTCCTGGTCGCGCTGATCCTGTCGATCCCGATCACCCTGTGGTCTCCGATCGGGCGGGAGGTGATCGGATTCGAGGTGCCGGCACCGTTCGGGCTGCGCGATGACGTGTTCATGCTGATCCTGTCGCTGCCGGTGATCTTCTACTCGGCGTGGATCTTCTTCGACGGCGCCTACCGGGCGCTGCGCGCGAAGACCCTCGACATGATGGTGCTCGTCGCGGTCGGTGTCGGCGCCGGCTGGCTGTACTCCCTCGCGGTCACCCTCACCGGCGGCGGTGAAGTGTTCTACGAAGCCGCCACGGTGCTTGCCACCTTCGTGCTGCTGGGGCATTGGGTGGAGATGCGCGCCCGCGGCGGCGCGAACGACGCCATCCGCACCCTCCTGGAGCTCGCACCCTCGCAGGCGGTCGTGATCCGTGACGGGCAGGAGGTCGAGATCCCCACCAGCGAGGTCGTCCCGGGGGATCTGATGCTGGTGCGGCCGGGGGCCAAGATCCCCACCGACGGTGTCGTGGAATCCGGAGAGTCCGAGGTGGACGAGTCGATGGTCACCGGCGAGTCCATGCCGGTGGACAAAGCGCCCGGGTCGGAGGTGATCGGAGCGACCGTGAACACCGTCGGCACCCTCCGCGTCACAGCCACCAAAGTCGGCTCGGACACGGCGTTGGCGCAGATCGTGAAGCTCGTGCAGGAGGCGCAGAACTCCAAAGCCCCCGGGCAGCGCCTCGCCGACCGGGCAGCGTTCTGGCTCGTCCTGGTCGCCCTGATCGGCGGCACCCTCACCTTCCTGGTGTGGCTGCTCGCCGGCGCTGCAATCCCGATGGCGATCCTGTTCGCTATCACCGTCGTCGTCATCACCTGCCCCGACGCGCTCGGCCTCGCCACCCCGACGGCGATCATGGTCGGCACCGGGCTCGGCGCGAAACGGGGCGTGTTGTTCAAGAACGCCTCCGGGATCGAAACCGCCGCCCACATCGACACGGTCGTGTTCGACAAGACCGGCACCCTCACCAAGGGGGAGCCGGAGGTCACCGACTACATCCCCGTCGGCGACGACGACCTCGAGACTCTCTCCCTCGCGGTCGCGTTGGAGCGGGAATCCGAGCATCCTCTGGCGAAAGCGATCGTGAATTACGCCGACGCCCGCGACATCCCCCGTCGCACCGCGACCGCGTTCCGAAACGTCACCGGGCAGGGCGCGATCGCCACCGTCGACGGTCGACAGGTCGTCCTCGGCAACCCGCGCCTTCTCACCGGGGAGGGGATCGACATCAGCGGGGTGCAGGCCGCTCAGCAGGACCTGGCTGGGTCCGGCCGCACCGCGATCCTGTTCGCCGTGGACGGGCAAGTCGCCGGGATCATCGGTCTCGCCGACGCACCCCGGGACACCGCAAAGACCGCGATCGACGCTCTCCACGAGCAGGGCGTCGAGGTCGCAATGCTCACCGGGGACAACAAGCCCACCGCCGACCGGATCGCCGCTCTCCTCGGCATCGACACCGTGATCGCGGATGTGCTCCCCGAGGACAAGTCCGCGAAGGTCGCCGAGCTGCAGAAGACGGGCAAGAAGGTCGCGATGGTCGGCGACGGCGTCAACGACGCCCCCGCCCTCGCCCAGGCCGACCTCGGCATCGCGATCGGCGCCGGCACCGACGTCGCCATCGAGACCGCCGACGTGGTCCTGATGCGCTCGGACCCGCTCGATGTTGCGATCGCACTCAAGATCGGCAAGGGCACACTGCGAAAGATGCGGCAGAACCTGGGCTGGGCCATCGGATACAACGCCGCCGCCCTCCCCATCGCCGCTGGCGTGTTCTACCCGGCGTTCGGGATCATGCTGTCCCCGGAGATCGCCGCCCTGTCGATGTCCGGTTCCTCCGTGATCGTCGCCGTCAACGCCCTCCTCCTCAAGCGGCTCCGCCTGCCCGCCCAGGCGCCCGCTGCGACGACCATGCAGAAGGAGCCCGAACATGCCTGACCGTCCGCTCTCTCCCACACCGTCCTCCCCGATGCTGCTGACCCGACGAGGTGTGCTCGGACTCGGACTGGGCGCCGTCGCGGCAGCCGTGCTCGCCTCCTGCACCCCCGCGCCGCAATGGGTGACACCCACCGGCGCAGCGGTGTCCGGCACGGAGAAGAACCGCGGCGGCACCGGCCGAGTCACCACCGTCGACCTCACCGCCGCCCCCACCACGCTCGACCTGGCCGGTACCGCCGCCGCCACCTGGGCGTTCGGAGGTATCCCCGCCCCGGTAATCCGGCTCACCGCAGGCGACACGCTGAAAGCGACCGTCCGCAACCAGCTCGACGCGGACACCTCCGTGCACTGGCACGGACTCGCCCTCCGCAACGACATGGATGGGGTCCCTCCGGTAACCCAAGCCCCCATCGCCCCGGGCGGACAGTTCGCATACGAGTTCGTCACCCCGCATCCGGGCACCTACTGGTTCCACCCCCACGTCGGCCCGCAACTGGACCACGGCCTCTACGGTGCGCTCATCATCGACGACCCGGACGAGAAGGTGACGTGGGACGACGAATGGGTGCTGATCCTCGACGACTGGCTCGACGGCGTCACCGCCACCCCGGACCAGGTCCTCACCGACCTCTCGAAGGGCATGGGAGACATGGGCGGGATGGGCGACATGTTCATGCGGATGGGGAACCTGCTGATGGGCGCCACCTCCGACCTGCTCGGCGGCGACGCCGGCGACGTCTACTACCCGCACTACCTCATCAACGGCAAACCCAAAGCCGACCCCGCCCAATTCACCGGCACTCCTGGTGCCCGGGTGCGGATCCGTGTCATCAACGCCGGCAGCGACACCGCGTTCCGGTTCGCGATCGGCGGCCACACCCTGACGATCACCCACACCGACGGGTTCCCGGTGGATCCTGTCGAGGTCGACAGTGTCCTGATCGGGATGGGCGAACGCTACGACCTGCAGGTCACCCTGGACGATGGGGTGTTCCCTGTCGTCGCCGACGCGGAAGGCAAGCAGGATCGCGCGTTCGCGCTCGTTCGCACCGCCGCTGGCACGGCTCCGGCCAGCGACGTCCCCGTCGCCGAGCTCGGCACCGGCAGGGTCGGCACCGCTGCCGGACTGAGCGCGACCGCCTCCGTCACCCTGCACCAGGCATCCCCCGACCGGGTCGTGCACCTCGCGCTGACCGGGGGGATGGAGGCGTACGACTGGGGGATCAATGGGCGCCGGTTCGACATGAACGACCCGTTGCGGGACGCGCACGCGGTCAGTATGGGGGAGCGGGTGCAGTTGCGGATCCGCAATGACACCGAGATGTGGCATCCGTTCCACCTGCACGGCCACACCTACCAGCACGCGAACGGCGGCCCCCGGAAGGACACCTCCATCATCCTCCCGGGCCAGACCCTGACAGTCGACTTCGACGCCGACAACCCCGGCCAGTGGGTCGCGCACTGCCACAACATCTACCACGCCGAGACCGGCATGACCACGGTGCTCGGATACCAGTCATGAACCGCGCGTTCATCCCCAGCACGGGAGGATGATCGCGCGGGCGATCGGACGGCGGCGGCGGACGTCAAGTCTAAGTGGACTTCCTACTCTTATGTAGGGATCTGCCATTTCGCGCGGA
The DNA here is from genome assembly GCF_016907295.1 of Microbacterium dextranolyticum. Lineage (NCBI taxonomy): Bacteria > Bacillati > Actinomycetota > Actinomycetes > Micrococcales > Microbacteriaceae > Microbacterium > Microbacterium dextranolyticum. Next base: position 206,579 of record NZ_JAFBBR010000001.1, read on the forward strand.
ATCCTGCTGACGAAACTGCTGCCAATTAGCGTGGAATCCCCGAGTTCTCCGCCACCTTGACCGGGAACCTACAGGTAGTAAATGTAGGTTCCGCGTGAAGATGGCGATATCCGCCACAAGTTGGCAGTGAAATGGCTCTTCGGAATCAAGGGTGTAGGGAGGGTCTGAAACCTCCGGCCTCGAGCAGGCTCCTGGCTGTGTAGTTCGCGAGGTTGCGGAAGCCGAGCGCGGAGCCGCGGAGATGCTCGAGTCGGCCGTTGATCGCCTCTGTCGGACCGTTGCTCGTGCCGGCCAGGTCGAAGAACGCGAGGACGTCCGCGGCGCGCTGCTTCAACGTCCGACCGAGCCGGCAAATCTCGGCCAGCATCGCGGGGACGCCACTGCTGACGGAATCGATCACCGCCCGCATCATCTCCTTCGCCTTGTTCTTGTCGGGTTCGCGGTAGGCGGCGACGATGCGCTGGTAGATGCCCCAGGTCGCTTCGACCTCGACGTGCTCCTCGGCGGCGAACACCGCGTCGAGCCGCGCGGTCTGCTTCTCGGTGAGGAAGCTCGCGCCGGTGTGGAGGGTGCGGCGGACCCCGTAGAGCGGGTCGCCGGCGTGACCGCGGTGCCCGAGGGTGTCTTGCTGGACGCGCTGCCGGGTCCGGTCGAGCGCGTCGCCGGCCAGGCGGACGACGTGGAACGGGTCCATCACCGGAACCGCGTCGGGGAGCTCTTCGGCCGCGGCCGTCTTGAACCCGGAGAACCCGTCCATCGCGACCACCTCGATCCGGCTCGACCACTCCGCAGGCCGGGCGGCGAGCCACTCCTTGAATACCTGCTTCGACCGGCCCTCGACCATGTCCAGCAGCCGTGCGGGACCTGTCTTGTTGCGGGCGGGCGTGAGGTCGATGATCACGGTCACGTACTTGTCACCGAACCGGGTGTGACGCCAGACGTGCTCGTCGACGCCGATCGTGGTGACGCCGTCGAACCTGGCCGGATCGTCGATCAGCCGCCGCTTGCCCTCGGCGAGGATCGCGGTGTTCGCGGTGTGCCACGACACCCCCAGGCCTGCCGCGGCGCGGGAGACGGTGAGGTGGTCGACCACGATCGCCTTCAGCGCCCACCCGACCCCGCCGCGGGAGATCTTCGCCCGCCGCGCCGCCGCGTTCGTCGTGTCCTGCCGCCAGGTGCGGCGGCAGTGGCCGCACCGGTAGCGGCGCACCCGCACCAGCAGCGTCGTGGGCCGGTGACCGAACGGCTCGTGCGCGAGCGGACGCGTCACGGTGTCGCGCGGCACGCCCTCGGCGCCACACTTCCGACACCACGGGTCATCGTCAACGACGCGGCACTCGAGTACCGCCCGGTCGGGCTCGATCAACTGGCCGATGGCTTCGAGGCCGAGCTCATCGAGACGGCAGAACGTGGTGAGGTCAGGGGTCGCGAACGTAGGGTGGTGCAAGTCGAGGTCTTCCGGCAGATGGGCAGTGTGAGAACTTCCATCCTGGAAGACCTCGACGTCTATCCGCGAACCAGCCGCCGACCCTCGACTACACCCTCAACTGCGAAGAGCCAGTGAAATGGCAGTACTGCCAACTTGTCTTTCGTGGAGCAGATTGCTACCTCCGCGAACGTCCACGTAGGATCACTCCGCCGAGCGGCCCTCGCTCGCGCATACACACATCGACTTCTCAGCGGCGACCGAGTCGCCAAGCTCGATGCGCACGGCGGTCCGGTCGTGAACATCACTGAGGCCGAGGTCAGCACCTTCGCAAACACAGCCCCTGTCTCGGTGCTGACTGCACTAGCCACCGCCGGAAGACGATACCTTCGCGGGTGGGGAATCGACGAGCCATCCACCTGGCAGCCGCCGCTTAATCCCCCTGAGGGCGCCAGCCTCCCAAGAGATCAACCTGAACCATGGGCTGCACGACGGCCCGCGCGCGGAGCACCCGACGGTGTCACGGCGCAGGTGATCAGAGAATCTCATCAGCGAGGCCAGTCGATTCGCGCGACGGCGGCACAGATGGGCCTCTCGCGCCAAAGCATCGCGCGCACCCTTCACGCAGACGGCTTCGTGCCCGTCCGAGGACGGACCCGCCGGTTCACCGTCGGAGTCCGGGTCGAGGACGTGCTCAGTCGCGTTCGTGCCGGAGAGGGCGGCCGCTCCTGTACGAGCTACTTGCTCAACGCATCGGAGTCGCCGGCGGCGCCCTGGGGCCCCTGTGTCGGGGGCTTCGATGCAGCAGGCTTTGCCATGGGCTTGGGCGCGGCACCGAACATGCCGTTCTCCCCCCGAGGGCTGGCCCCGCGTTCCTCGGTATTCGGCCGATCGCTCATGATGCGCGCTACTCCGCCGCCCCAGAGTCACCCGCGCCCCCGGAGGGTCCACTCGTGGGTGGCTTGATAGCGGGCTTCGGCGCGCTTCCGGCGTTGGGATTTGCGCCCTCCTGGATCAGCCGGGGCGAACTTCCGTGGGACAGGTGGTCACCTTTGCCTTTGTCGTCTGACATCGTCTCTCCCTACTTCTCGTCGTCGCCCACGGTGGGCGCTTTCTCGCTAGGTCTATCGCCGCCCGCCACGGGGGGCTTGTCTGCCTCAGGGTCATCGGGGCGGTAGGCGACCCACTCGACGTGGCACGCCTCGGTGATCGGCACCCAGACGCCGAGGGAATCCTCGAGCGGCTCGATGAACTCGCCTCTGGTCCCCATACGCCACTGGTGCGCGATGAAGATGTCGCGCTCGTAGGGATACGTGCTCACGTAGCCGGCGGAGTCGTACCACCCGCCAATGTACAAACCAGCGGCGGTCTTGATCCGGACGAATCGCTCGGTGTCGGCTCCGTAGGCGGCGTAGTCCCAGGCGCGAGGCGTTGCCTGATTCCGGTTGACCCGTTTGCGGACCTTCTTGAGGGTTCCGTCGTCCTGCAACTCGACCGTCGTGCGGCTCCAACTCGTGAGGATCGCGATGCCGCCAGGGACAAGCACCAATAGCAGGACTGCAACGAGCCCAATCCACCACGCCGGCGTCGACCTCCACCCGTCCGATGCCCAATGGTCGAACGATCCGAGGTTGTTCATGCCGGTGACTTCGCTCGCGAGACCGAACGCGGCCAGGCCGAGGCCGACATAGACGATGACGAAGATGGCGCTGACGTAGAGAGCTTCTAAAATCCGCGAACCCGCCCCGTAGTCCGGCGACCGCCACCCGACATACCAAGTCCGCACGCTCACGAACGTGATCCCCGGTACCAACATGGCGATGAAGATCAGCACCTGAGGAAGGGTGTTCGGCAACGTCACAGCGTCAACCTACACTCGCCGGCGGACGAATCAGTCCCGAAGACGATCGCGAAGGACCCGCTTGCGTGCGATGTCCGCATAGGGATGATCTTGTCGTCAACGACCGAAGCCCGCCCCGTGGTGCCAGTGTGCCTTCCGATGAGTTGCAGCGTTGGCGTCCGAGCGCGCGAGACCTCCGTCAGGTCCCGGGGTGTCCGGGCGGTCGCTTAGTCTGAGCGCATGTCGGACGCACCTCAGCCCAAGGCCTTCATCAGCCACGCCACTGAGGATAAGGACCGGTTCGTCATCCGGTTCGCCACCGAGCTGCGCACTCGTGGGGTCGACGCCTGGGTTGATGAGTGGGAGATCCGCGCTGGCGACTCCCTCGTCGACAGAGTCTTCGCGCACGGCATCGACCGCGCCAACGTCTTCATCGTGGTGCTGTCCGAGGTCAGCATTACCAAGCCTTGGGTGCGAGAGGAGCTTGACGCCGGCATGATGCGTCGCATCGGGGTCGGCGCCAAAGCGATCCCTGTGCTCCTCGATGAGGTCAGCGTGCCTGCTGCGCTACAGCACTTGAGATACGTCTCGGTCCCCCGCCTCGGATTCGAGGGCGCCGTCGACGACGTCCTCGCCAGCGTGTTCGGGCATCCCGTCGCGCCGCCACTCGGCGCGGTGCCGGGCTACTCGAGACGCCTCCCGCAACTCGTGCCAGACCCGACAGATGACGCGGTGTTCGCCGCAATCGTCGACCTCGCTCTCGAAACTGGCAACACGCTACCCAACGCGCAACAGCTGCTCGCTCACCTTCCAGGTCAGAGCCTCACGGTCGAACTCGTGGAGGAGGCGATCGGTTCACTGCGAGAGCAGCGCATTGTCGAGACCGAGAGCACCTTCGGCGGAGAGTTCGTGAAGGGCGTGCGCCCGCGTCACTGGCTACGCGCCGTTGCCGCACGCGGCACGAACGTTGACGCGCTCCACGACCAACTGCTGGTCCATCTGGTGAACCACAGCGATACGAGCGGCTTCGATGCCGTCGACGCGCCGACGCTGGAGGCGCTCCTCGAGGTCCTCCACACTGAGGGACTCATCGAGCGCCCGCAGTTCAGCCTCGGCGGAAGCGCGTGGGTGAGGGCGACGGTCGCCGGGCAACGACGCGCGCGCCAGATCTGACACTCTCTACGGGTGATCGGACCTCCGGTTTCCCGGCCTGTTGCTGAGCGCGAGTGGCATTCGTGCGTACGCTACGAGGGTGCGCGTGGGTGTCTATATCGACGGATTCAACCTCTACTACGGTGCTCGCGGGCTCTGCGGGCGAGGGACGCGAGGGTGCGGTGGCTGGACCTACGAGCCTTAGCCCAAGGCCTGATCGCCAGCCCCGGCGCGCAGTGGTCGGGCGCCGCGATAGAGCGCATCGTGTACTGCACCGCGCGGGTGAGCGGCCGGGACAACCTTTCCGGTCAGTGCGACCAGGACACGTACCTTCGCGCGTTGAAGGCCCACGGTTCGATCGATGAACTGTCGATGGGTGCTTACGTATCGCGTGTTGCGACAGCCCCGCTGGCTGTTGCTGACCGGCGTCAGCGACCGGTTCTCACGCAGGCCGCCTGGCCGGTGATGGTGCGGGACAGCGGCAATAACGATGTGCAGGACGCATCGTTCATGGTGTCGGTCGCTCGTCGCGAGGAGAAGGGCTCGGATGTGAACGTCGCGTCTCACATGCTCATCGATGTCCTCGAACAGCGCGTGGACGCGGTGATCGCGATCACGAACGACAGCGACCTCGCGTTTCCGTTCCAGTACGCACGCACCCGAGTGCCGATGGGCCTGGTGAATCCAACTCGCGGGTATCCCGCCGGTGCCCTGAACGGGGACCCCACCGACGGGGTCGGTGACCACTGGTGGTACCAGCTTTCCGACTCTGATGTGCGCGCCGCACAGCTGCCTGCGACCGTGGGCAGGTTGACGCGCCCGGCCGGCTGGTAGCGTGAACCCGCGCGATCGCGGGGCTAAAGGCCCCCTTCCCGCTTAGCTTCCTGATTAATTTCGGCTCTGATTCCTTCACTAAATCCGAGCTTGATTCCTACGTTACGTGCTACCCTAAATGTCATACCGCTCGGCCCCTCTGGGGCCGAGTTTTTTCTTACACGAAACGCGACGAAGTTCGTCTTCCTCGACGCCACCGCGGATCCTACGGCGACAGAGATCTTCGGACTCTGCTTGTTCGGGCGGTCCGGGCAGGGACGTCAACTCTCAATGACTGGCCCAGCCCGTGCGGTCGTGGATGTGGGCTGCACGATCGAGGCGCTTCCGGGGGTGTTTCACGGATTCGACGCGATCTTTCCTCGTCAGCCGGCGGTTTCACGATGCCATCATCGAGGCGCTCCGCGCCCACTTCGCAGAGTCGCCCGGAGCCTGACCTCTGATGAGGCGTGGGCTGTAGTCGGATGGGCGTGAGTAACAAACTGTTGACTGGCCCGCTTCGGGCCGCGGGTGTGAGCGGCTCGGCTAGCTTGGGGTCGGCTTCCGCTTGTAGGGAGCTTGAAATGCCTTCATGAACTCAGGCGGCACTCGGTCCTTTTGGGCCTCAGTGTGAGTCTGAAGCCAGCGTCGTACGACCTTGATGTCCTCGAGGTCGATATCGATGTCGACACTCGGGTCGATCTCCTCCGCGTCCTCTCGCGCTACGTGCCAGAGGTTGAACTCCTCGACCGCGATCATCGCGTGACGTAGCGTCTCTGCGATCATGGCGAGCACCCAGGTTAGAACGCCTGCCGCAGGCAGCTGTAGAGGTGCCCTCGCGAGTTCGAGCCCATCGACGAGGGGCATGGCAGGGTGCAGGGTGCGGGAGTGCTGAGTGTACTCAGCAAATGCCTCTTCGATATCAGGGAAACCCGTGATCCGCTCGCCGGGGTGCCTTTTCAACAGTCTCCCGAAGCTGAACTGGCCGAGATGATGCACTTGATCTGCACGTTGCCATTGCTCGAAGCTCTTCGGGCGTAGCCGGAACTCACGGAACAGCACGCTCAACTCCATGAGGTCTCGGGCGGGGTCGAGCACCGCTGAGACCTTATGTTCAAGGACGCCGTCGACGCCATCGATGAAATCCGATGTGATCCTGGCGACGAACTCGGTCGCCAGAGGGGCAGGGACCTTCCGAACCCAGTCATCCATTCCGTGGAGAAACCGGCTCGTGGCTTCGATCGCGTCGAGCGCGCCGCTGGCATCAGATCGCAGGATCGAGAGGGTCAGTGTTCGGGCTTGGTCCGCGCGGTGTAGCAGTCCGCTTATGCGTGGGTGAGTGTCCCTCAGCGCATCCAATACATCGCCGGCGTGAGAGACCTTGCTCTCGTCTCCGCTCGCTTCGTTCATGGTGAATGGGCCTGACTTCCGTTCCTATGGCGAGCCTTGTCCGGCCGGTGCTGGATTGGCGGATTGTTGGTCAGCGTAGTGCGCGTCCTCGACCTCGATCGGGGTGCGCATGTCGAGTTCGCCGTCGAGGCGGGAGTTATTCCACCACCAGACCCAACTCCAGGGGTGCGAGCCCGACCTGCTCAACTGTCCGCCACGGCCCGCGCTGCCTGGTCGGCTCGGTCTTTGAGAGGTTCTTCACAGCCTCGACCATCGCGTTGATGCTCCTGTTTCGGTTCCTGCGTTCCGCCGCTCGTCTGACTGACCACCTTGCTGGTCCCTGGAGCAAGACCGCTTTACGACCGCCGGTCCGCGGGCGTGCACCGGGTGTAGGAATCCGCCACTTCGCAGAGAACTCGAACCACGGGTTCGCCGCCAACTACCGTGGAATCCCCGCGATCTTCGCCATGTCGAGCGGGAACCTACATAAACACCCAATGAGCTGCGAGGGCGCGATCCTGCTGCGCTCTGAGCTGATACTTGCGCTCGATGGCGTTCACCGCAGGTTCAAGAAGGTGGCGTTCCTGGAGCACCCGAGCGCGCGTGAGCTGCCGGCTGGGGAGCTTCTCGAGCCCGCCGATCCGATCGTCCCGACAACGCACCGCGGTGCCCGCTGGTCAGGTGGCGTGCTGAGGGTGTGGAGTGGGGTGCGGCGTGACACTCGCGAAGGCCTGAGCACGGCGAAGGGCGACCCCGACCAGTAGCGCGGGGGTCGCCCTTCGCCCGGCAGATCAGCTGCCCTTGGGCCTGCGCGCGAGGCTCACTGACGCGAGGATTGAAGCGCCCTGGGTCTGATGGAGACTCGCGCTATTTGATTCCCACCAGCTGATCGGCGGTGGTTTGGTCAGCATAGAACTTCTGCTCGAACTCTGCGGGTGGGATGTCGCCGAGGTAGCCGTGGAGGCGTTGAGTGTTGTGCCAGTGCACCCATCCGAGGGTCGCGAGCTCGAGGTCCTCGACCGTCTTCCAGGGTCCGGGGCGAGCGGGTCCGCGGACGAGTTCGGTCTTGTAGTAGCCGTTGACGGTCTCGGCCAGGGCATTGTCATAGCTGTCGCCGACGGTCCCAATCGACGGCGTCGCGCCGATCTCCGCGAGTCGTTCTCCGTAGCGAATCGACGTGAATTGAGACCCTGCGTCGCTGTGACACCTCAGATCCTCGTGGTGACGACCTCTCGACCAGCGGGCCATCTCGATCGCGTCGAGGACCATTTCGGTGCGCATGTGTGACGCGCAGCGCCACCCGACGATCGTCCGGCTGAACGCGTCGATGATGAAGCAGACATACGCGACGCCCGCCCACGTCGGCACGAACGTCAGGTCGGTGACCCAGAGCCGGTTCGGGGCGGTCGCGGTGAACTCCCGCTTCACGAGATCCGGGTGCCGCGCCGACGTCGGATCAGGCCGGGTCGTCTTCACTCGCTTGCTCCGGGTTGCGCCCTCGATGCCGGCCACGCGCATGAGCCGACCGGTCTGGTCCCGACCGATGTCGATCCCTGCTCGGCGGGCGGTCTTCCAGAGCTTGCGGACACCGTAGACGCAGTAGTTCGCGTTCCAGAGCGTCACCAGCTCCGGGATGAGGACCGCGTCACTGATCGTCCGGGCCGACGGCCCACGGTCTTTCGCCGCGTAGTACGTGCTCGGAGCCACCTGCAACAGGCTGCAGATGGGCTCGACTCCAAGCGGGCGACCTTCGACGATGTCGTCCTTGTTCGCGTCGATGAACGCGACTACTTCCGGTGTTGGCGGTCGAGCTCCGCCCCGAAGAAAGACGCGGCCCGCTTCAAGATCTCGTTCGCCCGCCGCAACTCCCGGACCTCCTGCTCGAGCTCCCGCACTCGACGCGCTTCCGCGGTGCTCACCCCGGCGACGTGACCGTCGTCGATGTCGGCCTGCTTGACCCACATCCTGACGGACTCGACGCCGTAGCCGAGCTGCGCAGCGACCCGATGGACCGTCCCATGCTCGGTCCCGAGCTCAGCCCGCAACGTTCGCACCATCCGGACCGCTGCGGCCTTCTCCTCCGGCGAATACCGACGCGTCGTCGGCTTCCCTGATGTCTGCTCTTTCGGCATAACCCCATCCTCGTTTCCAAGGTCAGGAGTCTCCAACAAACTCAGGGCGCTTCAGATCGTCAGAACGACGCCGACGGTGATCACGCTTGCCGTCGCAACGACGAGCCATTCAGACGCGGGCTCACGGGTGACGAGCCCGGCGCCAAGCAGCACGGCGAGGATGACGCCGATGAGGCTGATGACAGTTCCGAAGATCGCCATGACGCGCAGCGCGCTCGTTGACCACATGTGTGCTCCCGATCACTGACCGTTCTTCCGTCATGCCGCGGGGAGGCGACGGGCTCCACGCTAGGAACGAGGTCTGCGCTCTCGCAATGACCCCTATCGGTTCGCTGGATGCCTCCGATGCTGCGCCTCGAGGGTCAATATCCCCGGATAGGAGCGAGAAACGCGACGTGCTGACGTGGCCTGGGAAGTCGCTGAATGTACGAAAGTCGTAAATCGAAAGCTAGCCGAACGCCCTCCGGAGTCGCTCATGGCCGCCGAGACACGGGCGTCGACACCACCAACAGCGCTGCCCCTCAGGCTGAGAGGGCATTCCACCCGCCGCGGGGTGGCGGAGAGCTAGCGAGGCTCAGACCACAGAGAGCCGAGTTCAGCGCCCGAGGCCCACATTCATGAGACCGACGCCGATGAACCAGAGCACGATGCCCACGGCTGCGCCGGCGAGTGTGAGCCACCACGCGGCCTTTCGCCGGGCGAGGCGGATGATCGTCCACACGATCGCTGCGACGAAGACGAGGGGTGGTCCGGCCATGGCAATGAGCCAACCCACCGACATCACTCCCGTGTTGCAACGGTCGTTGTAACAGGCATCCGACATCATCACGAGAAAGAGGGACATGAACGCGAGCAGCCCGAAGCCGATGACGCCCGCGACCATGAGGATGACGGATGCCACCACGTCCATGACCCGAGCACCTGACGCGGGTGTCGGGGCCGGCGGCGGAAAACCCGCAACCGGGGGACCGGAGGGGGAGGACGGCGGCGGGGTCGTCATGCGGAGAGTATGGCACAGCCCTCCCACCCGGATCCGATCCTCCCTACAGTGGGGGCAGCGTCTCTTGATCGAGGGAGCAGGCAGATGACACGCAGCATCGCACGGGTGGCGGCGATCGTCGCGGCGCCCGTGATCCTGGCCACGCTTCTCTGCGCGTGTGCATCGTCATCCATCCCGCAGGGCACGACGGCGGATGCCCGTGTGCAGGCGCAGCACCTCGTCGACGAATTCATCGCGACCATTCCAGAGGACGCCATCATCGAGCGGGTGGTCGTCTCCGACCGGCCCTTCTTCTTCGAGAACGCCAGTACGCGCGCCGGCGAGTTTCCCGCTCGGGCGCGATACTCGTATTACGTCCGCCTCTTGCTGGATCCGGCACGGTACCCGGACGATGACGCGCTCAAATCCGAGTTCGTGGAGTACGTCGATCGCACGCAGGTCCAGGGCATCACCTGGAACACTCCTGCGCTTCAGAACGACTACACGACGCGATTCACCTCGAAACAGGGCGGCGATACGCCCTGGGTGTACGGCGTCGACGGTCTCAACAATTCGCAGAAGGCGCAGCCCGGCGAGACCTACGCCGAGGTCACGGCATTCTCCCCGCCGATGCTGTGGGATCAGGCCACGTGGGACGAGTCGATCCGCGTCCCTCAGGTCTGGCCGAAGGGTGACATCCCCGACGGGGCGGTGCGGATCGAGGACTACGGCAAAAATCGCTGACGAGGCAGGATGGGGGCGTGACTGTTGCGCTTCGTCCATGGAACAGCGGCGATGCGGCGGCACTGAGTAGCGCGGCTCAGGCTGCGCCCGATCTGGCGACTCAGTTCGGCGGCGCTGACCTGTCGACCCGAGTCGCTGCGGAGGCGTTCATCGGTCAGTCTCTGCGCTTTGACGAACGCGTCAAGAACTGGGCCATCGTCGACGACGGCGTTGCGGTCGGCAACGTCGGAGCCTCGGCGATCGAGTATCGGCACGAGACCGCGTGGATGTTCTACTGGCTCGCAGCCGATGCACGAGGGAAGGGATACGCGACCGGCGCGCTTGTTGCGGTGAGTGACTGGGCTTTTGCGAGCGGGCTGTATCGGCTCGAGCTCGGGCACAGGGTCAACAACCCCGCCTCATGCCGAGTCGCGACCGCGGCGGGCTTTCGGGCTGAAGGGGTCGAGCGCGAAAAGCTGCGTTACGGTGAGGTTCGCTACGACGTCGAGACGCACGCGCGACTGGCGACCGACGCCGCGCCCGCGACGAACCTCGTGCTGCCGCTCGCGGAATGAGGGTCGCCGGTGAGTCGAACGAATTGCGCGGCGAGACAGAGACCTGCGCGGTCGTCGCGCGGGCTCGGTCGCCGCGAGCTACGGGCCCATCGTCGTGGCGTTCGCATGGACGCTTGGTGACGTTGCGATCGAGCGCGCGCCATCGGCTGGAAAGTGGCGCCGGGGCAGGATGATGAGGCAACATGCGGGGCATGCATCTACCGCGGACGGGCCGCGACGTCTTCGACCCCGAGCTGAGAGCCGCACTGGCCGTCGTCGGTGGCGTGTTCCCACCATCGGTGACGCCTGACCTGATCCCCTTCATGCGGCGCTCGTACGCGTCGCCGCCCCGTGAAGAACTGATGGCCGGGCGCGACGTGATCGTCGAAGACGTCGAGGTGCCGGGCTGGGGTGCTGCGCTTGAGGCATCCGTCGTCCGGCCCACCGCAGGATGCTCGAGCGCGGGCATCCTGCTTCTGCACTCGGGCGGCATGATGTTCGGTGACCGGTTCAGCGGCGCCGATCACGCTCTGAACTGGGTCGAGAGGTTCGGCGCGGTTCTTCTGGCGGTGGACTACCGGTTGGCGCCGGAGCATCCGGACCCCATTCCGTTCGAGGACTGTTACGCGACATACGAGTGGTTCGTGTCGCAGGCGCCCCGTCTCGGGGTCCGCGCCGACCGCATCGTGGTGGCCGGGGCAAGTGCCGGGGGCGGCTTGGCCGCCGCCGTCGCGCTGGCGGCGCGCGACCGTGGCGGCCAGCGCCCGTGTGGACAGCTGCTCGACTATCCGATGCTCGACGACCGCGCTCAGACGCCGTCGACCGGCGCTTTCGACGGAATCGGCGTCTGGGATCGGATCAGCAACGAGACCGGGTGGAGAGCGCTTCTGGGCGAGCGCGTCGGCGGCCTGGACGTGAGCGCGTATGCGGCGCCCGCACGCGCCGACGACCTGCACCGTCTGCCTCCGACATTCATACAGGTGGGCTCGGCGGAGATCTTCCGCGACGAGGCCGTCGACTACGCGCGCCGGCTGTGGAAGGCGGGGGTGGACGCAGAGTTGCACGTGTGGCCCGGCGCGTTCCATGCGTGCGACATCTTCGCCGCCCACACGTCTGTCGCGCGATCGATGATCCAGGCGCGCGAAGACTGGTTGCAACGCGTGCTGGCGGACTGATCGGGCGCGGACGAGACTGGGATGCCAGAGCGCGAGCGCGCGGTGCGAGGAGGCACATCATGCAGGAACTGCTCGGCCGACTACGTGCGCTCGACCCAGCCGCCAGTCAAGGCCTGCGGGTCATCGCGTGCTTCGACGAGCTGATGGCGGGGCGGGTCGGCACCGACGGCCTGTTGAGCGCTGCCGCCGCTCTGGCAGGAAGACCGGTCGGAGTGCGTCGCGGCGGCGACGGCACGGTGGTGCGCGTCGGACCGGACGGTCGACGCCTCGCTCCCGATCCCGCCGCGACGCCCGCCCCGACCGACAGGCACGTCTCGGGTGGCATTCAGGTGTGGATCGAGGGTGGAGACGACGGCCCGGGCGTGAACGACGCGCTCATTCTGGAGCGACTCTCGCTCGCGCTCGCCATGCGCTACGAGCCGGACCTCTCACCGGCTCCCCGAGACCTCGCCCTACTCGTGGACGGTGCGGTGGAACCGGCGATCCGCCGCGAGGCGGCCACCCGCCGTGGCCTCGCGACGGGTGTGCTCCTGCGTGTTGTGGTCGCGCCACTGTTCGCCGTGTGGCGCACTCATCCGATAGGTCCCGAAGACGTCGTGGCAACCGACTTCGGGCCCGTGCACGCCGCGATCATCCCGGCAACGTCGCCGGTCGCGGCATCGCCATTGGGCATCGGCGTCGCGGTCGAGCGCGATGAGCTGCCGTTGTCGTTCCGCACGGCGCTGGTCGCGCTGCGGTTGGCTGATTCCGCTCCTGACACCGTGGCATGCGCCGACGATCTCGGTGTGCTCGCCGAGACTCTGGCCGACCAGCCGATCCGACCGCGAATGGATGCCGATGAGGAAGCCGTCGCGCGACTGTCCGGCTACCCGTGGGGCATCGCCACGCTCGACGCGCTCGTGCGCTCGACATCCGTGCGGGAAGCGGCGCGAACGGTCGGGATTCACCACAGCACGATGACAGCACGGATCGAGATGGTCACGTCCGAGTTCGGGTTCTCGCCTCTCGATGGCTGGGCGCGTACGCGCGTTGCGGTCGCGCTGCTCAGATGGCGGGTCCGCACGTCCCGGGTTCTCGAACTTCCCCCTCCGGTGCCGCTGCCTGCGCCGTGAGTCGTCCCCGCCGATTGGCGGATGGTGCCGGTCGGATCTCGACGCGTTGTCGGTGTCGAGTCGTCGGTGCCGTCGCGAAACTGAAGCGACGCCGTACCCGACCACAAAGGAGTGGACCGATGATCGAGAACCCGTTTTACACAGACGCCGTGCACCAGGACTTCGAGCTGATCTCCATCGGCCGGCTGGAGCTGGAAGACGGCGGCGTCATCCCCGATCTCACGCTCGCCGTGCGCACGTGGGGGACCCTGAACGAAGCGAAGGACAACACCATTCTGATTCCGACCTGGTACTCGGGAACGCATCAGATCTGGGCGGATGCCTATGTCGGAGAAGGCCACGCACTCGACCCGTCGAGGTACTTCATCGTGTGCGTCAATCAGATCGGAAACGGCCTGTCGACGTCGCCGCACAATACGACCGACGAGTCGATCTCGATGTCGCGGTTCCCCCAGGTGCGCATCGGCGACGACGTCGTCGCGCAAGAGATCCTGCTGCGCGAACACTTCGGCGTCGAGACCCTCGCGCTCGTGGTCGGGGGCTCGATGGGCGCCCAACAGACCTACGAGTGGGCGGTGCGGTTCCCGCACATGGTCCAGCGGGCGGCGCCGATCGCCGGCACTGCCAAGAACACCCCGCACGACTTCTTGTTCACGGAGACTCTCAACGAGCAGATCTGGTCGGATCCCGGGTGGAACGGCGGCGAGTACACCTCGAACACCGAGGTCGTCGACGGGCTGCGGCGGCACGCGCACCTGTGGGCGACGATGGGGTTCTCGACGGAGTTCTGGAAGCAGGAGAAGTGGGCGGCGCTCGGATTCGACTCGAAAGAGGCGTTCCTGGAGGGATTCCTCGAGCCCTACTTCACGGCGATGGACCCCAACGATCTGCTCGCGATGGCGTGGAAGTGGCAGCGGGGCGACGTCTCGCGTCACACCGACGGGGATCTCGCGGCCGCGCTGGGGCGGATCACGGCGAAGATGTTCGTGATGCCGATCAGCGAAGACATGTTCTTTCCCGTCCGGGATTGTGCGGCCGAGCAGGCCCTGGTGCCGGGCAGCGAGCTTCGGGTGATCGAGGATGTCCACGGTCACCTCGGCCTGTTCGCCGTCGATCCCGGCTTCGTCCCCCAAGTCGACGCGGCGCTCGCCGAGTTGCTCGACACTCGCGTGTCGCGCTGAGCGCTGACGGGCGCCACGCCCCGGGGCACCGGCCGCATAGGCTCGACCGATGGACGGCCCGCACCCCCACACCCCCGATCTCGTGACGAACGATGACGGGCTCGACTCCGTCGCCCTCGTCGTGGGTGGGCTGCCTCGCACACAGCTCGTCGAGGCGCTGGCATCGGCGGGCGTCGCGCTGAACGCCCACGCCGAGACCCTCATCGCCCATCCGGCTTTCGATGACCTCGCGACGCATTCGGTCCGCATCGTCACCCGCAGCGTCGCACAACTCGGACTGGGTGAGGGCGGCACGCTGCCTGAGATCTTCGCCGCCGCCGCGGCACAGGGCCTCGCGCTGTGCCCGGTCGTCACCGCCCCCTATCTCCGGCTCGCCTGGACGACGCAGAGCACCTCCGCTAACTCCGTCCTGTCGGCCGGTGAGTCACCGGACGGCGCGCTGAACATCGCCGCACCGCTTCTGTCGGACGACGTCGAGTTCCCGAAGGGGTTCTACCTGCGCGTCGTCGATGGTCGGCTGTGGCTGCGTGGATACCGGTGCGACGACCTCTACGTTCTGCCCCCCGACGTCCGGTTCGCCTTCTGCCGGGGCGGCGACGAGGCATCCCTCAGCGACGGCGAACCGCGCTGAGCAGCTGAATTCGTGACGGGATGCCGACTCGCGAAAGCTCCTGGCACGATGGACGCATGGCCTTCTCCCTGCGGCAGCCCGCTCCGTCCGACGCCGCGGAGATCGCCGCGCTCCACGTCGCTGCGTGGAAAGAGACATACGCGCACCTGCTCCCCGATGACTTCTTCTCGCCCGAGTACGTCGAGGGCAGGAACCGGATGTGGGATCGCGTGCTGGGGCATCCACGTGACGACATGACGATCCGCGTTGCCGAATCGGACGACCGGATCATCGGCTTCGCATGGGTGGGCCCGGCGCAGGCGGAAGGCGAGGAGGCACCTCTTCGTGATCGTGAGCTCTACGCGATCTACGTGCTGGCATCCCATCACGGAACCGGGGCGGGTCAGGCCCTGTTGACCGAGACTCTGGGTACGAGTCCTGCGTCGCTGTGGGTGGCGAAGGAGAACCCGCGCGCTGCGGCGTTCTACACGCGCAACGGCTTCCGCTTCGACGGGGTCGAGCAGGTCGACCCGGCCGCACCGGGGATCACCGACGCCCGGATGCTCCGCTAGAGCCTCTCGGTCACGGCCGGACGCGCTCGCACACGAGCGCGGCGACGGGTCGCCGACCGCGCTCGGTGCGTCGATGCGTCTCGACGATCGAGAAGCCCGCGCGCTCCACGGCACGCTGCAGCGAGGCGACCGGCCAGCGATACGCACGGACGACCGCGTAGTCGAACGGCTCGATACCATCCGCCGAGTCGAAGAAACCCAGCAGAAGCGTTCCGCCCGGCCGTAGGGCGCGTGCGAATTCACGCAGCGGCACCGCGATGCGCGCGGGCTCGTGATGGATCGTCGAGAACCACGAGAGGATGCCACCGAGCGACCCCTCCGGCTCGTCGATCGACTCGATGCTGCCGATGTCGACGCGCACGCCCGGATGCGTCGTGCGCGCGCGTTCGATGAACTCGGGCACGAGGTCGATCCCGCGGACATCCGCGCCCCGCTTCGCCAGATGGTGCGTCCAGTGGCCCGGCCCGCACCCTGCATCGAGGATCCGGCCCGAGACCGTCCCCGCCCAGGCGTCGACCAGTGCGCGGTCGACCGGGTGAACGGCATCCATCGTCCCCAGCAGATCGGCGTACTCCGTCGCGCGGGTCGAGTACGCAGCGGAGACGTCGGGCATGTTCCGAGGATAGTGAGCGCTCGGGAGGCGCTCTCGGTACGGTCGACAGCGTGGAGGAAGAGATCGAGATGACGGCGAGACCGCGGACCGACCGCGATCTCGAGCAGATCGTGAGCTGGATTCCGGATGCCGATGCGCTCTTCCTCTTCTCCGGCACCCGCCTCTCGTGGCCGCTGACCGAGGCCGGGCTGCGTGACCTGACCCACACGGCAGGCCTGGTGGCGTTCGGGGTGGTCGACGCGCGAGGCGACCTGGTCGGTCACTTCGATCTCGCCGTCGAGGGAGGGTGTGCACGGCTGGGCCGCGTGATCGTCGACCCTGCCCGGCGCGGGCGCGGGCGCGGGTACGCGCGCGGCCTCCTCCGTGTCGCGGGGGAACAGGCGGGCCGGCTCGGGGCGGAGGTCGTTCGACTGAACGTCGTCACGACGAACGAACCGGCGATCCGCGCGTACCGTCGCGCGGGCTTCACCGTCGTCGCGGATGGGTCGAATCGGCCCGACGTCACGGTCATGGAGTGTTCGTTCCGGCCAGCGACGGACCCGGCGTCGGCGATCAGCGAGCGGGAGGATCGATTCCGCGCCGTGAGGGCGGCGGAGCTCGACCTCCTCGATCCCGCGACGCGCGCAGACGCGCAGAGGGTCGGCGCGCTCCTGCACCCGGACTTCGTCGAGATCGGTCGTTCCGGCCGCCGATGGAAGAGAGCGGAGACGATCGCGGCGCTGGCAGAGGAGCAGGGCTTCGTCACACCCCAGACCGACGACTGGCAGTTCGGCGACGTCGCGGGCGGAGCGGTGCTCGTGACCTATCGGATCGTCGGGCCCGAGGCGAGCAGTCGGCACGCCTCACTCTGGGATGTCACGGGCACGACCCCCGTGCTCCGGTACCACCAGGGCACCGTTCTGCCTGAGCAGTGATCGTTCGGCTCGCCTACAGTCCCGTAAGCCGCGGCATCCGTCGTCACACGGTCACTCGATCCAGTAGCCGACGGCGCACAGCAGGCGCGTCTCGTCGTCGGCGCCTTCGGGCGGGTCGATCGCCGGCGGGAACACGCCGAACGCGCGCCACTCGTCGGCGTGGGCGACGACGTTCTCGTTCAGTCCCGCGATCAGCTCGGGCGAGAACGCGAAGGGGATGCCGAGGTGCTTCGCGATCAGCCACGCCTGGAAGGCGCGGTAGGTCGCCAGGTGCGCGAAGCCCTCGGCAGCGGAATAGTCGCCGTAGGTGAAGTGGAACACCGTGCCCGGCGCGACACCCGCCTGGACGGCGGCGGTCGCCGTGTCGTTGATGCGGTCGTACGAGGCGATCGGCTCGTCGCCGAGCAGATCGACGTCGCGGAACGGGTCACCGTCGGCCGCTGACGCGCCGGCGAGCACGTCGGGGATCCACGCCTCGTCGTACGCGTGGCGCGACAGGATGTCGCGGAACGTCGGATCGGGGATCGTCGTCCACTCGGCGGGCGCCGGCTTCGCGAGGTCGCCCGCGTCGATGCGATCGATGACGGAGCGCAACGCGGCATCCGACTGCAGGAACAGCTCATTCGTGTTCATGCCCGACACCATAGGGCGCGCGACGGACACGAAGAAGGGGGTCAGTGCTCCGATCTCCGTCTCTCGGTGGAGGTGCCGGCTGAGCGTCGTCGATACCGTCGAAGGGTGAGCACAGGCATCCCACAGACATCGGCGCAGACCGCACCCGCCACTCGTGACGCGGAACGCCTGCGCAGGGGTGCCATATGGCTGGTGATCGGAAGCGTGCTCGCGGTGCTGGCACTGATCGTATGGGCGATCCTGGCCGCTCTCGCCGGCGCGCCCGGGGGAGTCATCGCCGCCACGTCGGGAATCGTCGCGGTCTCGGTCGCGTGCAGCACCGGATCGGTCGCGATCTCCACGCGCAGGAAGCAGCTCGCGGACCCCGCGAGGTGAGGCGGGGCATCCGGCCCCGCCTCACCCTTGCTCTTACGCGGACGCGGTGACCGGAACCTCGTCGAGCGAGAAGTAGACGGGGATGCCGCGCCCTCGGGCGATGGCGACGTCCTGATCGGCCCCGCGCGAGTCGCCCGGAAGGCGCAGCACGGCGTCGCAATGCTGCAGAAGGCGTTCCGCGGTCGGATACATGACGTCGGCTGCCAGGGGATCGCTCGGGCCGCTCGCACCGGCGCTGGAGAGCACCGGCAGGGCGACCCATTCGCCGATCATGGGCACATGCCCCGCCTGGAAGATCGGCCAGGCCGCCTCCTCCAGCCGCTTCAGGTTCTGGGCCATCAGGTCAGGGTTCCCGTTTGTGCCGGATGCGTAGGGTCCGGCGATCAGGATCAACATAGGCTTGGTCATACTCGGAACAATATCGCAACAACGTGCAAAAACAGAAGGAAACGTGAATGCTCGCTGCCTCGCGCAAGGAACTGCTTCTGGAACGCCTCCGCATCGACGGCCGGATCGTGGCGAAAGAGATCGCCGCCGAGCTGGGGATCTCGGAGGACAGCATTCGACGCGACCTGCGCGAGCTCGACGCCCAAGGACTCGCACTCCGGGTCTACGGCGGAGCGCTCCCCGCGTCGCCCGCCATCGCGGACTACGCGGCGCGCGCCGCTGTCGCTCCCGAGAGCAAGCAGAGCGTCGCCGCCACCGCCGTCACCCTCATCGAGCCCGGATCGACGGTGATCCTCGACGGCGGAACCACGACTCTCGCGATGGTGTCGGCGCTGCCGCGCACCTTTGCGTGCACGATCATCACGCACAGTCCGACGATCGCCGCCGCCTTGCTCGAGCACGAGGCCGAGGTCTTCCTCATCGGCGGCCAGCTCTTCAAGCACTCCGCCGTCGCGTGCGGAGCGGCCGCCGTCGAGGCTGCCGGAAGAATCAGCGCGGATCTGTTCTTCCTCGGGGTGACCGGCATCCACCCCACCGCGGGGGTGACGACCGGCGATGCCGATGAGGCGGCGATGAAACGCGCGCTCGCCGCGCGCGCCGCCGACACTGTCGTCCTGGGCAGCAGCGAGAAGATCGGCGCGGCATCCCGTTACCTCGTCCTCCCTCTCACCGAGGTGACCCGCGTCGTCACCGACGTGCCCGACGAGGATGCCACCGCGCGCGAGCTGACCGCGGCAGGGGTGGAGCTCATCCGCGCTCACTGACGCGTCGGTGGGTCGCATAGCCCACCGTCACGCACTCTGCGCACGGGTGACATCGGCCCGAAACATCGCCCCTTCACGATGGGCGCATGAGTGACCTGTCAGACAGCTGGACCGCCCGCCCTGCGGGCGCGCGTGTGGGCGCGGTCGAGTACGTTCTGCGCGATCTGCGCGAGGCGATCGAGTCCGGCGTGGTCCGGGTCGGCGACCGGCTGCCGTCCGAGCAGGCGCTGGCTGCCCGGTACGGCGTCTCGCGCACCGTGGTCCGCGAGGTGCTCCGGGTGCTCGAGACCCAGGGGATGACGGTCACGCGCACAGGGCGCGGCACGTTCGTCGCGGCGGCCGAGCCGGCCCGCGAGCTGACGTTCGGCGAGTACTCGGCGGCCCACCTCATGGAGGCGCGACCGCACATCGAGGTCGCATCGGCGGGCCTTGCCGCCGTCCGTCGCACCGAGGAGCAGATCGGACTGCTGCAAGACCTGCAGGAGCGGATGGAAGCCGAGCAGGACCCGCAGAGCTGGGTGGAGCTGGATTCCGAGCTCCACGCCGCCATCGCCGCGGCATCCGGCAACCCGGTCTTCGGAGACGTGCTCGAGCACATCCGATCCGCGCTCGTGCACCAGTCCAGCGTGATCAACCTCACGCCCGGTCGACGTGTCCGGTCCGACAGCGAGCATCGCGCGATCATCGCCGCGATCGCGCGAGGATCGGTCGCCGAGGCGGAGGACAGCATGGCTTTCCACCTCGACCAGGTGAAGGAGGTCCTGCTCGGCATCACCGTGCTCGACGAACGGCGCTGACGGCGTCGCCGTTCGTCGAAGGGTTTCCTTGCACCACGCCCCGGAAGGCCCCCGTCATGACTGACACCGCCAGCTCCACCCCCGGGATGGATCCCGCAGACCGCCGCGAGAGCGCGCGCGAACTCTCCGCCGACCGCACCGAAGCCGTACAGGACTTCTCGAGTGAGGATGCCGGCTATCACAAGACCCTCAAACCGCGTCAGATCCAGATGATCGCCATCGGCGGCGCGATCGGCACCGGCCTGTTCATGGGCGCCGGCGGCCGTCTCGCCTCGAGCGGTCCGGCGCTGATCCTCGTATACGCCGTCTGCGGCTTCTTCGCGTTCCTGATCCTCCGCGCGCTCGGCGAGCTCGTCCTGCACCGCCCGTCGTCGGGCTCGTTCGTCTCGTCCGCCCGCGAGTTCTACGGCGAGAAGCTCGCCTTCGGCGCGGGGTGGATGTACTTCCTCAACTGGGCGATGACCTCGATCGTCGACGTCACCGCCGTCGCTCTGTACGTGAAGTTCTGGGCGCAGTACTGGCAGCCGCTGCAAGAGATCCCCCAGTGGCTCATCGCCCTCGTCGCCCTCGTCGTGGTGCTCTCGCTCAACCTCGTCAGCCTGAAGCTGTTCGGTGAGATGGAGTTCTGGTTCGCGCTCATCAAGGTCGCGGCCCTCGTCATCTTCCTCATCGTGGGCACCTGCTTCCTCATCTTCGGCGGTGCCACGGATGTCGGTGCCACCGGGTTCAGCGTCTTCGCCGACGACGGCGGCCTCTTCCCGATGGGGTTCGTCGCCCCGCTCCTCGCGATCTCGGGCGTCGTGTTCGCCTACGCGGCCATCGAGCTGGTCGGAACCGCGGCAGGTGAGACTGCACATCCCGAGAAGGTCATGCCGAAGGCGATCAACACCGTCGTCATCCGCATCGCCGTCTTCTACGTCGGATCGATCCTGCTGCTGTCGCTGCTGCTGCCGTTCAGCACCTACGAGGCGGGCCAGTCACCGTTCGTGACCTTCTTCTCCCACATCGGTTCGCCCGAGACCGGCGCCATCGCAGGGTCGGTCATGAATTTCGTCGTCCTGACCGCCGCGCTCTCGTCGCTCAACGCCGGCCTGTACTCCACCGGCCGCATCCTCCGCTCGATGTCGGTGAACGGCTCCGCGCCGTCGTTCACGGCGCGGATGAGCAAGAACGGCGTCCCGTACGGCGGCATCCTGCTGACGGCGATCATCACGCTCGCCGGTGTCGGGATCAACGCGCTGTGGCCCTCGCAGGCGTTCGAGATCGTGCTCGAGGTGTCGGCGCTCGGCATCATCGGCGGCTGGGCGACGATCATCCTCTGCCAGCTCAAGCTGGTGAAGTGGGCGAAGGAGGGCCACCTCACGCGCCCGTCGTTCCGTCTCTTCGGCGCGCCCTACACGTCGTACCTCACGCTCGCTTTCCTGGCGTTCGTCCTGGTCACGATGGGCTTCTCCGACACAGGGCGCTGGGTGCTGGCGTCCCTCGTCGTGCTGATCCCGGCGCTCATCATCGGGTGGTACGCCGCGCGCGGCAAGATCTACGCCGCCGCCCGCGAGCGCGAGGGCTTCACGGGCATCCACCCGGTCGTCGCGGCACGCGCGTCGGCCGAGGCTCTCCGCACGAAGGAGTGAGTCGTACGGGAACGACGACTTGTCGCACGTGACGGTGCGGGGTGCCGGACGACCGGCGCCCCGCACCGTCACGTGTGCTCTCTGTTGCGCCCTGTCACCTTCTGTCGCTCTCTGTTGCCGAGTGTGACGATCGGCCTCTCGGTCGGCGGCCCGCGCTGGATACCGTGGTGGCACGGCGCCGACCCCTGTGCGCCGCCACCCTCAGACAGTGAGGAGGAAATGATGGCAGAGATCGAGAGCTTCACGCTCGACCACACGGCGGTTCTTGCTCCGTACGTCCGGCGTATCGGGGTCGAGCGCGGCCCCCATGGCGACGCGATCACGAACTTCGACGTGCGCTTCACGCAGCCGAATGTCCGCGAGATGCCCACCGCTGCGGTGCACACGATCGAGCACCTGCTGGCCGGGCTGTTGCGCGACCGCATCGACGGCGTCATCGACATCTCCCCGTTCGGATGCCGCACCGGGTTCCATCTTCTGATGTGGGGCGAGCCCGCCGTTCCCGACGTCGTCGCCGCGCTGACCGGCAGCCTGCGCTTCATCGCCGATGACGCGGTCGAGACCGATGTCCCCGCGGTCTCGGCGGTCGAATGCGGCAACTACCGCGACCACTCGTTGCACTCCGCGCGGGAGTGGGCGAGGGTCGTGCTCGACGAGGGGATCTCGACCGACGCGTTCGCGCGCGTCGGCGTCTGATGCCCGAATCGCTGACCGGCAGGGTCGCCGCGGTCACCGGCGCGGCGTCGGGCATCGGTCTGGCATGCGCGCGACGACTGCATCGGGCGGGCGCGACGGTAGTGCTGATCGACCGCGCGGAAGACGCGCTCGCCGAGGCGTGTGCGCAGCTGGGCGACGGTGCGTTCTCGCTCTGCGTGGACCTCCTCGACGGGACGCAGGTCGATTCTCTGCTCGAGGGCATCCTCTCGGTGGCCGGCGGCCTCGACATCTTCCACGCCAACGCCGGCGCCTACGTCGGCGGGTCGATCGCCGAGGGCGACCCCGACGCGTGGGAGGTCGTGCTGAACCTCAATGTCAGCGCAGCCTTCCGCTCGGTGCGAGCCGTGCTCCCTCACCTCATCGCCCAGGGAACGGGCGACATCGTCATGACGAGCTCAGTCGCCGGCGTCGTTCCGATCGTGGGCGAGCCGGTGTACACGGCATCCAAGTTCGCCGTCACCTCGTTCGTGCACGCGCTCCGCCGGCAGGTCGCACCCCAGGGAGTGCGCGTCGGGAACGTCGCGCCCGGCCCCGTGCTGACGCCGCTTCTCGGGGACTGGTCGCCGGCCGAGCTGCGCGCGGCCGTGGAGAAGGGTGCGGTCATGGCCGCGGACGAGGTCGCCGAGGCGGTGCTGTTCATGGTCACGCGCCCTGCGGGGGTCACCGTCCGCGACCTCGTGATCCTGCCGACGGCGCTCGACGTGTGAGAGTTCCCTGCGCGCGGCACGCCGCGAGCAGGGAACTCTCAGTCCTCGGCGCCGACCTCCGGGGTGTTCGCCGTCGTGCTCTTCGGCGTCCGCCACACCAGCACAGCGACGACGGCGACGAGGATCACCGCTGTCAGGGCGATCGGCACAGGGATCAGCGGGTCGATCAGCACGAGCATCGCGCCGAGGGGAACGACGGCGTTGACGATCCGATCGGCGCGACGGCGGATGGCCACGAGCCAGACGCCGAGGATGAACACCGCGATCGGCACGGTATACGCGAACGACGCCCACGGCGCGTGCAGGTGGCTCTTGCCCTGCAGCACGTCGATCTCGACCTCGATCCCCGCCGAGAACGCCGCCGCCGCTGCGAGGATCACGTAGTGACCGTAGCCGTACCCGAGCGAGTTGCGCAGCCCCCGGATCGCCGAGTGGTGCGGCGGCCAGAAGTAGATCCACCACAGCGACGCCGTGACGATGAGCGTCAGGGCGGCCACGCCGATGAGGGGCGTGACGTTCTCGGTGTCGTGGAGGGCCTCGATGATCGCGTTGGCCGACGTGAGCAGGCTCTCGCCCAGGACGATGAGGGTGAACAGGCCGTACCGTTCCGTGATGTGGTGCGGATGCCACGGCGTCGTGCGGGCACTCTCCGCGATGACGGGCACCGCGAGCTCGGCGCACACGAGCACGATGATCGCGACGAGGAGCGCTTCTCTCGGCAGGAACAGCGCCACGATCCACAGCACCTGGGCGAGCGCGATCCCACCCGCGTAGCGAAGCGCCGTCGAGCGGAGCGCACCGGCATGCCGTGAGGCTCGCAGCCACTGCGCCACCATCGCGAGGCGCATCACGATGTAGCCCGCGACCGCGATGCGGAAGTCGTCCTCGAACATGGGCGGGATGCCTGCCGCGAGCACCAGCACGCCGCTCATCTGCACGATGGTGAGCAGCCGGTAGAGCCAGTCGTCGGTGTCGAACGACGTGGCGAACCACGTGAAGTTCATCCATGCCCACCAGATCGCGAAGAACGCGATCGCGAACATGCCGATGCCGTGGACGACGTGACCCTCGGTGAGGGCGTGGTGCAGCTGCACCGCCGCCGTGCTGACGGCGACGACGAAGACGAGGTCGAAGAAGAGCTCGAGTGTGGATGCCGCGCGGTGCGGCTCGTGCGGATCGCGCGGCTGCATCGGCACGAGGCGCAACCGCGCGACGGCGCGTGCAGGAGAGGTCATGCGCAGAACAGTAGCGCTCAGTCCAGGACGAGGCGCACGTTCGGATGTCCGGCGAAGACCTCGCACACCGTGTCGAAGTACGTCGGCCCTCGGCCGGCATCGAGTTCGGCGAGCTGGCGGCGGAAGCGTTCCACGTGGAACACCTCGGGGTGCGAGAGCTTCTGCAGATAGTAGGCGCGGGTCGCGGCGACGCCGAGGGCCTCTCGCACCCGCTCGTGATGCCTCATCACGATGATCGGCGACGTCACCTCGGCGAGTTCGCCGATGCCGCCGTAGAGGAGATCGTCGAGGGCGTCGAGGCTGGCGCCGAGCGTCCATTCCTCGTTCGGCATGAGCGCGCGATTGAGCTCGTCGTAGAACGATGCGATGCCGGTGACCCGCCGACCGTCGAGTTCGAACCGCGCTGACTCCACCACGGCACGAGCGTACGTCACCGGCATCCGTCCAGGCCCGCTCGGTACACTCTCCTGTGCTCGAAACCACGCCCGACCCCGCTTCCGACGGCCCGGAGCCCGCCTCGTCGCGCTCGTTCGGTATCGACGCACCCGCCGATGCCGCCGTCTCGATCGACCCCACCGACCTCGAGATCGCGCTCCGCGTCATCGCGGCGGCCGCCGACCTCGACCACGACGATCCGGCCTACATCGCCCTCCGCCGGCAGACCGGCAAGCTCTACAAGGACGTGAAGCGGCAGTCCCGCCGGGAGAAGCGGCAGCGCATCGCCGACGCCGACCGGGCGGTCGTCGCCGCGACCGCCACCGGAGCACCGGACCGCATCGACGACGAGACCCGAGGCATCCCGCTCGCTGCGCGCACCGCCGCGCCGACCGCCGGCGAGCTCATCAAGCCGCGCGCCTGCTACATCTGCAAAGAGCTCTACACGACCGTCGACGCGTTCTACCACCAGCTGTGCCCCGACTGCGCGGCGATGAGTCACGCCAAGCGCGACGCGCGCACCGACCTCACCGGTCGGCGGGCACTGCTCACCGGAGGACGTGCCAAGATCGGCATGTACATCGCGCTGCGACTGCTGCGCGACGGGGCGCACACCACGATCACGACCCGGTTCCCCCGCGACGCGGTGCGACGGTTCTCGGCTCTGCCCGACAGCGCGGACTGGATCCACCGCCTCAAGATCGTCGGCATCGACCTGCGCGACCCCGCGCAGGTGATCGGGCTCGCGGATGCCGTGGCCGCCGACGGTCCCCTCGACATCCTCATCAACAACGCCGCCCAGACGGTCCGCCGCTCTGCCGGCGCCTACAAGCCGCTCGTCGACGCCGAGCTCGCTCCGCTGCCGAACGGGCCGCTCCCCGAGCTGCTCACGTTCGGTCACACGAACGACGCCCACCCGCTGGCCCTGGCGCAGTCGGTGTCGAGCCATCCGATCCTCGCCGCGGCCGCACGGACGGCCGACGAGCTGACGGCCGAGGCCATGGCCGCCGGGTCATCGTCGCTCGAGCGGCTCGCCGCGGGCACCGCGATCGACGCCGGCGGTCTCGTGCCCGACGAGAACCACATCAACAGCTGGACGCAATCGGTCGACCAGGTCGAGCCGCTCGAGATGCTCGAGGTGCAGCTGGCCAACATGACGGCGCCGTTCTTGCTCGTCTCACGCCTGCGCCCCGCGATGGCGGCGTCGCCTGCGCGGCGGAAGTACATCGTCAACGTATCCGCGATGGAGGGGGTCTTCGGTCGCGGGTACAAGGGGCCCGGGCATCCGCACACCAACATGGCCAAGGCCGCGCTGAACATGCTCACCCGCACGAGCGCCCGCGAGATGTTCGAGACCGACCGCATCCTGATGACGGCCGTCGACACCGGCTGGATCACCGACGAGCGCCCGCACTACACGAAGGTCCGACTCGCGGAAGAGGGGTTCCACGCACCGCTCGACCTCGTCGACGGTGCCGCGCGCGTGTACGACCCGGTCGTCCGAGGCGAGGCCGGCGAAGACCTCTTCGGCATCTTCCTCAAGGACTACCGCAAGGGCGCCTGGTGAGCGCTCGGCGGGCCTGATCCCGCGGCTCAGCGCTCGGTGGCCCGATCCGGTGCATCAGCGCTCGGGCAGGAAGTACGTCGCCGCGAGCGGGGCGACCTCGAGGTCGGACGCCTCGGCGCGAGTCACCCAGCGGAGCTCTTCGATCTCGGCGTCGATCACGGGCTCCTGGTCACCGATGTCGACGCGGAACACGTCGGCGACGACAGCGAAGCCCGCCTCGTTGGCGGCTGCTGCACGGTAACGCCCGAGCGGTTCCGCCGTATCCGGGTCGATGCGCAGACCGAGCTCCTCGTGCAACTCACGCACGAGAGTCTGCAGGGGCGTCTCGCCGGGCTCGGGCTTGCCCCCGGGCTGCATGAACGCCGTCGTCCCGGCCTTGCGGACGAGCAGGAGGCGCCCCGATGCGTCCAGGATGCGCGCTGCCGAGACGTGGATCTCGCGCTCGCCCGAGGACGGGGAAGCGGGAGCCGTCGGACCCTTTGCGGTGATGCCGTCGGTGGGGGAATCGAGATCGTCGGACACCCTGGCACGCTATCACCGGCCCGCGACGCGTCACCCGCGCCGGCTCCTGTCGGTGCCTGTCGGAGGTCGTCGGCCCCGCCGAAGCCTCGCAAACCTAGGCTGGAGGAGATGACTCCCTCGCCGCAGTCCCCCCGCCCCCGTCCGCGCTCCCCGCTCATGCGGCGCGATCCCGCTGCGCTCGGCATCCCGCAGGCCGCACTGCTCGCGCTCGCCGATCGGCTCGCCGAAGAAAGCCTCGACCCGCATGCGCTGCTCATCGCGCGCGGCGGTGATGTCGCCTTCGAGACGGCCTGGGCGCCGTACGCGCTCGACCGCCCCGCGCTCGTCTACTCGGCGTCCAAGACCTACACGGCCCTCGCGATCGGCTACCTCGCCGACGAGCGACGGCTGAGACTCGACGACTCGGCGGGCATGCTGCTGGGCCTGCCGGATCCGCACGGGATCACGGTGCGTCACCTGCTGACGATGAACACCGGCCACACGGGTGCGCAGATCGAGGCGATCGGCATGGACCCCGCGCGACTGCTCGCCACCGGGCCGTCGCATGCGCCGGGAACGTTCTTCGCCTACAACTCTCCGGCCAGCCACGCGCTCTCCGCCATCGTCACGGCCGTCACCGGCGAGAGAATGACCGACTATCTGCGCCCGCGGCTTCTCGACCCCCTCGGAATCGGCGAGCGATGGATGGATTCCGTCGATGGCATACAGACCGGGGCGTCGGGGTTCCACCTCACCGTCGACGACCTCACCCGAACCGCGACGATGCTCGGCGCCGGTGGTGTCTTCCGTGGCACCCAGGTCGCCTCCGACTGGTTCATCGAGGAGATGACTCGGCCGTGGTCGAACACCGCGGCCTTCGACGGACCCGTTGCCGCCGCCGGCGAGGTGAACGATTGGGCCCTCGGATATGGCTACCAGGTGTGGCGCAGCCGCCACGGCTTCCGCCTCGACGGAGCCGCCGGGCAGTTCGCCCTGGTGGTCCCCGAGCTCGATCTCACGATCGCCTATCAGGGGGCGACGCTCGACACCCAGGCCACCCTGCGGGCGTTCTGGGCCTTCGTCGACGCCGTCGGAGTCGCATCGGTCGCCGGCGAGGCGGCGGATGCCTCGGAGGGCATATATGCCTCTGAGCTGCCAGCCGCCGGCGATCCGGCGCCCGACACCTGGTCGTCTCGCGAGCGCCTGACGATCATGACCGAGGCATCCTTCGAGGCCGACGGCCTCATGCTCAGCGATGCGGGCGATGGCTGGACGCTAGCGCTGCCGGGCGTCGGCACGCTGCCGGTGTCGGATGCCTGGACCGCAGCCCGGCTCTCGCGCGGCGATGCGCTCTCAGCACCCAGCTCGAGGCCCGAAGCCGTCGCCGACCCGGCGGCGGATGACCTGCGACTGGCCGCTCGAGGTGAGCAGCGCTCCGACGGCTCCGTCCTCGTCCACGTCGTCGACACCACGTCGCCGCACCGGGTGATCGTGATCCGCGAGGCGGACGGTTCGCTGCGGGCGGGATGGCACATCCCGCCGATCGGCGGCGGGTGGGAGGTGCTCCGGGTTCCCTCCGTCGTCACGCGACGCCTCGCGCGGTCATCCGCGCTGCTGCTCGACATGGACGGGACGCTCGTCGACTCGCACGCCGTCGTCGAGCGGCTCTGGACGCAGTGGTCGATCGACCACGGCA
Source organism: Microbacterium dextranolyticum (assembly GCF_016907295.1). Taxonomy (NCBI): domain Bacteria; kingdom Bacillati; phylum Actinomycetota; class Actinomycetes; order Micrococcales; family Microbacteriaceae; genus Microbacterium; species Microbacterium dextranolyticum. Next base: position 235,266 of record NZ_JAFBBR010000001.1, read on the forward strand.
TCGATCCGGCGTACACGCTCTCGATCATCCACGGGCGCCAGGGCCAGGAGTCGATGGCTCTGCTGCTGCCGGACCGGCCGCCCGAGGTCACTATCGCCGAGAACCGTGAGCTGCTCGCCGCCGAGACCGCTCAGACCGAGGGCGTCGTGGCGATCGCCGGAGCGGGGGCCCTGCTCGAGGGACTCAAGACGCTGCCGCACGCCCTGGTGACCTCGGCGACCCGGGCGCTGGCCGACGCGAGGATGGAGGCCGCCGGCATCCGCATGCCCGCCGTCGCCGTCACCGCCGAGGACGTCGTGCGCAGCAAGCCCGACCCCGAGGGGTTCCTCGCCGCCGCCCGTCGACTCGGAGTCGAGCCCGCGGACGCGATCGTCGTCGAGGACTCGGCCAACGGCATCGCCGCCGGCCTCGCTGCGGGCATGCGCGTGATCGGCATCGGACCGCACGCCGCAGCCGCCGGCCCGACCTGGACGGTGCCGGATGCCACGGCCATCCATGTCCAGGACGACGGCGACGGGGGCATCCGCCTCACCCTCGACTGAGGTCCCGCACGTTCACGCGGTCGCGTGCCCCCGTGCCGTGCCCGTGCCCGGTTGGCGCGGTTTCGGGTCGCGTGTGGCCTGGTGGTGATGACTTCGGGGTCGCGAGGGGTCGCTGGCCGTAGAGGTGAGCGACCACACGAGACCCCGAACCGGCGCGCGAAGGGTCTGCCTGGCGAGAGCGTGAGGGATGGATTCCGTGAGCCGCGCGCGGACGGATGCCGGGGGTCAGTCGGTCTCGTCGTGCGGCTCAGCGACCGCGACGGGCGCCCGATGGCCCTCGTTGAAGCTGAGGCTCTTGCCGAAGGCCTTGCCGATCACGAGCGTGATCCCCACGATCACGAGCCCCAGGGCGAGCCCGGCGACAGCGGAGACGGCTGTCTCGCCGAGCCAGACGACCACGGCTCCGGCGGGCTCGAGCGCGTGCTCGACGGCGTGCAGCAGGTCCAGGGGCGCGTGCCATCCGACCTCGCCGAGGTTCGCCAGCACGAGGTGCCCGCCGACCCACAGCATCGCGACCGTGCCGATGATCGAGATCACCCGGAACACCGCCGGCATCGACCGCACGATCCGCATGCCGGTGTGGCGCACCCGCGCCGACGGATTCTTCGCCATCCGCAGCCCGATGTCGTCGATCTTCACCAGGAGGGCGACCGCGCCGTAGACGACACCGGTCATCGCGAGGGCGATCACGGCGAGCACGGCCAGCCGCGGCCAGAAGTCCAGACCTTCATCGATGTTCGACAGTCCGATCAGCATGATCTCGGTCGACAGGATGAGGTCGGTGCGCACCGCGCCCAGGACGAGGCGCTTCTCGTCGCGTCCGCCCTCGTCCTCCTCCCCGCCGTGGTGGAAGCCGAACCACTCCAGCACCTTTTCGGCGCCCTCGAAGCAGAGGTACGCGCCGCCGACGATCAGCAGCCAGGGCAGCACCCACGGCGCGAAGGCCGTGAGAAGCATCGCCACCGGGATGATGATCAGGAATTTGTTCGCGAGCGACCCCAGCGCAATCCGCCCGACGACCGGCAGCTCGCGCGCGGGGCTCAGCCCCTGCACGTACTGGGGCGTGACCGCCGCGTCGTCGATCACGACGCCGGCGGACTTGGCGGATGCCTTGAGTGCGGCGCTCAGGATGTCGTCGACGACGGCGAGGAGACCTACGGACATGCGTGCCACAGTACCGGCCGCGCCGAAACCGAGGTTTCGCGTCGAGACCGTGACTCGTACCCGGGGTCTCGACGCGCGATCACGGTCTCGGCGCGACGCCCCGCGCCCCGCGGCCGCTGCGCGACAGCAGGCGCACGCGCAGGGTGCCGGTGCGCGATCGCACGCGCAGGCACGCACACGGCGCGACTTGCGATGCGTCGAATCGATTCGATAGGGTGAGGGCGTGGCGCTCCGATCGGGGCGCCGTTCGTCGTCCTCCCCAGAGCAACCATGTCCCGCACCCTCACCACCGGCAGCCCGTGGCGCGTGATCCTCGCGTTCTCGGTGCCCCTGCTGATCGGCAACGTCGTTCAGCAGCTCTACCAGTTCGTCGACGCGATCGTGGTCGGTCGTCACCTCGGCGTCGATGCGCTCGCCGCGGTCGGCGCGACCGGCGGGCTGCTGTTCCTGCTGCTCGGGTTCGCCTGGGGTCTGACGAGCGGATTCGCGATCCCGACGGCCCAGGCGTTCGGGGCACGGGACGTCGCAGCGGTGCGCCGATCGGTCGCTACTGGCACGGTGCTGACCGCCCTGACCACCGTGATCCTCACGGTCGCCGCGCCCCTGCTCGTGCACCCGGCTCTCGTGCTGATGCAGACGCCGGCCGCGCTCATCGAGCAGGCGACGGTGTTCGCCCAGATCAGCTTTCTCGGCACGGCCGCGATCATGGCGTTCAACTACCTCGCCTCGATCATCCGCGCGATCGGCGACTCGAAGACGCCGCTGGTGTTCCTCACGATCGCCTGCGCACTCAACGTCGGCCTCGTCATCGTGATGGTCGGCCCCCTCGGCTGGGGCGTGGCCGGAGCGGCACTCGCGACCGTCGTCGCGCAGGCCGTGTCGGTGCTGCTGTGCCTCGAGTACGTGCGTCGCCGGGTACCCGTGCTGCACGTGCGCCGCGCCGACTGGCGTGTGTCCCGTGCCGACCTCGCCGAGCACCTGCGTCTCGGCCTGCCGATGGGCTTCCAGGCCTCGATCATCGCGATCGGCGCGCTCGCCGTGCAGGTCGCCCTGAACACGCTCGGTGCGGATGCCGTGGCCGCCTACACCGCGGCCTCGCGGGTCGACGGCCTCGCGGTCGCCCTGCTGCAGTCGCTCGGGCTCGCCGCCTCGATGTACGCGGCGCAGAATCTCGGCGCCCGCCGACCCGACCGCATCCGGCGGGGCGTCGTGCAGGGACTCGTTCTCGCCGTGGCATCCGCGGTCGTCCTCGGCGTCCTGCTGATCACCTGCGGCGCGACGCTCGTGCGCCTGTTCGTCGGCGACGGCGCGCCCGAGGTGGTCGACCTCGCGGCGTTCATGCTGCTCATCAACGGCGCCAGCTACGTGGCGCTCGCCGTCCTGTTCATCCTGCGCGGCACGCTGCAGGGCCTGGGGTCGACGGTGATCCCGACCGTGACCGGCATCGTCGAGCTCGTCATGCGCGTCGGTGCGGCGGTCGTGCTCGGCCACCTCTGGGGCTTCGCCGGTGTCGTCTGGTCGAACCCGCTCGCCTGGGTCGGCGCCTGCCTGATCCTCGTGCCCGCGTACATCCGGGCGCATCGCGCGCTCGAGCGCATGCCGGTCGATCCGCTCGAGGTGACCTCAACGACCGCGATCCCGGTCATCGGACCGACGGACGGGTCGATGGTGGTGGATGCCGTCGTCACCGCCCCCATCGGCGTGGTGGCCGACCGCGGCGAGTCCGGGCCGGCGTGGCGTTCGCGCCGCCGGGCGAAGGATGCCACACGGCGTGCACCGAGCACCCGCCAGGGCACCGCGCCGAGCACCGGCCAGGGTGCCGCGCCGAGTACCGAGCGCTCGCATCGGAGCGCGGGGGAGGGCCCCCGAGGTCGGCACCCGGAGTAGCCTGGCCTGGTCGCTCGGCGTCGCTGAGCGGTCCGTGGACGAGGAGACGATCGTGAAAGCCGTACTGGATGACACCGTGATCGCGGAGGCTCCGCGCGAAGAGCTCATCTCGATCGAGGGGAACTGGTACTTCCCGCCGTCGAGTGTGCGACGCGAGTACCTTCGCGACAGTCCGACTCCGTACACGTGCCCCTGGAAGGGGGAGTGCCAGTACTTCACCGTGACGGTCGACGGCACCGAGCTCGCCGATCGGGCGTGGAGCTACCCGCACCCGTATGCCTCGGGCATCGAACGGGTCGGTGCGGACTTCTCGGACTATGTCGCCTTCTGGAAGGAGATCCGTGTCGTCGACTGACGCCGCCACGGCACCCGCCGTCGCCGGGCTCACGGAGATGCCCGATCCGCAGTTCATCATGGTCGGCGACGGCCTGCGCATCGCGACGTATTCGTGGGGCGATGAGAGCGACCCGGTCGCCGTCGTCGTGCACGGGTTCGCGTCGAGCACCAAAGACAACTGGGTCGCCACCGGGTGGGTGCGCGATCTGCTGCGCAGCGGATTCCGGGTGATCGGAATCGATCAGCGCGGGCACGGTGCGAGCGACAAGCCGCACAACTCGAGCGACTACGACCTCCGTCAGATGGCCCGCGACGTCGAGACGGTGCTCGACACCTATCTCGTCGACGACGCCGTCTACGTCGGCTACTCCCTGGGTGCTCGCGTCGGGTGGGAGGTGCTGCAGGACATCGCCGGACGGATCCCTCGCGCCGTCCTCGGCGGTGTGCCCGACGGCATCCCGCTCGCGAGACTCGACATCGGCCAGGTGCAGGCGCTCATCGAGCACGGCACGCCGGTCGAGGACCGCGTGACGCAGAACTACATCCAGCTGACCGAGCGCGTTCCGGGGAACGATCTGCGTGCGCTGCTCGCGATCGCGAACGGCATGCGCGAGTCGAAGACCATCGACCCCGATCCCACGCACGCGCCGGAGCAGCCCGTGCTCTTCGCGACCGGAACCCTCGACGCGATCATCGAGGGCTCGCGCGCACTCGCCGAGGCCTGTCCGCAGGGTCGTTTCGTGGAGATCCCCGACCGGCACCACTTCAACGCCCCCGGATCGCGGGTGTTCCGGCAGGAGGGCATCGCCTTCTTGCAGGGGGATGCCTGACCCCGCCCGCCGCCCGCGCGCGACCACTCCTCGAACGGACGACATGATCAGACTCGCCACCATCGGGACGAGCACCATCACCGAGCGGTTCGCCGCAGCGGTGGCCGCAACCGAGGGCATCCGCATCGACGTCGTCTTCTCGCGCGACATCGAGCGCGGTCGCGCCTTCGCCGACCGCCTCGGCGTCGCGAACGCGACCGACGATCTCGAGAGCCTGCTGCGCTCGGGCACGGTCGACGCCGTCTACATCGGCTCGCCCAACGGCGCCCACGCCGCGCAGGCGCACGCCGCGATCGCCGCGGGTGTGCACGTGTTCCTCGAGAAGCCCGCGACCCCCACCGCGGCCGAATTCGCCGACCTCGTCGCGGCCGCCCGGGCGCGGGGCGTCGTGGTGTTCGAGGGCATGCGCAACGTCTACGATCCGGGGATGGCTCTCGTCGCCGACCTGCTGCCGCAGATCGGCCGGGTGCGTCTCGTCTCGTTCGGACAGTCGCAGTACTCGGCGCGCTACGACCTCGTGCTGCGCGGCGAGACCCCGAACATCTTCGACCCGGCGCTCGCGGGCGGGGCACTGTTCGACCTGGGCGTCTACCCGCTGAGCGCGCTCATCCATCTCTTCGGTGCGCCCTCGTCGATCACCGGATCGACCGTCACGGTTGCGACCGGCGCCGACGGCGCGGGCGCCGCCGTGCTCTCTTACCCCGATCACGTCGCACAGGTCTCCTTCTCGAAGATCGGCGTCTCGCGTCGACCGAACGAGATCCAGGGCGAGCTCGGCACGATCGAGATCGACGAGATCACCGCACCCCGCGAGGTCGTCGTGGCGCTGCGGGGCGCCGAGGCGCAGACGTACCGCGTGGACGGGGCCGAGAACAACATGCGGTACGAAGCGGCCCGGTTCGCCGAGCTCGTCCGCGGCGAGGCCGATGCATCGCCCGACCAGGAGCGCACGCTCGCGGTGCTGCTGGCCGTCGAGGCGATCCGAGCGGCCGACGCGACGACAGGGAACGAGGAAGGCGGACGACGATGACCGAGACGCACAGCGGCTTCAGCGCCGACGAGCGCGCCGCGATGGCACAGCGTGCCGAAGAGCTGCGATCGACCAAGGGGCTGAAGGGCGCGGCCCGGCTCGCGAAAGAGCTCGAGGCGTGCGGTGAGGCGATCGAGGCTCTGACCGGCATCGACGGCGAACTCGCCCGGGCCGTGCATCGGATCGTCTCCGACGAGGCACCCGCGCTCGACCCGAAGACCTTCTACGGCTTCCCGGCGTACGCGACCGACGGCAAGGTGGTCGTGTTCGTCCAGCCTGCGTCGAAGTTCGACACCCGCTACCCCACCGTGAGCTTCACGGAGCATGCGCGGCTCGACGACGACGCGATGTGGCCGGTGTCCTTCGCCGTGGTCGAGGTGACGGATGGCGTGATCGAACGCCTGCGCGCACTGGTGCGCCGCGCGGTCTCCTGAGGTTCGAGGCGGCGGAGCGTTCGGGGCGACGACTTAGACTGGGAGGGTCCCGATTTTTCCCAGCCCGGATGAGCCCCACGTGACCGACGCGACGTCCCGCACCTTCGAGGTGCGCCATCTTCAGCTTGCGCGCGCAGTGCTGGCGGCCATGGCGGCGATCATGATCACGTTCACGGCCGATCACTCCGCGGCCGTCGGACTCGCGGTCTTCAGCGGATACGCGATCGCCACCGCCCTCGTCCTGCTCGTCGCCGCGTGGCTCGTCTACCCCTCCGGCTCGCGCGGACCGGTGGTGCTGCTCGGTGCCCTCACCCTCGTCGCGGGGATGCTCACGGGCATCCCGCCGCTGCGGACCACGACGCTGTTCTTCGTCGCGGTGATCGTCTGGGCCTTCGTCACGGGCATCGTGGAACTCGTCACCGGCCTGCGGGCGCGGCGCGGGCGCGACCCGTTCGCGCGCGACGCCATCCTCATCGGGGCCGTCACGATCGCCCTCGGCGTGGGCCTGCTGCTGGTCAACCCGGGCTACAGCCTCGAGTACGTCATCCGCGAGGCGGGACCCCACGCTTTCACCCTCACCGGCATCACGATCGGCGTCGGCCTCTTCGGCGGCTACGCGGCGATCGTGGCGGTCTTCCTCGGCATCGCCGGCTTCTCACCGCGTCGGGAGGCGTCCGTCCCGTCGGTCGCCGACGGCTCCGCGCAGAGCCCTGACCGTGTCGACGCGGCTCGCGCCGACAACACCCCGACGCACCCCGCAGGAGAGACCGCATGAGCGATCATCGCCCCACCCGCCGCGATCTCATGAAGCCCGTCCAGCTGCTCGGGTTCGGGTTCGCCGCGGCCGCCTTCGCCGGCATCATCACTCTCATGTCGATGGGCTTCTTCCAAGACCTCGACGGCGCCGAACGGATGAAGGTCGTCGTGGTCTCGCTGGTCGTCGCGGGGATCGCGTTCATCGCGACGCTCGTGATCATCGCGCTGCTCATGCTCGCGGTCGACCCCGCGCAGGTGTCGCGCCCCGTCGACCGTGCCGTGCTGCTTCCGCCCGACGAGGGCGACGGCTCCGAGGCGCCCGACGCGGGGGCATCCGGCGGCTCGCACTGACCGCTACGGGCTGCCTCTTGCCGAGCGCCGAGCGCCGAGCGCCACAGGTGCGCACGCGCCCACGGACGCTCACGCCCGGTCGCACCGCGTCGGCGCGCGGCCCGACCGGGCGGTGATGGTCAGCTCTGGTCGACCAGGGCGTCGGCGAGGCCCGTGTAGGTCGCCGGCGTCAGCGCGATGAGGCGGGCCTTGGCATCGGCGCCGATGTCGAGTCCCTCGACGAAGGCGACGAGCTCGGTGTGGCCGACGCGGCGACCGCGGGTGAGGTCCTTCAGCAGTGCGTACGGGTCGGTGATCTGCGAACGGCCGGCGACGATCTCGGCGCGCACGACGGTCTGGATCGCCTCGGCCAGCACCTCCCAGTTCGCGTCGAGATCGGCCAGCAGCACGTCGCGGGCCAACAGGATCTCGGTCAGCCCGCGCTGCAGGTTGTCGAGGGCGAGCAGCGAGTGCCCGAACGCGACGCCGATGTTGCGCTGCGTCGTCGAGTCGGTGAGGTCGCGCTGCATGCGGCTCGTGACGAGGGTGGATGCCAGGGTCTGGAAGAGCCCTGAGGCGATCTCGAGGTTGGCCTCGGCGTTCTCGAACCGGATCGGGTTGATCTTGTGCGGCATCGTCGACGAGCCGGTCGCACCCGCGACCGGGATCTGGGCGAAGAACCCCATCGAGATGTAGGTCCAGATGTCGGTGGCGAGGTTATGCAGGATGCCACCGACGTGCCGCGCACGGTCGTAGAGCTCCACCTGCCAGTCGTGCGACTCGATCTGCGTCGTGAGGACGTTGAAGTCGATGCCGAGGCCCTCGATGAACGTGCGCGAGAGCGCCGGCCAGTCGACGTCGGGGGCGGCGGCGAGGTGCGCCGACCAGGTGCCGGTGGCACCGGAGAACTTCGCGAGGTACTCGCCGTTCTCGATCTGCGCGGCGACGCGCTCGAGCCGCCACGCGAAGACCGCGATCTCCTTGCCCATCGTCGACGGGGTCGCCGGCTGGCCGTGCGTGCGCGAGAGCATCGCGGCGTCGCGGTGCTCTCGCGCGAGGTCTCCGAGCGCGTCGATCACGGCGCGCAGCTTCGGCAGCCAGACGTTCTCGACGGCGCGCTGGACGGTGAGGGCATACGACGCGGAGTTGACGTCCTCGCTCGTGCACGCGAAGTGCGTGAGTTCGGCGATCGCGCCGAGGCCGAGCGTCGACAAGCGATCGCGCACCAGGTACTCGACGGCCTTCACGTCGTGACGGGTCACCGCCTCTTTCGCGGCCAGCCAGTCGATCTCGGCCTGCCCGAAGTCGCGGTAGAGGGCCCGGAGGCTCTCCTTCTGGGCATCCGTCAGCGCCGTCGAGCCGAACAGGCCGCGGTCGGTCAGGGTGATGATCCACTCGACCTCGACCTCGACCCGCGCGCGGTTCAGGCCCGCCTCGGAGAGATAGTCGGCGAGGCCGGCGACGGCGGCACGGTACCGGCCGTCGAGCGGGCTGAGGGGCTGCGGCGGCAGGGAAGAGGCAGAGGTCAAGGCGCGGGGCTCCGATCGGTGAAAATCGGGCGCTCAGGACGTCGTGCGGATCGCGGGTTCGAGCTGCCGGAAGAGCGCCCGGCTCGCACTCTCGATCATAGCGAGCACCTCGTCGAACATCTCCGGCCCCGCGTAGTAGGGATCGGGCACGTCGAGCACATCGCCGGCGTTCGTGTCGAAAGAGAGCAGAAGGGCGAGCTTGTCGGTGTCGTCGGGCGTGCGCGCCCAGCTGGTCAGGATGCGTTCGTGGGAGCGGTCCAGCGCGACGATCAGGTCGTTGCGGTCGAAATCGTCGAGCGTGAACTGGCGGGCGCGATGGTGTGCGCCGTCGTAGCCGCGGCGCGCCAGAGCGTCGATGGTGCGGGCATCCGCCCGTTCGCCGACGTGCCAATCGCCCGTGCCCGAACTCGTCGATGCGACGAGGGCGCCGAACCCGGCCCGCTCCGCGAAGCCGCGGAAAACGATCTCGGCCATCGGCGATCGACAGATGTTCCCGGTGCACACGAAGGCGACGCGGAACGGCTCGGCACGTCGGGGCATTCCCTCATTCTGGCGGTGTCGGGGCCGAAGGGGTAGGTGCGGGCGACATTGCGGTCCGGTGCGGTGCGGTCGCCGGGGTCACCGCCCCCTCCCCGGGTGGCCTCGTGCGCGATCTGTCCACCGATCCGTCGTTCGGGGCGCATCGCTGCGCTCCACGGGGGCAGGGTCGGATCATGCCGACCCTCGCCGACCCTTCGACACTCGCCGCTCTCGCCGCCGCTCGGCGGCTGCTCGATCGTGCCCGCGACGACGCCGTGACGTTGCGCGGCGATGTCGGAGCGCTGGCGGATGCCACCGACTGGCACGCGCGCGCGACCGACGGATATCGGGCGGGCGTGTCGTCGCTGAGTGACAGCCTGGCCCGGCTCGAGCGTCTCATCGACGCGGCGGATGCCGATCTCGCCGCCGCCGCATCCACCCTTTCCCGGGCACCGGACGGTGCCGCGTCCCTGGCGCTGTCGGGGTGGTGGTGAGATGGGCGAGGATCTGGACATCCGCAGCGGCGGGGTCGTGGCCGTCGACACCGAGACCCTGCGTGCCGCTGCAGGTCGCCTGCGGATCGTCGCGGGGGAGTGCGACGGCGTTCGCGACACGATCGAACAGGCCCGCCGCGCTCTCGTCGCGGCGGGCGTCTGGGCGACGACGTGGGCGATCCTGCCGAGCACCGCCGCCGCCGGAGCAGGCGATCGGTGCCGGCGGCTGGCGTCCGACCTCTCCTCCATGGCCGACACGTACGACGTCGCGGAGTTGTCGTCGGCGGCATCCGTCGCCGAGTCCGCGGGCGACACGGCGCTCGCGGCGCAGCTGCGCTCCCGCGCCATCGCGATCATGAGCGCCGACCCGTCGGTGCCGCTGCGCTTGGCGGCCGCGACGCTCGCGTGGCGTACCGAGACCGTGGCGGCCCTCGCCGCCCAGTACCGCGCTCCGACCGTTCCCGGGACGATGGAGCCGTGGGGGGCGGAGGCGCTCGCGCTGCTGGCGACGGGCGTGATCGGCGCTGTGGGGCTCGGTGCCGTGCCGTCCGGCACACGGCTCACGGGTCACCCCGACCCGGTGAGCGTGCAGCGCCTCTCGGCCGGGCGCACCACGGCGCCCACGTCGCTCGCCCAGACCGTCGACCGGATTCCGCAGGGCGACGGGCGCGTGCGGGTCGAGCGCTACACCATGCCCGACGGCGGTCGGCGCTACGTCGCCTACGCCGCCGGCACGGCTCTCGGCGGTCGCGACGACGAGGTGTGGGACATGGACTCGAACCTCGGGCTCTACACGCGCTCGCAGGGCGAATCCCTCGACGCCCTGACGGGCGCGCTCGCCGATGCCGGCGCGAAGCCGGGCGACACGGTCGGACTCGTCGGCTACTCGCAGGGGGCGATGGATGCCTCGTACGCCGCGATCTCGGGTGTCTACGACGTGCCGTTGCTGATCACCTTCGGCGATCCGGTGCAGGCCGAGGTCGGCGACGGAACGCTCAGCGTCGCGGTGCGCCACCTCGACGACCCGGTCTCGGCGCTGTCGGCGGGGGGCTTCGCCGGAGGGGTCGGCGCGGTCGGCAGCTTCGTCGCATCACGGGAGTCGCCCGGCACCGCGTTCAGCGGGCAGGGAATCATCGGTCAGCATGCGCTGGATGCCTACCGCGATACCGCGGTGCTGCTCGACCGTTCGGGTGATCCGCGCATGGACGGTGTCCGCGACCGGCTCGGAGATCTCTCCGCAGCGGTCTCGGTCGACGCCGTCGTCTACGGGGCGGCCCGCAGCGAGGAGGCGGAGGTCAGCGTCGGTCCCTCCGCTGCGGGCGGAGGATGATGCCGAACACCCAGTTGATGAGGGAGATCACGAGGGCGGCGACCACCGCGAGCCAGAAGTCGCCGAGCGACAGTCCCCAGCCCCACCACTGCGTCACCCAGGCGGTGATCCACAGCAGCAGACCGTTGATCACCAGCGAGATCAGCCCGAGCGTCAGGATGTACAGCGGAAAGGCGACGATCTTGAGGACCGTGCCGATGATCGTGTTGACGAGGGCGAACACGGCGGCGACGGCGAGGAGCGTCAGCACGAGCTGGAGCGTCTCGCCGGGGGCGAAGGGCGTGACGACGACCTGCAGCGAATCGATCAGGGTGACCACCCAGATCGCGAAGGCGTTGACGGCGACACGGACGAGGAAGCGCATGGTCCATCCAGTCTTCCACGGTGCCCGGCCGGAGGGAATGGCATCCGGTCACGCGCACCCGTCCCCGCGTCCCTCATAAACTCGGGGCGTGACCGAATCGCCCGTCCGCATCCGTCCCGAGATCGCCGCTCTGCCCGCCTATAAGCAGGGCAAGCAGGCCGGTGCCGAGGCGTTCAAGCTCTCCAGCAACGAGAACCCGTACCCGCCGCTGCCGAGCGTCGTCGCCGCGGTGCAGAACGCGATCGCGTTCAACCGCTACCCCGACGCGTCGTCGCCGCGGCTGCGCGCGCGGCTCGCCGAGCGCTTCGGAGTGAGCGACGACGCCGTCCACATCGCGGCCGGTTCGGTGTCGATCCTGTTCCAACTCGCGCAGGCGACGAGCGGTCCCGGTGACGAGATCCTCTTCTCGTGGCGCTCGTTCGAGGCCTACCCGGGCCTCGCGGTCATCGCCGGGGCGACGGCGGTCACGGTGCCGAACGCCGCCGCGGGCGGGCACGACCTGGATGCCATGGCGGCGGCGATCACCGACCGCACCCGCATGGTGATCGTCTGCAGCCCGAACAATCCGACCGGACCCGTCGTCACGCAGGAGCGTTTCGATGCGTTCCTGACGCGGGTCCCCTCCGACCTGCTCGTCGTCCTCGACGAGGCCTATGTCGAGTTCGCGACCGACCCCGACGCGGTCGACGGTGCGAGCGTGCTCGCCGCCGGGCATCCGAACGTCGTCGTGCTGCGCACGTTCTCGAAGGCGTACGGCCTCGCCGGCCTGCGCGTCGGCTACGCCGTGGGAGACCCGGCGATCCTCTCGGCCGCGCGCAGCGTCGGCATCCCGCTGTCGGTCACCGCCGCCGGCGAAGAGGCGGCGCTCGCGAGCCTGGATGCCGAGGACGAGCTGCTCGAGCGCGTCCGCGACATCGCACTCCGGCGCGACGCTCTCGTCGAGCGCCTGCGCGCCGCCGGCTGGGACGTCCCGAACGCGCAGGGCAACTTCGTCTGGCTGCCCGCGGGCGAGCGCACGATCGACGTCGCCGCGGCCTTCGACGAGGCGGGCCTGATCGTCCGCGCCTTCCCGGGTTCGGGCGTGCGGATCTCGATCGGCGAGCACGAGTCGATCGACCCGATCGTCGCCGTCGCCGCCTCCGTCGCTCCCTCCGTCGCCCTCTGACCCCACGCGCCGCCGCCTCGGCTTCAGAGGCGCCGATCTGCGGGTGCAGCCCCTGGCGCCCCACAATTCGGCGCCTCTGAACCGCGCCCCGTCGCTGTCAGTCCCGACGGCGGATGCCTCGACGCCCAGAGGCGGCAATGTGCGGGTCTCAGGCGGCGCGACCCGCGATTCGGCGCCTTCGAGGGGCATCCGAGGAGCATCCGAGGGGCCTCCAGGCCGCCGAGGCGCCCCGGCGCGGCAGGGGATTGTGGGGCACGGACGGGGGAACGAGGCATCCGTTGTAGCGCGCATGCAGACCCGCGCATGCTCCCGCGGCTACCGTGGAGGGATGACCACGCCCGACGATCCGGCACTCGTGCGCGTTCTGGCCTCCGACGGGACGTTCGCTCCGACGCCCGAAGCGGAGCGCTACCTCCCGCTCATCGACGCGCTCACCGATTCCGACCTCGAGACGCTCTACCGCGACATGGTCGTCGTGCGGGCGTTCGACCGGCAGGCCACGAACCTGCAGCGGCAGGGGCAGCTCGCCCTCTGGCCGCCGTCCTTCGGGCAGGAGGCCGCCCAGGTCGGCTCCGTCCGCGCCGCGCGCCCCCAGGACCACCTTTTCCCCTCGTACCGCGAGCACGTCGTCGCCACGACGCGCGGCGTCGACCCGATCGACATCATCCGCGTGATGCGCGGACTCACGCACGGCGGGTGGGATCCGACCGATCCGAAGAACGGGAACGTGCACATCTACACGCTCGTGCTCGGCTCGCAGACCCTCCACGCGACCGGCTACGGCATGGGCATGGTCTTCGACGGGCGTTGCGGCACGGGCGACCCCGAGCGCGACGCCGCCGTCATCGTCTATTACGGTGACGGCGCCTCGAGCCAGGGCGACGTGCACGAGGCGATGGTCTTCGCGAACACGTATCGCACGCCGCAGGTGTTCTTCCTGCAGAACAACCACTGGGCGATCTCGGTTCCCGTCGCGACGCAGTCGCGCGCCCCTCTCCACCACCGCGCCGCCGGCTACGGCATGCCCTCGACCCTGGTCGACGGCAACGACGTGCTGGCGAGCTTCGCGGTGTCCAAGCTCGCACTCGACGAGGCCCGCGCCGGCGACGGCCCGCGGGCGATCGAAGCGCTGACCTACCGCATGGGCGCGCACACCACGAGCGACGACCCGACGAAATACCGCACCTCCGACGAGGAGCAGTCGTGGGCGCGGCGCGATCCAATCCTGCGCATGCGGGCGTACCTGGAGGGTCGCGGCGCCTCGGCGGCGTTCTTCGACGAGACGGATGCCGCGGCCGCCGCCTATGCCGACGACGTGCGCGTCCGCACGAACGAGCTCGGTGGGCTCGAGGCATCCACGATGTTCGCGCACGTCTACTCCGACCCGCATCCGCTCGTCGCGGAGCAGGGGCGCTGGCTCGCCGACTACGAGGCGTCGTTCGAGGGAGGCGCCGCATGACCGGGTCGATCACCACGATGCCGTTCGCGAAGGCGCTGAACGCGGGCCTGCGCGCCGCGCTCGCCGCCGACGACCACGTCCTGCTCATGGGCGAGGACATCGGCAAGCTCGGCGGCGTCTTCCGTGTCACCGAGGGACTGCAGGCCGAGTTCGGCGACCGCCGGGTGCTCGACACCCCGCTCGCCGAGTCCGGCATCGTCGGAACCGCGATCGGCCTCGCCATGGCGGGGTTCCGCTCGGTCGTCGAGATCCAGTTCGACGGGTTCGTCTTCCCCGCGTTCGACCAGATCACGACGCAGCTGGCGAAGCTCACCAACCGGCTCGAGGGTGCGGCATCCTTCCCCGTCGTCATCCGCATTCCGTACGGCGGCCACATCGGCGCCGTCGAGCACCACCAGGAGAGCCCCGAGGCCTACTTCGCGCACACGCCGGGGCTGCGGGTGGTCTCGCCCTCGACCCCGAACGACGCGTACTGGATGATCCAGGACGCCATCGCCTCGCCCGACCCCGTGATCTTCCTCGAGCCCAAGGCCAAATACTGGCTCAAGGGCGAGGTCGACACCGCCGAGCGCGCGCTGCCGCTGCATGCGTCGCGCGTCATCCGCCGCGGGACCGACGTCACCCTCGTCGGGCACGGCGCGATGGTGACGACCCTGCTGCAGGCCGCCGCGCTCGCCGAAAGCGAGGGAACGAGCTGCGAGGTCGTCGACCTGCGCTCCCTGTCGCCGATCGACTACGGGCCGATCCTCGATTCGGTGCGGCGTACCGGTCGCATGGTCTACGCGCAGGAGGCCCCGGGCAACGTGTCGGTGGGGTCGGAGGTCGCCGCAACCGTCATGGAGCGGGCCTTCTTCGCCCTCGAATCGCCCGTCCTCCGGGTGTCGGGCTTCGATGTGCCCTTCCCCCCGGCGAAACTCGAGGGCGCGTACCTGCCCGACGTCGACCGCATCCTCGAGGCCGTGGACCGCGCCCTCGCCTACTGACGGAGAACCTCATGAGCACGCAGACGTTCCACCTACCCGATGTCGGCGAAGGTCTCACCGAAGCCGAGATCGTCCAGTGGCGGGTCGCCCCCGGCGACGCCGTCGCGGTGAACGACGTCCTCGTCGAGATCGAGACCGCGAAGTCGCTCGTCGAGCTGCCCTCGCCCTTCTCGGGAACGGTCGACGAACTGCTCTCGGCCGAGGGCGAGACGGTGACCGTCGGCGCCGCCATCATCACGATCGAGGGTGCCGCTCAGCAGCCGGATGCCACGTCGGGCCTGTCGGCCCACGGCGAGCCGGCGGCGCCGGCCGAAGACGACGGCGAAGGAGCCGTACTCGTCGGCTACGGTACGGGCGGCGCCGTCTCGTCGCGGCGCAAGCGTCCGGCCGAGCGCAGCGAGGCGGTGCGGGCATCCGTCGGCGTCGTCGCGAAGCCGCCGGTGCGCAAGCTCGCCCGCGACCTGGGCGTCGATTTGGCGCAGGTGGTCCCGAGCGGACCGGCCGGCGAGGTGACCCGCGACGACGTCGTGGCGCACGCCGAGCAGGCGAGCGTCTTCCGCAACATCGCGACTCCCGCCGCCCCCGCTGTGCGCGAGCACATGATCCCGGTGGCTCCGGCGCCCGCCGCGACGCCGACGCCGGCGGCGACCACCCGCGTGCGCGAGGTCGACGACCGCGAAGAGACGATCCCCGTCAAGGGCGTGCGCAAGGCCACGGCCTCCGGCATGGTCCGCTCGGCGTACACCGCGCCGCACGTGTCGGTGTGGACCGACGTGGATGCCACACGCACGATGGAGCTCGTCAAGCGCCTCAAGGCGTCGCCCGATTTCGCCGACATCAAGGTGTCGCCGCTGCTGATCATGGCGCGCGCGGTCATCTGGGCGTGCCGCCGCACGCCGCTCGTCGGCGCCGCGTGGGTCGACAACGAAGACGGCTCGGCCGAGATCCACGTGCGCAACTACGTCAACCTCGGCATCGCCGCGGCCACTCCGCGCGGACTGCTCGTCCCGAACATCAAAGATGCGCAGGACCTCAGCATGCGCGGCCTCGCGCAGGCGCTCGAGAAACTCACGCTCACGGCGCGCGAAGGCCGTACGACGCCCGCCGATCAGCAGGGCGGCACGATCACGATCACGAACATCGGCGTGTTCGGGATGGATGCCGGCACCCCGATCATCAACCCGGGCGAGTCCGGGATCGTCGCGATGGGCACGATCCGGCAGAAGCCGTGGGTCGTGGACGGCGAGGTGCGCCCGCGATTCGTGACGACCGTGTCGGGCTCGTTCGACCATCGCGTCATCGACGGCGACGGCATGAGCCGGTTCATCGCCGATGTGGCATCCATCCTCGAAGAGCCCGCGCTGCTGCTCGACTGAGCTTCGCGATTAGTTCCGGTGGCGGGGCTGGTCAGCGCTGTGGGTGAGATGTCACAGTGTACGTGTGACCGCTAACAACTCTCTCAATGCCCGAGGTGAGACGCCCGCGACGCCGTGGGTGCCCGCCGACGGCCCCGTCTCCGACGCCGACGTCGCCACGATCGACCTGTGGTGGCGCACCGCGAACTACATGAGCGTGGGCCAGATCTACCTGAAGGACAACCCGCTGCTGCGGGAGACCCTGACCCGAGACCACGTCAAGCCGCGCCTCGTCGGGCACTGGGGCACCACCCCCGGGCTGACGTTCATCTACGCGCACCTCAACCGCGCCATCGCGCGCCGGCTGCAGCCGACGATGTACATCATCGGTCCGGGACACGGCGGGCCGGGACTCGTCGCGGCATCCTTCCTCGACGGCACGTATACGTCGACGTACAACAGCATCTCGAACGACGAGGCCGGGCTGAAGCGGCTGTTCACCCAGTTCTCGTTCCCGGGTGGCATCCCCTCGCACGTCGCCCCCGAGACCCCCGGGTCGATCCACGAGGGCGGTGAGCTCGGCTACGCGCTCTCGCACGCGTACGGCGCCGCGTTCGACAACCCCGACCTGCTGGTCGCCGCCGTCGTCGGCGACGGCGAGGCCGAGACCGGCCCCCTCGCCACAAGCTGGCACTCGAACAAGTTCATCGACCCCGCGACCGACGGCGTCGTCCTGCCGATCCTGCACCTGAACGGCTACAAGATCGCCAACCCGACGGTGCTCGCTCGCATCCCCGAAGAAGAGCTCGTCGCCCTCATGACCGGGTACGGTCACAAGCCCTACGTCTTCACCGCGGGTTTCGACGACGAGGACCACCTCTCGATCCACCGCCGCTTCGCGACGATGCTCGACGAGGCCCTCGACGAGATCGCCCGGATCAAGGCCGAGGCCGCGACGAACCCCGACATGGACCGCCCCGCGTGGCCGATGATCGTCATGCGCACCCCGAAGGGCTGGACGTGCCCGCCCGAGATCGACGGCAAGCGCACCGAGAACTCCTGGCGTGCGCACCAGGTGCCGCTCGCCTCGGCGCGTGACACCGACGCGCACCTGAAGGTGCTCGAGGGATGGCTGCAGTCCTACCGCCCCGAGGAGCTGTTCGACGAGGCCGGCGCCCCGCGCCCCGAGGTGACGGCGCTGACCCCTCCCGGCGACCTGCGCATGAGCGCCACGCCGCACGCCAACGGCGGTCTGCTGCTGCGCGACCTCGTGCTGCCCGACTTCCGGGAGTACGGCGTCGACGTGCCGACGCCCGGCGCGACGATCGCCGAGGCGACGCGCGTGCTCGGCGGATGGCTCGAGGCGGTCATGGCGGCGAACCTCGACAACTTCCGTGTGTTCGCGCCCGACGAACTGGCATCCAACCGCATCCAGGCCGTGCTCGATGTCACCGACAAGAGCTGGAACAACGGCCTCGACAGCGATGACGAGCACCTCGGCAAGCGGGGACAGGTCGTCGAGATGCTGTCGGAGCACCAGTGCCAGGGCTGGCTCGAGGGGTACCTGCTGACGGGGCGTCACGGCCTGTTCACGTCGTACGAGGCCTTCATCCACATCGTCGACTCGATGTTCAACCAGCACGCGAAGTGGCTCAAGGTCTCGCGCGAGCTGCCCTGGCGTCGGCCGATCGGAAGCCTGAACTACCTGCTCTCCAGCCACGTCTGGCGGCAGGACCACAACGGCTTCTCGCACCAGGACCCGGGATTCATCGACCACGTCGTCAACAAGAAGGCCGAGGTCGTCCGGGTCTACCTGCCGCCGGACGCGAACACCCTGCTGAGCGTCTACGACCACTGCCTGCGCTCGCGCGACTACGTCAACGTCGTCGTCGCCGGCAAGCAGCCGCAGGCCTCGTGGCTGACGATGGACGAGGCGATCGACCACTGCACCCGAGGAGCCGGCATCTGGGAGTTCGCGTCGAACGTCCCCGCGGGTGAGGAGCCGGATGTCGTGCTCGCCGCCTGCGGCGACGTGCCGACCCTCGAGGTGCTGGCGGCGATCGACATCCTGCGCCAGGAGCTGCCCGACCTGAAGGTGCGGATGGTCAACGTCGTCGACCTCATGCGCCTGCAGCCCGAGGAGGAGCACCCGCACGGCATGAGCGACCGCGAGTTCGACCAGCTGTTCACGACGGACAAGCCGATCATCTTCGCCTACCACGGCTACCCGTGGCTCATCCACCGGCTCACCTACCGTCGCAACGGTCACGCGAACCTGCACGTCCGCGGCTACATCGAAGAGGGCACCACGACGACTCCGTTCGACATGGCGATGCTCAACAAGATGGACCGTTTCTTCCTCGTGCGGAAGGTGATCGAGCGCGTGCCCGGACTGGCGTCGAGGGCGGCTCTGCTCAGTCAGAAGCTCGAGGATCAGCGCATGGCGGCGCGCCGATACGCCCGCGCCACAGGCGAGGACCCGGTCGAGATCCGCGACTGGACCTGGCCCGACGCGCGTGGTCTCGCCGATGCCGGCGCCGTCAGCGCCACCGCGGCGACCGGCGGTGACAACGAGTAATCGCCCCATTTCGACAGCAGGCTGAACCGACGGAGCGCCGCCACGCGGCATCCGCCTCGCGCTCAGCCTGCTGTCGGCGTTTCGGGAGCATCCGTCGTCGTGCGCATGTCGCGAAGCGACGATCCGCTCGGCGCCGAGGGGGCGGAGCCACGCGAATGCTCAGCAACCTCTTAACCGCTGAATTTGATAACGATTATCAGCACGCCTAACGTGGAGGGCATGAAGCGTCCCCTCCTCCTCGTCGCCGCGCTCTCCGTGGCCACTGCCCTCGCCCTCACCGGCTGCTCCAGCAGCGGTGGCACCGCCCCGTCCGCTTCGGGCACGTCCGGCGGCACGATCGCGGTCGTCGCGTCGACCAACGTCTACGGCGACATCGCGCAGACCGTCGGCGGCGACCACGTGAAGGTGACCTCGCTGATCGCCGACGAGAGCAAGGACCCGCACGAGTTCGAGGCCACGGCGACCGACCAGCTCGACATCCAGGGCGCGCAGCTGCTCATCCAGAACGGCGGCGGCTACGACCCCTTCATGGCCTCGCTGAAGGATGCCGCGAAGTCCGACGCCCCGCTCATCAGCGCGGTCACCTTCTCGCCCGAGTGGAAGGGCAGCGACCCGTCGGAGGCGGTCGAGGGCTTCAACGAGCACGTCTTCTACGACCCGCAGACGATCGCTGCGGTCGCCGACGACATCGCCGCGAAGCTCGGCGCCATCGACCCGGCCGACGCCGACACCTTCACCGCCAACGCGAAGGCCCTGCGCGCCGACATCGACGCCACAGTGACGCCGATCCTCGACGGCATCGCCAAGGCGCACACCGGGGCCGAGATCTTCGTCACCGAGCCCGTGCCGCTGTACCTCGCCGAGGCCGCGGGGCTCAAGAACGTCACCCCGTCGGAGTTCAGCGAGGCCGTCGAAGAGGGGCAGGACGTTCCGCCCGCCACTCTGCTCGAGGCGCTGAATCTCATCGGCTCCGGCTCGGTGAAGCTGGTGTTCGTCAACGCGCAGGCCGGCGGTGCCGAGACCACGCAGGTCGAGTCGAAGGCCGCAGAGACGAAGATTCCGGTCATCAAGGCATCAGAACTTCTCCCGGACGGCGACACCTACGTATCGTGGATGACCGACATGGCTACCCAGATCAAGACCGCGCTCGGTTCGTGAGTTCCCCCGTACCTCTTCGCATCGTGGCCGCCGCGCTCTCGCGTGGCGGCCACGAGCTGTGGCGCGGCCTCGACCTCGAGCTGCAGCCCGGCGAGCTCGTCGCTGTCCTCGGGCCGAGCGGGGCGGGCAAGACCACGCTCCTGCGAGCCATCCTGGGCCTCGAACGGCTCAGCGGGGGATCGATCGAGGCGCTCGGCGAGCGGGTGCACCGGGCGGGGAACCGCCGCATCGGCTACATCCCCCAGCAGCGCCCGCTGCCGCGGCACACCTCGATGCGCGGGCGCGACCTGGTGCGCCTGGGCGTCGACGGCCACCGCTTCGGCTTTCCCCTGGTGCGCCGCGGCGACCGCGAGCGCGTGCAGAGCCTCATCGAGGCCGTCGGCGCGGCCGCGTTCGCCGACCGGCCCGTGGGCCTGCTCTCCGGCGGAGAGCAGCAGCGACTGCGCGTCGGACAGGCGCTCGCCGACGATCCCGGTCTGCTGCTGTGCGACGAGCCGCTGACGAGCCTCGACCTCGCCAACCAGCGCGACGTCATCGACCTCATCGACCGGTACCGCCGCGACAGCGGCGCCGGCGTTCTGCTCGTCACGCACGACATCAACCCCGTGCTCGACCAGGTCGACCGCATCCTCTACCTCGCCCGCGGGCGCTTCACGCTGGGGCGACCCGACGACGTGCTCACCTCCGAGACCCTCACCGCCCTGTACGACACCCCGGTCCACGTCGCCCGGGTCGGCGGGCGGCTGGTCGTCGTCGGCGTTCCCGATTCGGATGCCGGGCACCACCACCACGGCGACCACGAGGACGCACCGGTCGCCGCGGCGGGCGCCCAGGCAGGGGAGGCCGCGTGAACTGGGACCAGATCGGGCAGGCGCTCTTCGGCGGGGCATCCCGCTACGGCGAGATCCTCGAGCTCGTGCAGAACTCCGTCTGGGCGGGAGCGGTGCTCGGCATCGTCGGCGGGCTCATCGGTGTGTTCGTGATGCAGCGCGACATGGCCTTCGCCGTGCACGGCATCAGCGAGCTCTCCTTCGCGGGAGCCGCCGCCGCGCTGCTGTTCGGCATCGACGTCGTCACGGGGTCGATCATCGGATCGCTCATCGCTGCGGGCCTCATCGGATGGCTCGGCGCGCGCGCCCGCGACCGCAACTCGATCATCGGGGTGCTCATGCCGTTCGGCCTCGGCCTCGGCATCCTCTGCATCTCGCTCTACAACGGCAGAAGCGCCAACCGGTTCAGCCTGCTGACCGGCCAGATCGTCTCGGTGCAGAGCGACCAGCTGACGATCCTCATCGTGCTGAGTGCGCTCGTACTGGTGGCACTGCTGCTCATCTGGCGCCCGCTCACCTTCGACTCGCTCGACCCGCAGTCCGCGGCGGCGCGCGGGGTGCCCACGACCGCCGTCTCGTTCGCCTTCATGCTGCTGCTCGGCATCGTCGTGGCCGTCGCGGTGCACATCATCGGCGCCCTGCTCGTGCTCTCGCTGCTCGTCACACCCGCCGCCGCGGCGATGCGCGTCTCGACCGGCCCGCTCGCCGTGCCGCTGCTGGCTGCCGGCTTCGGAGTCACCGCGGCCGTCGGCGGCATCCTTCTCGCCATCGCGGGCACCTTGCCGGTCAGCCCGTACATCACGACGCTCTCGTTCCTCATCTACCTGGTGTGTCGGGTGATCGACGGAGTGAAGCGGCGCGGCACCGTCGAGGCGTAGCCCGCGCGGCTGGTGGTGCGGGCAGGGGCGCGGGGGTGCTCTCGGGCCGCTCGCGGGGTGCTGCCCTGGCATCCGCCCCGTGGGGTCGGGGTCGCGTGTGGTCGCTGGGGCGCGTGTTTTTGCGCGTTCGGGGTCGTGTGTGGTCGGGTCGCGGGTCGTGGGGCGGCACGACGAGGCCCCGAACTGTGCGGAGGGATGCCGTGGCCGTGGCCGTGGCCGTGGCCGTGGGCGCGGGCGCGGGCCGAGTCGGGTGGTGAGGGTGGGGCGTTCTTGCCTGGCATCCGCCTCGTTGGGTTGGGGTCGCGTGTGGTCGCTGTGGCTCGTGCGTGTGCGGGTTCGGGGTCGCGTGTGGTCGCGTCGCGGGTCGTGAGGCGGCGCGACGGGACCCCACACCGAGCAGAAGTGGCGCCGAGACGCCGGTAAGGTGCGGGCGAGGGGGCGGATGCCGGGGGTGCAGCGCGGGGCCGCGAGATCTCCCAGCCAGCTCCGAAACCCCACGGGTAGGATTCCGGGCATGGCCCAGCGCAACACCTGGCAGCGCGATCGCGTGCGCGCGGCGCTCGGCGACGCCCCCGGCTTCGTCAGTGCGCAGGATCTGCACGCCGCACTCCGGAGCGACAACACGGGCATCGGCCTGGCGACGGTCTATCGCGCGCTGGCGACGCTCGCCGCGAGCGGTGAAGCCGACCAGCTGCAGAGCCCCGACGGCGAGGCGATCTACCGCGCGTGCTCGACGACCGGGCACCACCACCATCTGATCTGCCGGTCGTGCGGCCGCGCCGTCGAGATCGAGGCACACGAGGTCGAGGCGTGGGCGCAGCGGACGGCTGCCGCCCACGGCTTCACCCAGGCCGAGCACGTCGTCGACATCTTCGGTCTGTGCGGCGCGTGCGCGCTCGCCGCCGACACGGCCGCCTCGGCCGAACCCGTCACCCCGGCCGACGGAGCCGCGCCGGCGACGACCGAGCACGTCACCCCGGAGAACGGTGACTGACCGGGCGCTGACCCCGCGCACCGCGCGACTGCAGCGCGACCCCCGGGTGGGTCGCGCCCTGCGGCAGTCGCTCGCCCTCGGCATCGGGATCGTGGTCGTCGTCGCGCTCATCGTCCTCACCCTGGTCTCGCCGGGCCCCGCCCTGCCGACACGGCTGCAAGACGGACTGACGCTCTCGATCAGCGTCCTCATCGAATCGATGCCGTTCGTCGTGCTCGGTGTGCTGCTGTCGATCGTCGTGCAGGTGTGGGTGCCGCCGGGCGCGATCGAGCGGTGGATGCCGCGTCGCGCCTGGTCTCGTCGGATGGTGCTGTCTCTTCTCGGCATGCTCGTGCCGGTGTGCGAATGCGGGAATGTGCCGTTCGCGCGAGGCCTCATGATGCGCGGCTTCACGGTTCCCGAGACCCTGACCTTCCTCATCGCGGCGCCGATCGTGAACCCCATCGTCATCATCACGACGCATCAGGCGTTCGGGTTCGACGACGGCATCCTCATCGCGCGCCTGCTGGGCGGCTTCGCCGTCGCGAACCTCATCGGATGGCTGTACAGCCGGCATCCCGACCCCGACGGTCTGCTCACCGAGCGGTTCGCCGCGTCGTGCGCGTTCGCGCAGGACTCGGATGCCGCGGGGGGCCGCGACCGCGGTCGTCGCAGCCTCGCGCAGTTCGTCGTCGAGTTGCGCGCCGTGATGCCGGCGCTCGTGATCGGATCGGCGGTCGCCGGCGCCGTCCAGGTGCTCGTGCCGCGCGACGCGCTGCTGGCGATCGGGTCGAACCCGGCGCTGTCGATCGTCGCGATGATCACGCTCGCGATGATCGTGTCGATCTGCTCGAACGTCGACTCGTTCTTCGCGCTGTCGTTCGCGTCCACCTTCACGCCCGGATCGATCGTCGCGTTCCTGCTGGTCGGTCCCCTCGTCGACGTGAAGATGCTGGCGCTGCTGCGCACGACCTTCCGCTCGAGAGTCCTCGTCGGCCTCGTCATCACGATCGTGCTGTTCGCCGTCGCCGTCGGATCGGTGGTGAACCTCTTTGTCTGAGCGTCGTCTGGCGGCCGCGCGTCTGCAGGCGCAGCGCCTCGAGGTCGAGCAGGCCGAGCGGGTCGAGCCGCACGAGCACGCCACCGGCCTGCGGGCGCACATCAACTCGCGCCTTCTCGGGGTGGGGCTCGCGGCGGGCCTGTCGGCGTTGACGATCGCCCTCTGGCTCACCGGGCGACTCGGGCTCTACATCAACCCCGAGTCGACGTGGTTCGCCGTGTCGATGGCCCTCGTCGCGCTCGTCGGGTGCGCCGTGAGCTTCGCCCTGCCGCGCGGTGCCGAAGCCGACCACGGGCACGACCACGGCGACGCGCACGACCAAACCGACCACGGGCACGGGCGCGCCGACCACGGCCACGAAGCGCACGACCACGGCCACGGCCACGCCGAACGCCCCCATGATCACGACCACGCAGCGCCCGCTCACGGACCCGGACGGTTCTGGGGCGGTGCCGCGACGGTGACCGGTGGCATCCTCGCGACGGGCTTCGTCGCGCTCGTGGTGCTGACGCCGCCGGCGACCCTGTCGGCCGAGCTTGCGATGCAGCGGAACACCGGCTCTGCCCCCCTGTTCCAGGGGGCCGACACCGTCGCGCTGGCCGCGACCGGCGACACCGCCAAGTTCGGCGTCGGCGAGTGGGCGAGCGTGTTCGCGACGGCGACGAACCCCGAGACGTTCGACGGCAGTCAGGTCACCCTGACAGGGTTCGCGACCCCCGGCTCGGACGGGTTCGCCCTCACGCGCCTCGTCATCACCCACTGCGTCATCGACGCGCAGCCGGCGAGTGTGGCCATCGCGACCTCCGACGCGGTGAGCACGGGCCAGTGGGTCACGATCACCGGCACGATCCGCGACGACGGCGGTCACCTCGCGGTGCATCTGACGTCGATCGACCGGATCGACGAGCCGAAGGACCCTTATGAGTACTGAGGTCGGCTCGCGGCGCGCACGCACGCGTCGCCGCCGCTCGCGCGCCTATCTGGGCGTGTTCGCGATCGTGCTCGCGGTGCTCGGCGTGCTCGGTCTCGCCGGTGCCGCCGTGACGACGGTGCAGGGGCCGCGCGTGACGCGCGTCAGCATCGATCCGGATGCCGCGGTGAACGCCGCCGGTTCGCGCGTCATCTTCACCACGACGCAGTCGCTCACCGCGGTGCGACCGGAGCAGGTCACCGTGACGCCGGCGACCGCGTTCACGGTCGACACGTCGGGCCGGAGCGTCGGCGTGCGTTTCGCGCTGCCGCTGTGGGACGACACCGACTACACCGTCACGATCTCGGGGGTCACCGGGCTCGGCGGCGGTGCGGCGACGACGATCGACGAGAGCTTCACGACACCGCCGTTGCAGTCCTTCCTCCTGCAGCGGTCGAAGACGGGCGACACCGTGTTCCGCACGGACCTGAAAGGCGATGCCGCCCAGCCCGTCTTCAGCGACCCGCAGATCGAGGACTTCCGGGCGACGTCGAGCCACATCGTCGTCTCGACGGTCGACGACAAGGGCCATTCGCACCTGACCGTGACCGACCTCGACGGCGGGAACGTGCGCGAGCTGAAGCTGCCGGGCACGGGCACGGTGTCGAACCTGCAGAACGCCGACCGCGGCAACCTCATCGGGTACACGTTCACCGACGCCGCCGTGGGGGCCGCGGGGGCGCGGGCGAGTGTGCTGTACACGGCGTCGCTCGCCGACGCGCAGCGCGACGACGAGCCGACGGCGATCACCCGCAGCGGTGCCGAGTCGCGCGTCGACGACTGGCGCTTCGTGCCCGGCACCGACAGCCTGCTGACGCTCACCTTCGACGGTGCGCTGACCCTGGTGTCCCCCTCGGGCGGGCCGCCCGTCGCCCTCGGCAACGCCGTCGCGATCACGGGGATCGCGCGCGGGTCGACGACCGTCGTCGTCGACCGCGTCTCGGGGCCGGTCGCGATCGACCTCGCCACCGCGAAAGAGACCCCGCTGCCGCCGACGACGGCGGGGCTCGGACAGGTGAACAAGGTCATCCCGCTCGCCGACGGGTCGACGCTGCGCGTGCTCGCCGTGCTCGACGGCTTCACCGTGCGCTCGACCACGGTCAACTTCGTCGATACCCAGGGAAACGCACGCGCCGTGTTCTCGGTTGCGCCCGCCGATACCCTGCTCGAGACGTGCGTGTCGCCGAGCGGTCGTTACGCCGCGTTCCTCGTGGCGCCCAATGCCGTCGCGAACCCGTACGACGGCCACGTGCTGCCGTTGCCGCAGACCCTCGAGACCCACGTCGTCTCGCTCACCGACGGCCACGAGGTCGTCGCCCTCACCGGCTTCGACATCTCGTGGTGCCAGACCCCGCCACGGATATGACGCCCCGCGGCGCGCGGCCCGAACACGACGACGGGGCGGCAGCGTCGGGGGCGGCGCCCGCCGGCTCTGGCCCCGGCGGGCGTGCCCTCGCGGGCACCGGCACCTCGCTCGGCTGGCGGCAGGGACTCGTGCCCGCCTCGCGGTCGGCGCTCGACGCCCTGCCGCTGGAGGTCGCGCCCCGCCTGCTCGGCGGCGTGCTCGAGGTGACGACCCTCGCGGCAGGCCCCGCCGTCGCTGCCGTCGATGCGGCGGGTGCCGACGCCGACACCGCCACTGTCGCGGTGCGGATCACCGAGGTCGAGGCGTACCACGGCGCGGGGACGGGCCCGGTGCCCGACCCCGGATCGCACGCCCGGATGGGACGGACCGCCCGCAACGCGACGATGTGGGGTGAGCCGGGGCACCTCTACGTCTATCTGAGCCACGGCATCCATTCGTGCGTCAACGTCGTCTGCGGCGCGGACGGCGAGGCCGGTGGAGTGCTGCTGCGCGCCGGCGAGGTGATCGAGGGGATCGACGTCGCGACGGCACGGCGTCCCGCCGCCCGGACCGCGCGCGATCTCGCCCGCGGCCCGGGGCGCCTCGGCGAGGCCGTCGGCCTGCGCCACGCGCTCCACGACGGGATCGACGCCGTCACGGGCGAGCCTCGCGCGGGTGCCGTCGCCCGGCTGTGGCTGCCGGAACACGCGCGGCGCGATATCGCCCGGGGCCCGCGCGTGGGCGTCGCGGGGGTCGCGGGCACGGATGCCTTCCCGTGGCGCTTCTGGATCGCCGGCGACCCGACCGTGTCGCCCTTCCGGTGGGGGCGCGGCGCCGGGCCGGCGGCCTGACGCCGGGTCCGGCCCGGCCTGCGCCGGCCCGGACCGAGGTTCAGCGGAGCGAGGCCACCCCCGCATACGCCTTCTTGAGCGCGATGAGCTGCCGCTCGTAGCGTGCGGCGATCACGATCAGCAGGATGCCGCCGGCGCCCACCCACAGCCACCACGGCACCGCGGTGTAGCTGAGGGCGATCCACGGCCACAGCTGTGCCACACCGTGCACGAGCAGCACGACGGTGCCGATGACGAGAGGCGCCTGCAGGCGGCGGGTCGCGCCGATCACGACGAGCGCGAGGGCGACGAGTCCGAGCGCGACGATCCGCCACAGGGCGTTCGGGCCGACGTCGTGGAGCAGGGACGGCGCCGTGAGCAGCGCGAGACCCGGCCCGAGCGACGGCCACGAGCGGGCGCTCGGCTCCATGCGCAGGCGGCGGACGCCGAGCACGATGAGGCCCACCGCCGGCGCCGCCGTCACGACCTCGACCGGTCGCGCCGCCCCGACGAGCAGGGCGGTCGCGGCCACGATCACGACGGCGATGACACCGGCGAGGGCCGGGGCGGGTCCGAGGCGAGGCCGTGCGAGGGTGGCACTCACGGCGGCTGCGCTGAGCAGGGCGACGGCGATACCTGCGCGCACCGGGCCGTCGTCGGACAGCCCGGTCATGAGCAGCACGGACTGCGCAACGGCCGCGGTGACGGCGCTCGCCGCGAAGACCCCCGCCACGACGCGGGTCGTGGTCGACGCCGCTCGCAAGGGGGCGCCGCCGGGTCGAGGGTCGTCGACGGATGCCGCCAGGGCGTCGTTCCGGGACGCGCGGAGGGCGACCAGCCCCACGAGGCCCACGGCGACCGCCCCGGCGAGCACCCAGGCATCCGGTTCGAGCCCCGCACCCGACGCGACGCACACGACGAATCGCAAGCCGATGGCGGCGACGGCCGTCAGCGTCGATCCCAGCGTGACGACGCCGGCGACGGCCCACCACCGCGGGCGCGCGAGTTGTGCGGCCACGGCGCATGCGGCGGCGGTCGCGCAGACGGCGATGAGTCCGCTCTGCAGCGCCGACCCGTCACCGCGCAGCGCGACCGTCACCGCTGCCAGTCCGGTTCCGGCCGCGGCGGCGAGGGCCGGCAGCGGTGGAGCGAAGCGTCGCCACACGAGGACCGCCGCGAGGGCGGTCACGCCGCCGCCGGCGACGAGGGCGATCGCGAGCCCCGCCCCCGTCGTGAGCTCGATCGCCGCGCGCAGCCCCATCGCGACCGCTGCCGAGGCGAGGATCGCGATCGACGCGGCGGCGAGCCGCATTGCGCGGACACCTGCCACGACGGCGAGGCCGACGGCGGCCAGCAGCACGGCGGCGACGCCGAGCCATGCCCGGCCTGCGTGCGCCGGAGCGAGCACACTGGGCACGACCGCGACGGCGATGCCCGCGAGCCAGGGCGCCCTCTCCGCCTCGGGCCAGGGCGCCGCGGCATCCGTCGACCTCGCGAGGCGTCGCATGGCGAGTGCGGCACCGGCAAGCACGGCGATTCCCACGGGCGCCGACACCAGCTCGACGGGGTCGACGGCGGGAAGGATCGCACCCGCGACGAGCGCAGCCGCACCGGCCGAGGCCCATCGCGTCGCCGCGCCGAGGGGAGCGATGTTCACGGCTGCGGCGGCGACCGACAGGCCGAGCAGCGTGACGAGAGCGACCGCTGCGATCAGGCCGTCCGTGTGCAGGAAGACGCGGAGGGCGACGGTGGTCCCGCCGAGGACGGTCGCGATCGCGGGAGCACCCACGGCGAAGGCATGCTGCGCGACGCGCGCCGGAGCACCCGGCTGCGCGACTCGTCTCGACGCGCCGACCGTGCCGGCGACCACCGGGGACGCCACCGGAGCCGAGTCGGGGTCGGCCAGGGCGCTGGGGCGGGGTCGGGTCTGTGCCACGCGGGCGAATGCTGCGCCCGCCGAAAACGCGGCGGCCGCCGGCAGCGCCGCCCAGGCGGCGTGGGCACTGCCGGCCCACATCGACATGACGAGCGCGCCCGGCGTGGCGATCGCGAGAGAGGTGACGGCGAGCGAGACGGATGCCGCGGGGACCCGCCGCACCGCGGTCCACGCCGGAACGGCGCACAGCGCTGCGGCGACGAGGGTGGTCACGATGGTGCGCGTCGGGTCGTGGACGACGGTCAACGCGGGCACGCCGACCCCGGCGAGAACGGCGAGGCCGACCGCGATCGCCGCCTCGGTGTGCCGACGCAGCCAGGTGAGGGCGGTGGCGAGGAGCGCGAGCGCGATCGCGGGCGGGAGGGCATAGGCCTCACGCGTCGGCACGGTCGGCGTCGCGGTCGCGAGGATCGTCCAGAGCGCACCCGAGGCGAGGGCGAGCGAGACCCAGACGAGCAGACGTCGGGGCGCGGCCCCGAGGGGAGCACCCGCCGATCCGGATGAGGGCACCCCCGGCAGGGCGTGCGACCGGGGCGCTGCCCACCCGCGGGTGACGCTCATCGCGGTCGCTGTCGCGGCGACGAGCAGCACGGTCACGCCGGCGAGGGAGCGCGGTGCCGTGCCGCCGACGAGGATGATCGTCGCGATCGCGCCGAGGTCGACCCCGACACGCACGTTCCACGGCGCCGATGCGACGGCATCCACGGTGGGGCGACGCATCGACACGACCGCGGCGATGAGGCACAGCGCCGCGGCCGATCCCACGGTGAGCGGTGCGAGGAACTCTGCCCCGCCGACGATGCCGACGGCCGTCACCGCCAGAGCGGCCGTCGCGGGAGAAAGCAGTATGCCCGCGAAGGTGCGGATGCCGTCGACGCGCGATCTCGCCCCCTCCGCACTGCCGGAACCGTGGCGCCAGGTGGCCCAGGCGAGTGCGCCGAGAACCGCGATGAGCGCTGCGCCGCGCACGATGCCCGCCCAGGGTTCTCCGATCGCCGCGGCGACGGCGCCCGCCCGCGGCACGGACCCTGGCGCGGCGGCGGCCCCGATCAGCACCGGCAGAACGGATGCCGCGGTGAGCACGAGCCCGGATGCCGCCAGCGCGCGGGGCACGAGAGCACGGCCCCTGCCGTCGTTCTCGCCGTCGTTCCCGTGTCGGGCGCCGCGTCGTGCGCCGACGAGAGCGAGCGTGAGCGCCGCGAGGGCGACCCACTGCACGAGAGCGCCGCCGGCGTGGACGGATCCCGAGGCATCCTCGATCACGGCGGCGATCGCCGAGGGCGCGACGAGCGCGCTCATCGCGGCGATCAGCACCGCGGCGATGCTCAGTTGCGCGCCCTCGCGGGGCGTGGCTCGGGAGGCGACCGCCACGGCGATCGGGGTGAGGATCGCGGCCACGGCGGCGAGGGTCCACAGTGCGGGCGAGGAGAGTCCCGCCGCATACGCCGTCGCTCCGCCGAGCACGGCGGCTGCGGCCCACGCCGCCGGTCGACGATCACTGCGGGCGATGCCGACGGCCGCGGCGCACACGAGCACGCCGACGCCGACGACGATCGCCGGCACGGCGGTCGCGAGCGCCGCAGCGAGCACCACGACCGCAGACGCCGTCGGGCGCGCGGTGCGCAGGGCGCCCCGCCGCAGCGAGGGCGCGAACCACAGTGCGGCGGCGAGTGCGGCACCGCCGACGAGTGCAGGCAGCGCGCCCGGCGCGAGCGCGGCGACGGCGTCGGTGTGCCAGAGCGCCCAGCGCCGGCCGATGGCCTCGGCGCCCGAGGCGACCCAGCTCGCGGCGGTGAGCAGGGCGCCGACCCCGGCGATGCCGCCCGCCGCGACGACCGCCTGCGCCGGCAGGCCCCGACGAAGGCGCACGCGGTCGGCGACGACGGCGACGGCCGCGGCGACCACCGGTCCCGCGACGGAGATCTGCCACGGCCACGGTTCGCGCAGCGCGAGCTGCCACCCCCACGTCGCCGCGCCGGCCACTCCGATGCACGCGACGGCGGTCGCGAGCAGAGGCGCCCACCCTTCCGCGATCGTCGTCGCGCGGCGGCCGAGCACGATCCACCACGCCGCGGCGAGGATCACGAGAGCCGGGACGATCCAGAGCACGAAGCCGACGCCGTCGTACGCCACGAGGAACGAGCCGCCGAGGGTGGACGCCAGTGCGGCGACTCCGATCGAGGCGAGGGCGGTCCGCTCTCCGCGCGACTCCGCCCGCGCGGCCGACCACGGTGCCGGGAGGGCGAAGGTCAGCGCCCCGGCGGCAGCCGCCGCCAGTCCGACGATGGCCGCGGGTGCCGGTGACAGCCCGGACGCGCCCGCGGCGAGCAGGGCGACGCCCGTCGGCACACCGAGGACCGCTGCGACGTCGGGGGCGCGTAGGCGCGACACGCGGGCCCACAGGCGGCACAGTGCCCCGACCGCGAGAGCGGCGGCCCCGGCGTAGAGGACCGGGTCGGAGGCATCCGCGCCGAACAGGCCGTTGGCGCGGGCGCCCCACGCGTCGAGAGCCAGCAGAACCACCCCGATGACGGCGACGCCCTCGGCCGTCGAGGTCAGCGCGCGGCGGCGCAGGAACGTCGCCGTCGCGATCGTCGCGAGCGTCACCGCCCCGACGATCAGGGCCCGCACGGCCATCGTGGCGACGAACCACGCGACCGTCAGGAAGAAGATCGCCGCGATGCCGACGAGGCAGACGCCCACGATGAGCAGCAGCATCGGAACCGTGATGCGCCGACGTGGCGTGCGGGGCGGGGCGATGGGCTCGGGCCGCGGGCCGTCCGCCGCGACGCGCGGGCGCGGGGATGCCGGGCTCGTCGCCCCCGAGGGCGCGTCGACCGCGAGCGTCGGAAGAGCCGGGGGAGCGGCAGAGATGCGCGCGGCGGGGAGCTGGGCGGCTGGAGCGGCTGCGACGTGCGCAGCCGTCACGGACGCTGCCTGCGGGGCCGTCGCGAGCGCTGCCTGCGCCGCGCGCACCTCGTCGAGCACGGCGCGCCGTTCGCGCTCGAGCCCGAGGATGTTCTGCCCGAGCGTCAGCACCGACGCCAGGCGACGATCGGTCAGGGCGAGGCCGCACCCGGCGCATTCCGTCGGCGGGCCGCCGGCCGGTGTCGGAAGGATCGGGCGGAAGCAGGCCGGGCATCTCGTGGTGTCGGCGAGGTCCTCCGCCCGCCGTGGCCAGGCAGTGCCCGGGGCATCCGTCTCGTTCGTCGACACGTCGTCTCCTCCTCGCTCGGGGGCGGAGATCTCATGGTGGCATCACAGGCATGACCGGCGCGGCATCCATGCACAGTCGGCGTCGGCCCCGCGAGGCTCGGACGTGCTAGGCTGTTTCTTTGTCTGCGCGCACTCCAGCACGCAGTTCGTATCCCACTCACCGAATCCGGCAGGAATGCCGTGCTGCGGCGTGGGGTGCAGACAAGGGATCTTGGGTGAGGCCGTCCGGCCTCACGGTACAGAGGGAGTAATCACCATGGCAGCAGTGTGCCAGGTGACCGGAGCGGTTCCCGGCTTCGGTCACAACATCTCGCACTCGCACCGCAGGACGAAGCGCCGCTTCGACCCGAACGTGCAGAAGAAGACCTACTACGTTCCTTCGCTTGGTCGCAAGATCACGCTGAACGTCTCGGCTAAGGGCATCAAGGTCATCGACGCCCGCGGCATCGAGTCGGTCGTGAAGGACCTGATCGCGAAGGGTGTGAAGCTCTAATGGCGAAGAAGGCTCAGGACGTTCGTCCGATCATCAAGCTGCGTTCCACCGCCGGCACGGGGTACACCTACGTGACGCGCAAGAACCGTCGCAACAACCCCGACCGCATCGTGCTGAAGAAGTACGACCCGGTGATCCGCAAGCACGTCGAATTCCGAGAGGAGCGCTGATCTCATGGCCAAGAAGAGCAAGATCGCGCGCAACAACCAGCGCGAAGAGGTCGTCGCCCGCTACGCCGAGAAGCGTGCCGAGCTGAAGAAGACGCTCGTCGACACGAACGCGACCGACGAGGCCCGCGAGGCCGCCCGCGTCGGCCTGCAGAAGCTGCCCCGCAACGCGTCGCCGGTTCGCCTGCGCGGCCGCGACGCGATCGACGGTCGCCCCCGCGGCTTCCTGTCGAAGTTCGGCATCTCGCGTGTCCGCTTCCGCGACATGGCGCACAAGGGCGAGCTGCCCGGCGTGACCAAGTCGAGCTGGTAAGCACCCGCTTCGCACGAAGGCCCATCCCTCCGGGGGTGGGCCTTCGTCGTCGGCGGGGTGGCCGTCTCGCAGAATCGGAGAGCGGTCTCGGAATCGAACGGAGCGGTCTCAGGCATCCGAATCTGCGACGGTTTTGCGATTCTGCGCGGGTGGGATGCCGGGGGTGCGGCGGCCGCGGAAGGCCGGATGAGGGGCGACACGCCGGTGAAGATGGTGTGGATGAGCCGGAAATCCGCGGAATTCCGGGGTTCGTGGGTATATTCGGGACCGGTCCATCCGACCGCCCCGGGCTCCGGTCCGGTCCGAAGTAACTGAAGGCGGCACCCGCTGCCGTCTGGAGGAACCCCTATGGCTATCACCAAGACCGAGCTCGTCGCCAGCATCGCCAGCGCCACCGGCGAGAGCCAGGCCACCGTCGGCCGCGTCGTCGACGGTCTGTTCTCGGCTGTCACCGAGGCCGTCGCCAAGGGCGAGAAGGTCACGATCCCCGGCTTCCTGTCGTTCGAGACCGTCGCCACCGCCGCCCGCACGGGCCGCAACCCGCAGACCGGTGCCGAGATCAAGATCGCGGCCGGCCAGCGCGTCAAGGTCACCGCGGGCTCGAAGCTCAAGGCTGCCGCGAAGTAATTCCGCCGCACGCCTCGAAGGGGGGATGCCTGCGGGCATCCCCCCTTCGTGGTCCCCGCCCGCGCGGACCGGGCCTCGAGCGGCGCACCGTAGGCTGGACGGGTGCATTCCCGAGGTTTCCGGGTCGCAGGCCCTGCGATCCTCGTCGTCGCGGCGTTCGCGGCCCTCGCCGCGGGGCTGCTGTACGGCGGTGGAGCCGCGCCTCTGCTGATCGGCGACCCGGGCCCGGTCGTGCGCTGGGGCCTGCCGTCGGCGACGCTCGCGGTGAATCTCTCCGCGGCGGGCATGATCGGTGCGCTCGTGCTCGCCCTTTTCGCGCTGAAGGCCGAGACGAAGCCGTTCGACACCGCTCTCGACGTGGCATCCACGGCGGCGGCGATCTTCACCGTCTCGAGCGCTCTCGTCGCGTTCCTGACCTTCCTCAACATCTTCAACGCGACCCCGAGCGCGGGAGCGGAGTTCGGTCAGCAGCTCGGCCGATACCTCGTCGGCACCGACGTGGGCCGTGCCTGGGCGATGACGACGGTCGCGGGAGCGGCGCTCACCGTGTTGATCTTCGCCGTGCGCGGATGGACGGCGACCCTCGTGGTGACCGCGGTCGCCGTGGCATCCCTCGTCCCCATGGCCACGCAGGGTCACGCGGGCGACGAATCCGGGCACAACACCGCGGTCGTCTCGCTGACGCTGCATATCGTCGGCGCCGCGGTCTGGCTCGGCGGTGTGCTCCTGCTCGTCGCGCTGCGTCCGCAGCTCGACCGCATCGCCCTCGCCGACGTGCTCACGCGGTACTCGTCGATCGCGCTCGCGGCCTTCGTCGTCGTCGCGCTCTCGGGTGCCGCCCGCGCGATCGTGGGGGTCGTCGCGGTGCAGAACCTGCTGTCGCCGTACGGGGCGATCCTCGGCATCAAAGTCGTCGCGCTCGTCGCGATCGGCGTGCTCGGAGCCTGGTACCGCACCGGACTGATCGCGCGCATCCGCACGGATGCCTCCGGCACGACCGGTGCCGCATCGAGGCGCTTCTGGGGTCTCATCGGCCTCGAGCTCGCCTTCATGGGCATCGCGAGCGGCGCGGCGGTCGCGCTGTCGCGCACGCCGCCGCCGGTCGACACGAAGCTGCCGCCCGTGCCGAGCCCCGCCCAGGTGCTCACCGGATCCGTTCTTCCTCCGGAGCTCACCCCGGCCCGCTGGGTGACGACGTGGGACGTCGACGTGCTGTGGGCGTTCGCCGTCGGCTTCGGGGCGTTCTTCTACATCGCCGGCGTCTGGCGGCTGCATCGGCGCGGAGACCGCTGGCCGGTGTACCGCACCGTGCTGTGGCTCGGCGGCCTGGTGTCGCTTCTCTGGGTGACATCCGGCTCGATCAACGCGTACCAGGACTACCTGTTCAGCATGCATATGGTCGGCCACATGCTGCTGTCGATGGCGATCCCGATGATGCTGGTGTTCGGCGCTCCCGTGACGCTGGCGTCCCGCGCGATCGCGAAGCGGTCCGACGGCAGCCGCGGGGGGCGCGAGTGGATCCTCTGGGCCGTGCACACCCCGTTCGCGCGAGTCATCACCCACCCTCTGTTCGCGGCGGCGATGTTCATCGGGTCGCTCTGGGCCTTCTACTACACCGACCTCTTCCGCTGGAGTCTGTACGACCACCTCGGGCATGAGTGGATGGTGGCGCACTTCCTCATCTCGGGGTATCTGTTCGTGCAGTCGCTCGTGGGGATCGATCCCGTACCCCTGCGCTACCCGTACCCGTTCCGGCTGCTGACCCTCATCGGCGTCATGGCGATGCACGCGTTCTTCGGGATCGCGATCATGATGTCGACGGGGCTGTTCGTCGCGGAATGGTTCGGATCGATGGGTCGTACCTGGGGGGACACGCCCCTCGTCGACCAGTACACGGGCGGCGGCGTCGCCTGGTCGATCGGTGAGATCCCGACGCTGATCCTCGCCATCACCGTCGCCGTGCAGTGGAGCCGATCGGACGACCGGGCGCAGCGCCGCAGCGACCGTCAGGCGGACCGCACCGGCGATGCCGAGCTCGAGGAGTACAACGCCCAGCTCGCCGCGCTCGCGGCCCGCGACGCCCGCACCCGTCGCTGATCGGCCGCGCGGTCGTCGTGGTCAGTTCCCGTCGGTGACCTGGATGGATGCCGTGCCGTCGGGCAGGATCGTCACCGTGCCGCCGACCGAGAAGGGCACGGCCTCGTCCAGATGGCGGGTGCTGCCGTCGAAGATCGACCGGATCACGACGTCGATGTGGGCCACCGCCGACGCCCGCTGGATCGCCCAGTCCGCGCCGTGGGGCACCAGGCTGATCTGAGGCTGCTGCACCATCGTCCAGGTCGGGGGCGAGTCGATCCGGTTGCGCACGACGAGCCCGAACGGGCATCCGGTCGGCTGCAGCACCTGCTGGGTGGCGCACGCGGTCAGGAAGGACTCGACTTCGTCCTGGATCGCCTGGCGGAAACGGTCGGTCGGCACGGTCTGCAGGTCGACCGGGATGCTCGCCTGCGGGGTGTCGGAGAGCACCGCCACACCCGCCGAGGCCGAGACCGGGGTGTCGACGGAGATCGAGTACAGTCCGGGCGAGAACACCAGCAGTGACACGGGCGTCAGCGGATCGGCGTTCTCGCGCTGCGGCGAGACCTGCCGCGTGTCGACGCCGAAGCCGTTCACCGAGAACTGGCGCGCCCCGCGCACCGTGAGATCGACCGCCGCGAGCGGACTCTTCGCGAAGCGCCAGGTCGGGGCGACGCCGACCCACCCCGCACGCTCCACGCTGAAGACCGTGCTGCCCTCGTGACCGCCGGCGGTGTAGCGGACGGCGACCGCCGTGGTGCCGTCCGGGCGCTCCTCGGCGCTCTGGACCGACACGTCGGAAAGCGCGCCGAGCGCGCTGGAGCGCAACAGCGCCTCACTCGCGCCGGACGGGAGACCCGTGGCGCTCGCCTGTGCCGAGTCGATCGCGACGCCCGGCAGGGCCAGCGCATCCGCCGCCTGCTTGCGGCTGAGGAGGTCGAGATAGCGGGTCACGAACGCTGCCGGGCTGTAGAGGTCGCGGTAGAGCACCGCGCCGGTGGCGGCGAAGGCACCGGTGAGCAGCACGCCGACGACGGCGAGCACCGCGAGGTCGGCCCCCAGAGCGCGGGCGCGCCGACGGCGGCGGCGCGGCGGGGCATCCGCCTGCGCGTCGTCATCCACCGTCTGCACGGCCCCAGTCTAGGAAACCCGGCCTGATAGCTAGCATGGGGACGGTGAGTCTTCCCCCGCTGTCGCGCGAGCAGGAGGAGCTGTTCCGCCTCATCGAGGACACACGTGAGCACGTGTTCGTCACCGGCCGCGCCGGCACCGGCAAGTCGACCCTGCTGCAGCACCTCGCCTGGAACACGGAGAAGCAGATCGCGGTGTGCGCGCCGACGGGGGTCGCCGCGCTCAACGTCGAGGGGCAGACGATCCATTCGCTGTTCCGTCTGCCGATCGGGCTCATCGCCGACAGCGAGCTCGAGCAGCCCGAACCGGCGCGCAAGATCATGAACGCGATCGACACGCTCGTGATCGACGAGATCTCGATGGTCAACGCCGATGTGATGGATGCCATCGACCGCTCACTCCGGCAGGCGCGCCGGCGGAGGTCCGAGCCGTTCGGTGGCGTGCAGATCGTCATGTTCGGCGATCCGTACCAGCTGTCGCCCGTGCCGCCGCGGGGAGACGAACGCCGCTACATCGACGACCACTACCGGTCGTTCTGGTTCTTCGACGCGCAGGTGTGGGCGGGGCCGCGGCCGGACGGCGGGGCGGTGCGCTCGGACGGACTGCTCGACCTCGGTCGGGTGGGGGCGCCGCTGCACATCCGTGAGCTGCGCGAGATCCACCGTCAGGCGGACGACGGGTTCAAGGCGATGCTGAACGCCGTGCGGTACGGGGTCGTGACGGCCGACATCGCGGGGCAGCTCAACGCCGCCGGGGCCAGGCCGGTGCCCGAGCCGGTCGACGGTGAGCCGCCGATCATCACGCTCGCGACCCGCAACGACATCGTGAACCGCATCAACCAGCGCCATCTCGATGCGCTCGCCGGCCCCGTCCAGACCGCGCGCGCCGACATCTCGGGCGACTTCGGCCGAGGCGAGACGGGCTACCCCGCCGATTCCGAGTTGCAGCTCAAGGTCGGCGCGCAGGTGATGTTCCTTCGCAACGACATCGGCCATGGCGGCGACGGCCCGCGCTGGGTCAACGGCTCGATCGGCACGGTGACCCGTATCGCGGGCGGCACCGTCCGAGTCGAGCTCGACGGCGAGGAGCACGACGTCGAGCCCGCCGTGTGGGAGAGGTTCCGCTACGCGTACGATCCGGCGACCCGCAAGCTCAGCCGTGACATCGTCGCCGAGTTCACCCAGTTCCCGCTGCGGCTGGCGTGGGCGGTCACGATCCACAAGTCACAGGGCAAGACGTACGAGCGTGCCGTGATCGATCTCGGCTCGGGGGCCTTCGCCCCCGGCCAGACCTATGTGGCGCTCTCGCGCTTGACCTCACTCGACGGGCTCTACCTCACCCGGCCGCTCCGGCCGAGCGACATCCTGGTCGACGCGGACGTGCGCCGGTTCATGGCCGGCGTCCGGGCATCCGGGTTCTGATCCGGCTCCACCGCGGCTGCTGCGGCGCCCCCTCCGCGCGCTCAGGCCGCGGCGGCCTTCGCGGCGGCGAGGTCGACGAACAGGTCGGTGTTGAGCTGGTACGCGTAGAGGACCTCCTCGATGACGCGCTCAGCCTCGGCGGCATCCCACGGCGCGGCGTCGAGCTGCTCGCGGTAGACGTCCTTGAACGCGGCCGGGTCGGCGATCTCGTCGAACACGTAGAAGCCGATGCCGTTGGTGTCGAACCCGAACTGGCGCGCCATGAGCTTTCCGATGAACTGGCCGCCGGACAGGTCGCCGAGGTAACGCGTGTAGTGGTGCGCCACGAACCCGCCGGCCCAGCCGTCGCGGGCGATCTCGTCGATGCGCGCGACGTAGCGCTCGGTGGTGGGAACGGCGGTGATCCGCTCGCGCCAGTCCGCGCCGATCAGGTAGTCGAGGTCGGACTCGAGCGCGGGCAGTCGGGTCAGCTTGTCGCTGATGAACGGAGCGGCCACCTCGTCGTCGGCGAACCGCGCCGCGGCCGACTCGAGGGCCGAGTAGATGAACCAATGCTGCGCGACGAGGGCGACGTAGTCGTCGCGCGTGCCCTTGCCGCGCATCAGGTCGGCCATGAATCCGGCGTGCTCGCTGCCGGAGTGTGCGGAGCGCGAGCGCTCGCGCAGAGCGGTCGAGAAGGAGATCACTTCCGTCATGACCGTCAGCATAACTGAAAGTAAGGCTCAACTAAACTGAAGGTTCGGAGAGAATCGTCTGTCCGTGCGCCGCATCGCGACGCAGACATCAGTCGTGCGGGCGGGCGTCGACCCCTAGGCGCGCGCAGGCGGCGTCATACAGAGCCACGATCTCGCGCCGCACCTCGCGTCGCTCGGCGATCTCGCCGCCCGGCCACGGCACCTGGATGACGTCTTCGACGCCGTCCGCCGTGATGACGTGCCACTGGCCGGCTGCGCCGTCGAAGGTCGTCATCGTCGCGGAGATGACGTCGGCGATCGGCGAGAAGGCGCGCGCGATCAGCAGGTTGTCGTCGGAATGGTCGCGATTCATGTGGCCGAGGACGCCCGTGAGCGTCTCGTCGTCGAACGTGTGGGGCATGCCCCCACTGTATTGGTCGCGCCGCGTGCGGCCCCGGGCCGGGGGCTGGGCGGAGCCGGCGCGGCCCGGCCTGCGGAGCACGCCGGGCCTACGACCTTCGTATATCGGTCGGGTCACGCTGCCGGGTCCGCATGGCATCGTCAACTACGCTGGAAGGGAGTATCGGGGGTAGGGATGGCACGACCGCATCGCATGCGGCGTTTCGCGGCGGCGGCGGTCGCGACGGTGTTCGCGGCAACTCTGGTGGCGTGCTCGCCCCAGGCATCCGTCACCGTCCATCTGCCGTCGCAGGTGGACGCCGCGCTGCCCGACGACGCGCAGGCGCAACTGCAGACCGCCGTCACCCGCGCTGTCGCCGCGTCGGGGGCGACGGGCGCCATCGTCGGCGTCTGGGCGCCCTGGGCGGGCACGTGGCTCGCGGGCGTCGGCACGCTCGGCCCCGACGGAGCGGCGACGACGACGGATGCCGGTTTTCCCGCCGGGGCGATCACGCGGCCCATGACCTGCGACATCCTCTACGGACTCGTCGCCGACGGCACCGTGCACCTCGACGACCCGGTCGGCACCTACGTCCCCGGGATGATCGGTCACGAATCGGTGACCCTCGAGCAGCTCTGCGACTCGACGAGTGGACTTGGCTCGTACACGCCCGCGCTCGCCGGCCGGTTCATGTCGAACCCCGACCGCACGTGGAAGCCGCGCGAGCTCGTCGGCTTCGGCACCGGCCTGAACGTGACCGGCCAGCCGGGCGCGGGATTCGCCGACTCCGACACCGGCTACGTCCTTCTCGGCATGGCGCTGGAGCGGGCATCGGGACGCACGGCCGCTCAGCTGCTGGACACCTACGTCTTCCACCCGACGGGCATGGGCTCGAGCTCGCTGCCGCAGGACGCCGACCCCGACCTGGTCGGGCTCTGGAGCCCCGACGCGCAGGGCGGCGGCGTCGCGTGCACCGCCCCCACCGTGGTGGGTCCCCTGTCGCCGAGTGCCGGGTTCACGGCATCCGGTGTGATCTCGGACCTCACCGACCTCGGGCGATACACCCAGGCCCTCGCGACGGGCGGTCGCTCGTACGACGCGCCGGGCCGGTTCGAGACGACGCTTCCCGCGGCCGCCGACGCCCCCTCGTGGTTCACCGCCACGGGCGGCGCGTATCAGGCGGGCAGTCTCATCGGCCAGTACGGCTCGACGCTCGGCTACCTCACCGCGGCGTTCGCCGACCGGAACACGGGCATGACCGTCGTCGTCGTGCTGAACAACTCGCGCGGCTCGGCCGTGATCGCCCGCAGCCTCGCGTGGCAGCTCGCCGCGGTCGCCTCCAAGCTGCCCGCGGCGGCGGGACAGACCACGCCCGACGCCGGACTGCCCTGGACGGCCGACGACATGGGGGCGCAGGTGACGGCTGCCGCCGTCTGCCCCATTCCGTGACGTCCACCCCCGCCGGAGGATCGACAGCTCGCAGCCGTGCCGGATCCGCCGTGCTGCTGGTCGTCGCCGGCCTCGCCTGCCAAGAGGTCGGCGCATCCATCGCCGTTCTGCTGTTCCCCGACACCGGGCCGCTGGGCATGGTGATGCTGCGCCTGGTGTTCTCGGCTCTGATCCTGCTGCTCGTCGCGCGGCCCTCGGTGCGCGGTCACGGGCGCGCCGAGTGGGTCGCCGTCGTGCGCTTCGGGCTCGTGCTCGCCCTGATGAACGGGGTCTTCTACCTCGCGCTGGAGCGCCTGCCCCTGGGCGTCACGGTCACGATCGAGGTGCTCGGGCCGCTGGCCCTGTCGATCGTCGCGAGCCGTCGTGCGTCGGCGTGGGTGTGGGCGGCGCTCGCGCTGGCCGGAGTGGCGGCGCTGGCGGGCGGAGGGTGGGACCGCCTCGACCTGCTCGGGGTCGCGTTCGCCCTCGTCGCCGCGGCCGCGTGGGCGTTGTACATCGTCGCGTCCGCGCGGGTCGGTGCGGCCTTCCCGCGCCTCGACGGGCTCGCCCTCGCGATGGCGGTCGGTGCTCTCGCGTCGATCCCCTTCGGCATCGCGGATGCCGGTGCCGCACTGCTGCGCCCCGAGATCCTCGGTCTCGGGGCGGCCGTCGCGCTGCTGTCGTCGACGCTGCCGTACGCGCTCGAGCTGATCGCCCTGCGCCGGCTCGCAGCCTCGGCTTTCGCGATCCTCATGAGTCTTGCACCGGCGACCGCCTCGATCGCGGGGTTCATGCTGCTGGGGCAGCACCTCTCATGGCTCGAGGTCGCCGGGATCGCCCTCGTCATCGCGGCATCCGTCGGCGCGGTCCGCGCGGCCGGCCGGCACGCGCGAGACGCCGCCGAACCCGTCGGCTGAGGCGGGGGGCTCGGCGGGCCGCGTGGGGCTCGGGAGGGGCTGGGTGGAGCTCGGGCCGAATGGGGCTGCGGCTGGGCTGGGTGGGGCTGGGCTGCGCTGGGCTGTGAGCAGCTTCGCTCTGTGTCGCGGTTTTCGCTGCGTTCCGTGTCGGGTTAGGTGGTGCCGATGACGAGGGTGCTGCGGGCGGCTTCGACGACGTCGTTGGTGATGACGTCGAGCTCGTTGATCTTCAGGACACGTTGAATCTGTGGGAGGAGACGTTCGAGGAGACGGAAGTTGCCGCGGGTGATGCGTTCGACGGCGGCGATGGCTTGCGCGTCAGTGAAGTCGTCGGGGTCGAGGGTCTTGCCGAGCTTGCGCCATTGACGTTCGAGGACGAACAGCAGCTCGTCGTGGCCGAGGGGGCGGTACTGGTGGGCGAACCCGAGTCGGCTGTAGAGCTGTGGGTAGTGAGTGAACTGCTTCTCGATGCCGGGCATGCCGATCAGGATCATCGCGATGCCTGTTCGGTCGTACTGGTCGCGGAGCCACTCGATGGCGTTGCCGGTGAGGCGTTCGGACTCATCGATGATGATCAGCTCGAGCAGTGACGGGTTGGGGCCGTGCGCGTGGTCGACGTGGCCGCCGTGGAGGACGAGGTGTTCCTCGATGCAGCGTTCGGTGCGGATCATGTCGTGCCGGAGGTCCTCTTGCAGGGCGCGCATCGTCGCGGAGACCTCGGGCGTGTAGAAGACGGTCCGGGCGCGGTGGGCCGCGGCATAGATCTTGGTGTCGTCTTCACTGCGTGCGGCCCACCTGGCGATGAACGGGCCGATGCTGTCCCAGTGCGCGTAGCGGCGCGCTGAGAGGGTCTTGCCGACGCCGGCGGGCCCGAAGCAGACGCCGATGGTGTTCTGCTTCCGGACCGCGTCGGCAAACTCTGCGAACCGGCGGTGCTCCTTGGTGACGATGAACTGGCTCGTCATGACCGGTCCTCCTCGTAGGTCTTCAGTCGCGGCCGATCCGTCTCGACGGCTGCCGGTGTGGTGGTGTCGTCGAGTTTGGGATTGACGATCGCGATGCGTTCGTGGATCTGCCCGCGTAAAGCCCGGCGGTGAGCGTTCCTGGCGGCTTGGATCTGCTTGAGGCTGATCGTCTCGGTCTGGTGCTCGGTGCTGATCGCGGTGCAGAGGAACACGTCGCGGTGGAAGACGCGGATCTCGGTGACGTCGCGTGGGTCGTACCGGACACTCACGGTGCTACCGACGAACGGCGCGAGAGTGGCCGCGGTGTAGCGGAGGCCCTCGAAGTGGATGCCATCGCGCTGCACGACCCGCGTCGTGGGGACGGTGAGCAGGAACCCGTCGAGCTGTTCAAGGGACTCCGGGAGCCGTGGCAGCCACCCGTCTGCAATCCACGCGTGCAGTGGGCTCGTCCGGAGCTCGCGGTGGGTGCGGGCGTTGTAGCTGCGGATGAACGTGCTGATGGCACTGTCGACGCCGCCGAGATCCAGCGCCGGCGTCGGCGCCGAGGATCCGGCTGCGAAATGGCCGGGGAGCGTTGGGAGCAGTTCGGTGTTGATCGTGCCGAAGAACCGCTCGATCTTCCCGCGCCCCTGGGGCCGGGCGACCTGCGAGTGGATGATGCGGAGGTGCAGCACAGCGGCGGTGTCGCCGAGACGATGGCTGGTGAAGTCGGACCCGTGGTCCGTGTAGAGCACGTCCGGGATCCCGCAGACGGGCCAGTCCGGTTCCGGCTTGTGCCAGATCGCTTGGCGCAGCGCGAGCGCGGTGTTCGCCGCTGACGGGGCACCGAGGAACACCATGTACCCGCAGATCGCGCGGGAGTAGTCGTCGAGGATCACCGTCAACCACGGCCGTGCGGGCTTGCCGTTGGGCCCGACGATGAGCAGGTCAAGCATCGTGTGGTCCGCCTGCCAGATCGCGTTCGGGCGGTCCGCGCGACGTCGGAGCAGCAGCTCGTGTTTG
The DNA here is from genome assembly GCF_016907295.1 of Microbacterium dextranolyticum. Taxonomy (NCBI): domain Bacteria; kingdom Bacillati; phylum Actinomycetota; class Actinomycetes; order Micrococcales; family Microbacteriaceae; genus Microbacterium; species Microbacterium dextranolyticum. The sequence goes on from NZ_JAFBBR010000001.1 coordinate 279,161, forward strand.
TCACGGTATGACGCTGGCCCCTCGAGTGCGAGCGTCACCATTCCGGGATCGAGCCCGTTCACGATCGACCGCACGGCGGAGTACGACGGCGACGGCAGTCCCCGTTCAGCGCAGTGGACGCCAACCTGACGGTGAATGGTGGCGATCGACGGCCGCGGCTTGGTGAGCGCAAGCCCTTCGACCAGGCGGACGAGTTCCGGTGCTGTGCGTCGGACGCCATGGTCGGCGCGAGCGTCGTCGGCGAGGGCGGCGTATCCGCCTGTCCGGTAGCGGGCGAGCCAGCGTTGCAGGGTGCGCTCGGTGACGCCCGTGCTGCGGGCCAGAGTGGCAAGCGGGATTGCGTCCTCGACGTGCAGTCGAAGGATTCGCCACCGCTCGCTCGCGTCCATGACCGGCTACATCGTCGGTGAGGGCTTTGCGCGTCGGCGGGCGACGGGTTCGGCGTGCTTCGCGAGCGTCCGGTAGATGGTGGTGCGGCTGACGCCGAGGACATCGCCGATCTGCGCGACGGTCATGTCCTGCTGTTCGTAGAGCCGGCGTGCGGTGCGCACCTGGTCCGCGGAGAGCCGAGATGGTCGGCCGCCGGTTCTGCCGCGGGCTCGGGCGGCGGCGAGGCCGGCGTTGGTGCGTTCCTTGATGAGGTCCCGTTCGAACTCCGCCAGCGCAGCGAAGACGTGGAACACAAGCCGGCCACCGGGTGAGGTGGTGTCAATGGTCTCCTGCAGCGACCGGAACCCGATGCCGCGTTCGGCGAGTGCGTGCAGCTGGTCGATGAGGTGCCGGATGGATCGACCGAGCCGGTCGAGTCGCCAGACGACGAGAGTGTCGCCGGGGCGGAGCTGGTCGAGGAGCTTGTCGAGCTCGGGCCGGTGTTGCAGCGACCCGGACATGGTGTCGACGAACACGCGGTAGCAGCCGGCGGCGCCCAGCGCGTCGATCTGTAGCGACGCGTCCTGGTCGGTGGTGGACACGCGCGCGTACCCGAGGAGGTGACCCATGGAGAGAACGTAGCGAAACTCGACCAGGAGGGGTAGTGGCGGCACGTAGATTCCGGGATTGGGTTCCGTTACAAGACACGCCGCCTCACACGCTGCCGAACCGTCGGCACGGGCAGTTGTAGCGGAGTCGTTCGTATTTGCTACAGCCGGTGAGTCAGCGCCGCGAGCCGGAGCGCTCGGACGGAACGTCGTTGTTGTTCCGCGCGATGGCGGCCGTTGGCCGGAGAGGGGTGTGGTGCCGCGATGACGGGTACGAGTCGGGGGTGCTCGTCCAGGGTGAGGTGCCGCATGACTCCGTCGAGGGCGGCGGTACCGTACGTGACGATGGCATCGAGCACGGGGAGCACCTTGAGCAGAGTTTCGAGGGCGTGTCGCCCCTCGTCGATGTCCACAGGTCGGACGCGGCCGAGAATCTCCCACGGGATGAGGTTCCAGCGGAGGTAGTCGTTGCGTGCGAGTCCGGACTCGATGCGGGCTGCGCGGAACGCGGCCGCGGTCGGGCCCGGGTTGTCCTCGCTGCAGATCGCCGTGTGCGCTGCGGCGATCGTCTGGGGGCCGGGCGACTGCATGAGGACCAGGACGCGGCTGGATGTGCCGCCGGATCTCGGGTCGAAGTTCGGGACGAACCGCCGTGAACCGTCGGGTGCGGTGCGCCATGCCTCGGCGAGGGCGTTCAGGGATCGAACGTCCGCGACCTCGTCCGCGAGTTCGTCGGGGGTGCTCATGCCGGCTGTGGTGGTGCGAGGAGTGTGCCGCGGATGACGGAGCCGTGGAAGGTGCGGACGGCAACGGTGATCCACGCGGCGACGAGGCCCACGTAGTAGACGACTGCGAGGACGGCGACGACGGTGAGTCCGGAGTGCAGGGCCAGGCCGTTCAGGCCGGTGACGCAGGTGCCGACGGGGAACGTGAATGACCACCAGGTCAGGCTGAACGGCAGGTGTTCGCGGGCGGTGCGGATGGTGATGGCGAGGGCGATGACGGTCCACAGCAGCGCGAAGCCGAGCATCGCGAACCCGTACACCAGCGCCACGACCAGCAGTGCGTGGGCGGTCGACGCGTCGACGACGGCGGGGGCGTTCGATGCGAGGAGGTTTACCGCGGTGATGGACTGTCCGACCGGTCCGAGGACGATCCACAGGGTCGGCACCATACCGGCGGCACCGACCTTGTGTTGCGCGAGCCGGTTCCAGATCAGGGCGATGACGACCAGCGACGTGATGAGGCTGAGGCCGAAGAAGCCGTAGCAGGACCACAGCAGCGTCTCCCGCGCCTGTCCGGCGGGGGCATAGGGCAGCAGGAGCGCACCGGTGGAGGCGGACACCATCGGCGGGACGATCGGCATCAGCCAGCCGCCGAACGCGGAGTCGGGCTTGTTCTCGTGGCGGGTGAACGCGAGGTACGGCACCAGGACCGCGGTGAGCAGGCCGCCGATGGTGCCGATGGTCCAGAGGACCCAGTCGATGGTGACGGCGGCGGGGAGGCCGATCCAGTCCTTGCCGAGGAGGATCGTGCCGGCGCCGACGGTGAGGAACGCCATGGGCGGTGCGCCGTAGAAGTGGGAAATCACCGGGTTGAGGTGGTGCTTCGCTGCGGTGCTCCGGTAGCGGACCCAGTGCAGGACCGTCGCGATGGTGAGGGCGACGAGCAGGACCGCCGCGATCGCCCAGACGACCGTCGCCGCCGTGCGCAGACCGGGGAACTGCAGCGGTAACGACGCGGCCGCGACGGCGACGATCCCGGTCCCCATGATCGACGCGAACCAGTTCGGGGTCAGGTTCGACACGATCAGGCCGGGCCGCTCCAGCTCCCGGAACAGCCGCCGGTCGCGCACACCGTGCTCAGAGGCTGCGGGTGCGTGGGCGAGGTGAGCGGACATGCACCCATCGTGCGCGTGTGCCCCGTGGTTCGGGAACGGCGGACTCGTTGGCAGGGCACAATGGTTGCTTGTGGCACTGCGGCGGTTGACGGACCGGATCCTGGACCTCGACACCCTCGAGGTCCTCGTCCGCGTCGCGGAGACCGGGTCGTTGACCCGCGCGGCCGAGGTGTTGGGGGTGACACAGCAGGCGGTGTCTGCGCGCTTGCGTGCCGCGGAGCAGGCGACCGGTCAGCCGCTGGCGCACCGGACGGCATCCGGGACCGCGCTGACCGACGCCGGCCGGGTGGTGCTCGGTCTCGCCGTCCCGGTGTTGGAGGCCTCCCGGCGGCTTGAAGCAGGCGTCGCCGCGCTGCGGGAACCGGCGGGATCCCTCGTGATCGCAGCGTCGCAGACGATCGCCGAACTCCTGCTGCCCGGATGGCTGCTCACCCACCGTGCTGCCACGCCGGATGCGTCGGTGCGTTTGATCGCGGGGAACTCCGCCGACGTGACCGACCTCGTCCGTTCCGGCGCTGCCGACGTCGGGTTCACGGAGACTCCTGCTGCGCCGATTGGCCTCTCATCGTTGGTGGTCGATGAGGACGAACTCGTGGTCGTCGTCGCCCCGCACCATCCTTGGGCAAGCGCTTCGGCCATCACCTCGGATGACCTCGCGGAGACGCCCCTGCTGCTCCGTGAGGAAGGGTCCGGCACCCGCTCCACGGTCGAAGCGTGGCTCGACGACGCGGGTCTGACCCTGGTCCCGCCGGCTGCAGTGCTGGAAACGACTGGCATCATCCGCGCCAACGCTCGAGCGGGCATCGCGCCCGCGGTGATGAGTCTCCGCACCGTCGACACTGACCTCGAAGACGGTGCCCTCGTCCGGGCGCTACTGCTCGGCCCGCCACTGATCCGGCCGCTGCGAGCGATCTGGTCAGGCCGCCCGGGGCCCGCTGTGACGGCGTTCCTGGACACTGCTCGCAGCTCGAGTACCGGTGGTCAGATCAGTCCGTAGGGCAGCTCCGGGTGCTGCTCGGCGATCTCGGTGAGCCGGTTGTACTTCGCGACGCGTTCCCCGCGGCCGGGTGCGCCGGACTTGATCTGCCCGGTGCCGGTCCCGACAACGAGGTCCGCGATGAACGTGTCCGTGGTCTCCCCAGAACGGTGGGAGACCATGCTGGCCATCCCGATGCTCTTGGCGGTGGCGATCGCGCCGAGGGTCTGGGAGACGGTCCCGATCTGGTTCGGCTTGATCAGTGCCGCGTTCGTCAGCTGCTGCTCGCCGCCGTCGCGGATCCGCTGTGGGTCGGTGACGTAGAGGTCGTCGCCGACGATCTGGATCCGGTCGCCGAGCGCCGCTTGCATGCGGCGGAACCCCTCATGGTCGTCTTCCGCGAACCCGTCTTCGATGCTCCGGATCGGATACGTGTCGATGAGGTGCCGGTAGTAGTCGACCAGCCCGTCCCGGTCGAGGCTGTCGTTGAGCACCCGGTAGGAGCCGTCGCCCTGGGAGAACTCGTTCGCGGCCGGATCGAGCGCGATCGCCACCTGATCGACGCCCGGCTCGTAGCCGGCGGTACGGATCGCGTCGACGAGCAGGTCGAGCGCTTCCTCGGGCGCAGCGATCGACGGTGCGAAACCGCCCTCGTCGCCGAGGCCGAGGCTGCCGAACCGGTCCCGAACCAGCGCCGCGAGAGCGTGGTACACGTCTGCGCCGATTCGGACGGCGTCTGCCATCGAGCCTGCGTTGACGGGAGCGATCATGAACTCCTGGAAGTCCAGCTCGTTCGCTGCGTGCGCGCCGCCGTTGAGGACGTTGAAGTGCGGGACCGGCATCCGCGGCGTCGAGCCGGTGATCTCAGCGATCCACTGCCAGAGCGGGAGGTCCGCGGCATGGGCGAGGGCCCTGGATGCGGCGATCGAGGTGGCGACAACGCTGTTCGCGCCGAGCCGGCGGTACCCGGTGGTGCCGTCGAGTTCGGCAAGGGCGGCGTCGATCTGCCCGATCGCCGACCACGACCGGCCGGTGAGGAGCCCTGAGATGTCGGTGTCGATCAGGTGGAGCGCCTGGGTGACGTCGCGGCCGCCGAACGCGGAACCGCCGTCGCGGAGCTCGACGGCTTCGTGGGCGCCGGTGGATGCGCCCGCGGGGGCGTCCCCGGTGACGGTGCGGCCGTCGTCGAGCTCGAGGGACACGCGGACGGTCGGGTAGCCGCGGGAGTCGAGGATGCGGGCGCCGTGGACGGCGTCGATGGTGACGGGGTGGTCGTGGTGGGTGACGTACTCACCCTGATGGGCTCCGTGGTGGTGGATGCCGCTGATGTAGTCGTTCATGGTGACGCTCCTTCGGTTCGGTTCGGGTCATGCGTCGAGCTGGTCTGTGGTTGGAAGGGGAAGCCGCGGGGAGGCGGAGGGACGACCTGCTGGCGATCACTCAGCGCCAGTGCCTCCCCGCGGCAGTCTGTGGACCCGTGGGTCACGGGTGTCGGGTGTGGGCGTTCTGTGCGGTGCGGATGACGGCTTCGGCAGCAGCACGGTCGGCCCACCCGTTGGTGGTGACGTGCTTGCCGTGCTCGATCTCCTTGTAGTGGGCGAAGAAGTGCTCGACCTCCGCCAGCGTGTGTTCCGGCACATCGGTGATGTCCCGCAGCTGCGCGAAGCGGTCGTCGCCAGCGGGAACGGTGAGGATCTTGTCGTCGCCGCCGTTCTCGTCGACCATGCGCAGCATCCCGACCGGCCGGACCGTGATGACGACGCCGGGGAACGTGGGACGGGGCAGGAGCACCAGGGCGTCGAGGGGGTCGCCGTCATCGCCGAGGGTGTTGTCGATGGAGCCGTAGTCCTGGGGGAACACCATGCTGGTGAACACCGCCCGGTCGAGCCGGATCCGGCCGGTGGTGTGGTCGACCTCGTACTTGTTGCCGCTGCCGCGGGGAATCTCGATCGTGACGTCGAACAGCATGGGTACCTCCGGTGCTGGAGCGGGTGTGTGGTCAGTGAGTGGGGTGGTCACAGGGTGCCGCCGAGGAGGATGCCGGCGGTCGCGGCGGCGACGGAGACGACGAGCATTCCGAGACCGTTGATCGCGGCGGCGGTGATCCGTCCGCTGCGGGCGAGGCGGACGGTTTCGAAGCTGGCGGTGCTGAACGTGGTGTAGCCGCCCATCACCCCGGTGCCGAGGACCGCGACCGGCACCGCGCCGAGGTGCGTGGCGGCGCCGACGATGATCCCCAGCAGCAGCGACCCGGTGATGTTGATCGTCAGCGTGCCGACGGGGAGCCGGAACTCCCGGCCGGTGTTGATCAGCCCGTCGAGGAGGAACCGACCGGCAGCGCCGGCACCGCCACCGAGGGCGACGACGACGATGAGGGCGGCGTTCATGCTTCCTCCGTTCGGGGACGGAACCAGCCGGCGACGACGAGACCGCAGGCGGTCGCGATCGCGCCGGATAGGACAGTGAGGAGCGCGTAGCCGGTGCCAGCGAGGCCGTGGCCGTCGAGGAACATGGCGGCGGTGGACTCGGCGAGGGTGCTGTAGGTGGTGAACCCGCCGAGGACCCCTGTCCCGAGGAGCAGCCGCAGCACCCTCCGGCGACCGGCATCGGGCCCACGGTGCGCGAGCGCTTCCAACAGCACACCGAGGGCCAGCGCCCCGGTGATGTTGATCCAGAAGATCGACCAACTCACCCCGCCATCGGCAGGGAGCACGCTACTGATGACGTCGCGGAGGGCAGTACCGCCGGCCCCACCGACGGCGACGAGGCCGACGTACCGCCACCGCAGATGCACCGGCCGCATGGTCGTTGCCGGGTCGGAGACGTCGACGTCCGGGTCGGGAGGGAGCTGGTCGTCGGGCATCGGGGTGTCCGTTCGGGTGGTCATGTTCCGCCTTCTGCCGCGACCAGCGCCGCGGCGTGCTGTGCTGCTACCGGATCCAGGAACGCCCCACCCCGCGGGACGAGAGCACCCGTCGGGGCGAGGTGGTACTGCACGGGTTGCCCGGTCGGCAGGTTGAGCTGCTCGAGCTCCGGGTCGGTGAGGTCGTCGATGCATGCGCAGAGTGCGCGGAGCGAGTTCCCGTGCGCGACGACGAGGACGCTCCGCCCTGACCGCACCATCGGCAGGAGCCGGTCGTGCAAGACGGGGCGGACCCGCTTGATGACGTCCGAGAGTGCCTCGGTGCGTCGGAGGGCGCCGTCGGGCAGGCCGCGCAGCGCGGAGCTCGACCGCAGTTCCTCCCACAGGTGCAGCGACATCGGTGGCGGTGTGCCGGTACGGGACCTGCGGAGCCGCACGTACTCGTCGTCACCGAGCATCCGACGGGCGTCGGTCTTCGTCATCCCGGTCAGGGCACCGTAGTTGCGTTCGTTGAGCTGCCACACCGCTTCCGTGGGCAGCTGTGTCCCGAGGGCGTCGCAGACCAGTTCGGCGGTGCGGACGGCACGGCGCAATGTGGAGGTGACCACGACGTCCGGCGTGATGTGGTTCGACCGGAGGAGCTGTCCGGCTGCGGATGCTTGCCGTTCGCCGCGGTGCGTGAGCGGGACGTCGAGGAGCCCGGTGAAGGTGCCGGCTTCGTTCGCGGTGCTCTCCCCATGCCGCAGGAGCGTCAGCATGCCCGTCACGGGGCTTCCGACGGGAGGAGGACGGTGGCGCCGACCGGGTCGTGCGGGACGACCAGTATCGGCCGGTGCTGCTGATGCGTCAGGTGCGCGGCGACGGACCCGGTGAGCAGTTCCGCTATCCGGCGTCGGCCAGCCTGGGATCCGACGACGATCATCACCGCGTCACGTTCCTCAGCCACCGCAGCGAGTGCGTGACTCGGGTCCCCGACGCGGGAGACGAAGTCCACGTCGACCGATCGCGCCGCAGCAAGATCTCTGATGACCCGCATGTCTTCGTCGGGGAGCTGCTGCGGGTCGCTGTCCGCCGTGTCCGGGTCGATCGGTTCGATGATCTCCGACCCGTCCGCACGCACCCCCGCTGACAGCAGCGCCGGATCGACGACCACACACACCAGGCGGGCGCTGAAGCGTTCAGCGACGGCAGCCGCGACACCGACGACGTCGTGCCCCTGCCCGGACTGCACACCGACCACGACAACACCGGCAGTGCTCGACTCGACCATGACATCTCCCTACCTCAGGCGCACAGAAGCGCAACCAGCTGAGATAGGGACTGTTGTCGACGAGTGTCGAGGTTGGGTCCGGCAAGCCCCACTGCCGGGTCCGAAGACACCACCAGTATGCACCCACCACCCCATGCCCGCACCGACGATCTTCCGCACCTCGAGAACCGGTCCGCTTCGTGACGCGGGACGACAGGGAGAGAAGCTTGAAGGGCGACACTGAGCGGAGCTGCTCACACGCTGGGCTGCGCTGGGTCGCAGTGGGCATGTCCCGAAAACTGCTGCTTCGGGATGCTCGGAGCGACACTTCCTGGGACATGCCCCGCCGAAAAGGGGACATGGCCTGCCGCAAGTGGGACATGCTCTGTGATCAGGGCGGGCGAGCCGTCGGGTGGCAGGGGCAGGCCGCGGTCGGTCCATCGGGGTCGCGCATGTCCCGAAAACTGCTGTTCCTGGGTGCCTGAAGCGACACTTCCTGGGACATGCTCCGCCGAAAAGGGGACATGGCTGGCCGGAAAGGGGACATGCCCCGCTCAGTGGTGGGCAGGCCCCGCCTTCGTCGGCGAGCGGGCCGGCGGCGGGGCCGGGCGCGGGCAGCCCACCCGGGGCAGCCATGTCCCGATAACTGCTGATTCTGGGTGTTCGGACAGGTACTTTTTGGGACATGTCCCGCCGAAAAGGGGACATGCCCTGTAAAAAGGGAACATGGCCTGCGGAGCGCAGCAGCGGTGGCGGTGGGGCGGGGTCAGCGGCAGCTGTCGACGAATGTCTCGTCGGACAGGGCCGTCACCAGATGCTCGGCCGACGGCCAGAACTTCGCGTAGTGGTCGGGGTCGCGGTTGATCTGCACGCGGTGGGCGATGTCGGTGGGTTCGAGCGTCGACCGCTCGGGTTCGGGCACGTCGGCGATCATGGCCCGGTAGAACAGGGCCGCCGCGGTGGCGGGGTCGAGACGCTGCTCGCGGGTACCCCAGCCGTTCTGCTGTTGGAACAGGCCGAGCGAGGTCGTCGCAGTCCCGTCGGGATTGGTGACACCGCTCGTCTCCCAGTCGCCGTAGTCGAGGTTCCGCAGGCTGGACTCGCCCATCGCGGTCATGACGGCGATGGCCTGGTCGCGAATCGGCAGGCCGTCGGCCCGCCCCACGGCCATGATCGTGCGGGCATTGTCGAGCTGTGCTGCGTCGTACGCGGTGAAGACCTCGCAGCGAGCGGCGGCAGCGGATGCCTGCGCGAGCGCGATCACGCCGACCACTGCCGCGACGGCGAGGACCGCGCCGATGGCCAGCGCGACGGCGCGGCGGGCACGGAGCACGCGCCGCCGACGTGCGGACGGCCTACGGCGAGGCGCGCGGCGACCGGCCGCGGAAGGCCGTCGGCGTCTCGTGCCCGCTGTGCTCACCGCGGCATCCTGTCACGCGCGGCTGGCGATCCGCCCAACGGCCGAGCGCCGCGCACGAACGCAGGGTGAGCGCGGGGCGCAGGGGGTACGAACGCAAGGTGAGCGCGGGGCGCAAGGGTAGGGGTGCGCCGGACGGGTGCAGGTGGACAGCGGGCGCGGAGCACCAACTCAGACGGGAGAGCCCGGGGCGCAGAGGGTACGAACGCAAGGTGAGCGCGGGGCGCAGGGGTGCGAGCCCGAGGGGCGGGTGCAGGGGACGGATGCAAGGGGCGAGCGCGGAGCACCAGCCCAGATGTGCGAGCGCGGGGCACGAGCCCGGACGGGCGAGCGCGGGGCACCAGTGCGGACGGGCGGGCGCAGGGGCAAGCGTCGAGCACGAGCGCAAGGTAAGCCTGCACAGGCGTGGGGGCGCCCGTTCGGGCGGGCGCCCCCACCGGCGCGTCAGCCGGTGATCCGGTGCCGGCGGCGCAGAATAACTCCGGCGGCGATCAGCAGCGAGGCGAGTGCGCCGAGCACGAGCCACGGCGTCGCGTCGCCGCCCGATCGGGCGAGCGAGGTCGCGCTGGCGGCGTCGGAGCTCCCGGCACCGGCCGATGTGCCCGAGCCTGTCCCCGCCGAGCCCGTACCCGCGCCCGGGTCGACCGACGGCGCGGTGACCGTCGGGGTGAACGTCGAGCTGGCGACCGTGCCGCGGGTGTCCGCGACGCGGTACGTCACGGGCGCGGGGGTGCCCAGGTATCCGGCGTCGGGGGTGAACACGATGCGGTCGCCGTCCAGCGTGTAGCGCCCGGCCTGCGGCACGGTGACCGCCGTGGCCGCGGCGCCGTCGGCGCCCACGAGCTGCAGCGTCGAGGCGACGAGCGGCACGTCCGCGTCACCGGGCTCGTCGTTCGCGAGCGGTGCGACCGAGATCGCCGATCCCGTGGGGCCCGAGGCGGTGTCGGGGTGGGCGATCGGCGTGACCGCGACGTAGCCGTCGCCGAGGTCGGCGACGAAGGATGCCACCCAGGCCAGCGCCGAGTTCCAGTTCACCGTGATCTCGTTGACCGACCACGCACCGAGGTCGTCGACGTAGCAGGTCTGGGGTGCGCAGCCCTTCAGCCACGCGCCGGCGACCGGGTCCTGAATCGACGAGTTCGGACCACCCGCGACCGTCCCCTTCGGCGGGTGCGGCAGCGACGGGTCGAGCGCGTGCGCGTACCAGCGGCTGTGCTGGTTCTGCGAGTACTTCGTGCCGTAGCCGGTGACGTACGACTGGGCGAGGGCGTTCCGACCGAACAGGTAGTCGTAGCCCTCGATGACGGCATCCGCGTACCGCGGACGGTGCGTCAGATCGAACGCCGTTCCGATGACGACCTGATTGTTCAGGATGCCCGAGTTCGATCCCCAGTCGTAGAGCCCGCCCTTCGGCGCGTACGGCTGGCCGAACGGCTCGGCCTTCTGCGCGGCGACGAGAGCGTCGGCGGCGGTCACCACCGATGCGCGGATCTGCGCGATGTCGGGAAGAGCCGTGCCGAATCGGGCGAGCTGCATGCGGGCGATCGCGGCGACGTCGCCCCAGAAGAACCCGCCGCCGGCGAAGACGTCGGACGTGTGGAGCGGGTTCGACTCGACCGCGTCTCGGTAGATGTCGGCCCCGGTCGTCAGGTAGAGCTCGGCGGCCGCCCAGTAGAACTCGTCGGTGACCTTCGTGTCGTCGTAGGTGCCGCCGCCGGTGCCGTCCTCGGCCGGAGCGTAGAGGTCGGGGTGGGCGAGCGCCGCCGCGTACGCGGTCTCGGAGGCGGTGAGCAGGCGTGCGGCGAACGCGGCGTCGTACGGGGCGAACAGGCGTGACCCCTGTGCGGCCACGGCGGCGAGGATCAGCGTCGCCGCCGTGGACGGGCGGTGCAGCAGACGCTCCTGCGGGTCGAGGTGCGGCAGCAGGGGCAGACCCGTCCAGTTGCGGTCGGTGACCTTGTGCCACGCCATGCCGGCGAGGTCGTCGCCCGCGGGAACCTGCATCTTCAGCATCCACTCGAGCTCCCAGCGGGCCTCATCGAGGATGTCGGGAACACCGTCGCCGTGCTCGGGAACGGCGAGGGTCCCGTCGGCGAGCGCTGCCGTGGTGCCCGCCGCCTTCGCGCGTTCCCAGGCAGAGAGCACCTGTGCGACCGCGATCCCGCCGTTGACGACGTACTTGCCGTGGTCGCCGGCGTCGTACCAGCCGCCCGACACGTCGTGCCGGTCGGTGCACGTCCAGCCGTCCGACCAGGTCTGCGGCTCGAGGCAGGTCACGTCGACATCGCCCTGGTTCGGTGAGACGCCGATGTGCCCGGCCGGTCGCGCGTAGGCGTCGCCCGCGACGTCGCCGCGGATGGGGGTGCCGGAGCGGTTCGTGTAGAAGAACCGCATCGAGTCGGCGCGCAGCGACTGGAAGACGTCGTCCGAGATGGCGAACGGGTAGCTGTCGGAGCCGCCCGCGGACAGGACGTAGCCGCTGCCGTCGGCGACGACGTCGCTGAAGTCGATCACGTGCACGTTCTCGCCCGCGCTGGGGTCGACACCGGCGGGCTGCGTGTCACCGGAGGCGACGGTGTCGCCGGCCGCGTTGCGCAGCGACCAGGGGAGCGGGGTCGTCGCGTCGGTGACGAGAGTCGCCCGCTTGGGGCCGTGGGTGAGGTAGCCGACCTGGTTGACCTTCACGGCGGGCCCGGCGTCGGCGTGGTAGGTGTACTTCGTGCCGGTGAGGGTGACGTCGTCGAAGCAGACGACCGTGCCCACGGGCATCCCGCCGATGCGGAACTGCACCTGTCCGAGGTGGAACGTCGACGCTGCGGTGGTCGTGAACGTGAAGGCGAAGGATGCCGGTGCGGAGCTCAGTTCGAACGAGCGCTGCAGCCACGCGACCTGGTCGGGGCCGGAGTAGGTGCCGACCTGCGTCGACGCCGTTACGGGGCTGGAGTCGCCGGGGGTCACCGCGGAGGCCGTGAAGGCGAGCCGGAAGGCCGTGTCGCCGGGCATCGGGATGTCGTTGTGGCCCACGAGCAGGTCCCAGACGTTCGCGGTCGATCCGCCGATCGTCGCGCACATCCGCTGGTCGGGGTTCGAGAGGCTCACCTGCCCGCTCGTCCACCACGGCGCGGTGCCGTCGGCGAAGGTCGGGTTCGGCAGCAGCTGGTCGGTGCCGACGGCGGGCTCGGTCGGACCGACCGGACCCCCGGAGTCGCCCACGCGTGTGAGTGAGACGTCGTCGAGCCAGAACGAACCGGCCGTGTTGCCGCCGAGGCGGAACTGCACCGTCGAGGTCGTGCCGTGCCCGAAGTCCTCGGCCGTGAGCGTCGTGGTCACCTGCTGCCACTCGGCGCCGAGAGTGGTCGACACACTCGCGAACGTGCGATAGGCCGCGTCGGGCTCGCTCGGAGCGATCTGCGTCACCAGGGCGACATCGGCGCGGTCGGCCTTCACACGTGCCGAGAACGTGTACTGCTGGCCGGCGACGAGCTCGAGCCCGTCCTGTGCGACCATCGCGTCCCAGGGGTTCGTCGTCGTGGGGAACGCGGCGCGCAGCGCGCCGTCGGCAGGAGCGATGGTCGTTCCGGAGGTCGCCCACCACGGGTCGGTGCCGGTGGCGAAGCCGCCGTTGGCGATCAGGTCGGACGAACCGGCCGCGAGAGCCGGCGGCGCGGTCAGGACGGATGCCGCAGTGAGGGCGGCCACCACCGCCACCAGCAGTCGGCGTGGGCGTCGTCGGGGTGCGGACATGCAAGCTCCTTCGCTTGAGGTGACCGGGAGGGGGGATCCGTTCTCACCGTGAATGGTGTGGGAGCGCTCCCAGGGAGCGCTCCCACGAACGTAGCAGATCGGTCGCCGACATGGCATCCGATCTTCGTCGTGAATCGTCAGGCGACGCGGCCCGCCTCGAGTGTCACCACGCGATCGGCCGCCGCGATCACCGCAGAGTCGTGCGAAACGCAGAGCACCGCGGTGCCGGCGGCGGCCTCGTCGCGCAGAACCGCGCGGATCCGGTCGCCGCTGTCGCGGTCGAGGCCCGTCGTCGGTTCGTCGAGCAGCAGCAGGTCGGCTCGTCGAGCCAGGGCCTGCGCCAGCAGCGCCCGCTGGCGCTGACCGCCCGACAGAGTCGCAAAGGGGCGCCCGGCGAGGGGGGCGAGTCGCATCCGCTCGAGGGCTGACGAGACGGCGTCGCGCGACGCGGCGTCGGAGCGCCGCCAGGCGCCCAGGCGCCCCCACGTGCCGATGGCGACGACGTCGCGAACGGTGACCGGAAGGCGATCGGGAAGTGTGCTGCGCTGCGGGACGAAAGCGACTGTGCGCGCCGCGGACTGTCGGATGCCGGACGTGGGCTCGCGTGTGCCGGCCGCCACCTCGAGGAGCGTCGACTTGCCCGCGCCGTTCGGACCGACGAGCACGGTGAGCTCGCCGAACGCGAGGTCGAGGTCGACGCTGTCGAGGGCGGGCGCGCCGTCGAAGCGGACGCCGATTCCGGCCAATCGGACGGCGGTGGCGATGCGCGCGGCAGACGCGGGGTCAGAGGGCGCGGCGGGAGGCATCCGTTCAGTATACGAGTTTGAGAATCGTTCTCATTAACAGTACGGTCGAACCCCATGACCCTTCCTCCGCCCTCTGCGACCCTCGCCCTCGCGAGCGCCCGCAGTCCGCTCGACGGCCTCGCGGCGCTGGGGGAGCCCCTCGGCAGCGTGTTCTTCCAGCGGGCACTTCTGGGCGGAGGGCTGGTCGCCGTGCTGTGTGCGGTCGTGGGCACCTGGGTCGTCATCCGCGGCATGGCATTCCTCGGCGAGGCACTCGGCCACGGCATGCTGCCCGGCGTCGCGCTGGCGACGGTGATCGGATTCCCCGTGCTGCTCGGCGGCGCCGTGAGCGCCGTGGCGATGAGCCTCGGCGTCGGTGCGCTGCAGCGGCGCGGGCGGATGTCGTACGACACCAGCATCGGCCTGCTGTTCGTCGCGATGCTCGCCGCCGGCGTCATCATCGTGTCGCACTCGGGAAGCTTCGCCACCGATGTGTCGACGATCCTGTTCGGCGAGATCCTCGCGATCGGCACGGGCGACCTCGTCGTGCTCGCCGTCGCGACCGTGCTCGGCCTGGTCGTCGCCGCGCTCGCTCATCGCCCGCTCGTCGCGCTCGCCGTCGACCCGCGCGTCGCCGCGACGCTCGGTCTGCGTCCGCGACTCGCACAGGGTGTTCTCGTCGGCCTCGTCACCCTCGCCGTCGTCGCGTCGTACCAGGCGGTCGGGTCGCTCCTCGTGGTCGGACTGCTGCTCGCACCTGCGGTGGCGGCGAGCCCGTGGACGACCCGCATCCCGACGCGGATGCTGCTGGCATCCGGTATCGGCATCACCTCGGTCATCGGGGGGCTGTTCGTCTCGTGGTTCGCGGCGACGGCCGCCGGCGCGACCGTGGCTGCCGCGGCGATCGGCGCGGCAGCGATGTCGGCGGGCATCCACGCCGCGCGCGCGGGGTGGCTCGCGTGCCGAGAGCGTGCTGCAGACCGCCGGCCCGCGGCGATTCCCGTGTCCTGAACCTCATCGCCCCCCGCTGAGATCTCGTCCGACTCGACAGAAAGGCTCGCGTGCCCTCTCGACCCTCTGCCCCCTCGACCCTCTTCGCACTCGCTCTGGCGGCCCTCGTGCTGTCGGGATGCGCCGGCGGCGCGCCGAGCCACGATGAGGCGTCTGCCCCGACGGACGCCCACGGCGCGCGCGCCGACGCCGTCGAGGCGGCCGAGCCGCAGCTCGCGCTGACGATGGTCACCGCCTCGGGCGCCGTGACCCAGCTCGATCTTCTCGACGAGAGCGTCCGCACCGTGGGCACGGTCGGCGCGCCCGCCTCGACCCACACCGACGGGCGTTACCTCTTCGTCGGCACCGGCACGGGCGTCGACGTGGTCGACAGCGGCGTCTGGACCTGGGATCACGTCGACCACTTCCACTACTACCGGGCCGAGCCGCGCATCCTGGGCACGGTTCCCGGCACGGGCGCGGCGACGGTGGCGACCACGACCCAGTCCACATCCGGATCGACGGGGGTATTCTTCGCCGACTCGGGTGAGGCGGTGCTCGTCGACACCGAGGCGCTCTCGCGGGGCGAGGTCGTCGAACGCTTCCGACGGGCGGGAACACCTCATGCGGGGCTGGTGGTGCCCGTCGGCGCCTTCGCCCTTGTGTCCGAGCCTGCCGAGGCGTCCGACACGGCCGGCACCGACCGCGGCGAGGCCGACCGCGTCGTCGTCTACACCGAGGACGGTCGCGCGACCGGGCGCACAGAGCAGTGCCTGAAGGCACGGGGAACGATCACGACCCGGGTCGGCGCGGTGATCGGATGCGCCGACGGCGCGCTGCTGGCGACGGCCGACGACGCCGGGCCGACGATCCAACGCATTCCCTACCCCGCGGACGTCTCCGCCCCCGCGGCGACCGCCTTCGCCAACCGTGAGGGGCGGCCCGTCGTCGCGGCGCTGGCCGGAACGGATGCCGTGTGGCTGCTCGACACACGGGCGCGCGCGTGGACGCTCCTCCCCGCCCCGGCGCCGCTGGCCGCGGCCACCGCCGTCGACGACCAGAACGACCACGTCCTCGCGCTGGCCCGAGACGGGCGGCTGTTCGTGCTCGACGGCGCGAACGGCGGGGCCGTCCTCGCCGAGACCGAGCCCCTCCTCGCTGCGCCGCTCGGCGAGGCCGATCCGGCGCCGGTCCTCACCGTCGATCAGCACCGCGCGTACCTCGGGGGAGGGGGCCAGTCCCGCGTTCTCGAGATCGACTTCGCCGACGGTGCGCGCATCGCCCGCACGTTCGAGCAGGCGCAGCCGCTCGGCGGCTTCGCCGAGACGGGACTGTGACCGTGCAGGGCATCCGCCGCACCGCGCTCGCCGCCGCGGCCGCCATCGCCACGTTCGTCGGCCTCATCGGGTGCGCCGCGGGTCCCGCCGACCGCCCGCTCGTCGTGGTCTCGACCAACATCCTCGGCGACGTCGTCGGCCAGCTCGCGGGTGATCAGGTCGAGGTGCTGACCCTCATGAAACCCAACGCCGACCCGCACTCGTTCGAGATCTCGGCGCGCGAGGCCGCGCGGATGCGTGCGGCCGACCTGCTGGTCTCGAACGGACTGGGCCTCGAAGAGGGACTGCAGAAGCACCTCGACGCCGCCGCGGACGAAGGTGTCCGCACCTTCGTCGCCGGGGATGCCATCGACGTGCTCGACTACGCGGAGGGCGACGCGGCCGGCACGGCGGATCCGCACTTCTGGACCGATCCGGCGCGGATGCGCGCCGTGGTGGATGCCCTCGAACCGGCCCTCGCCGCCATCGACGGCATCGACGGTGCCCGCCTGCACGCGGCGACGGAGGGCTATCGAGGACGGCTCGCGAGCCTCGATGAGGAGATGACGACGGCGTTCGAGGCGATCCCGGCGGCGCAGCGTGCGCTCATCACCAACCACCACGTCTTCGGATACCTCGCCGACCGATTCGGATTCGCCGTCGTCGGCGCCGCGATCCCCGGCGGCACCACACTGGCCGCACCCTCCGCGTCGGACCTCGCCGAGCTCGTCTCGGCCATCGAGACGAGCGGCGTGCGCACGATCTTCGCAGAGTCATCGTCGCCCGACCGGCTCGTGCGCGCGCTCGCCGACGAAGCCGACCTGCACGTCGACGTCGTCGAGCTGTACACCGAGTCGCTCACCGACCGGGGCGGCGAGGCCCCCGACTACCTGACCATGATGCGCGTCAACACGGAGCGCATCGCCCGCGGGCTCTCGCCCTGAGCGTCCGCACGCCACCGAAAGAGGAGAACATGCACGAATCCCCCATCCGTACGCCCGCCGCGGGTGCCGCCGGCGCCCCGCCGAGGCGCATCGCCGCCGTCGCCGCGCTCGTCGTCGGCACCGCTCTCGCCGTCGCCGGCTGCGCGGCGCCCGCCGCGGATGCCCCGGCATCCGACACCGCCTCATCGCCCGCGAGCGCGGCGGCAGACGGCGAGGGGCGCATCGCCGTCTCGTACGCGGGAGGCATCCTCGTGCTCGATGCTGACACGCTCGAGACGCTCGCCGACGTCGACTCCGAGCAGTTCACCCGGCTGAACCCGGCGGGCGATGACCGCCATGTGCTGGTCACCACGAGTCGCGGGTTCCAGGTGCTCGACACCGGAGCGGGCGGCGCGGGCGAGGCCCGGCTCACCGACCTCGTCTTCGAGGCGCCGAAGGCGGGGCACGTCGTCCGACACGGCGGAAAGACGATCCTCTACTCCGACGGCACGAGCGACACCACCGTGTTCGAGACGGCGGCGCTCGCCTCCTCGCCGGGCAGCCTTCCGCCGGTGCAGGTCACCCCGGGCGTCGAGGCGCACCACGGCGTCTCGATCGTGCTCGAGGACGGCACGTTCCTCACCACCGTCGGCGGCGCCTCGGGTCGTACGGGCATCTCGGTCGCCGATGCCTCCGGCGCTCAGATCGCCCGCAACGACCAGTGCCCGGGCGTGCACGGCGAGGGCACGGCGCTCGGCGAGGCGGTCGTCTTCGGCTGCGAGAACGGCGCCCTGCTCTACCGTTCCGGCGAGATCGTGAAGCTCGACGCCCCCGACCAGCCCTACGGGCGCATGGGCAACGCGTACGTCAGCGAGACGAGCCCGATCGTCGTCGGCGACTACAAGAACGACCCCGATGCCGAGGGGTACCTGCTGAATGCGGTCACCCTGATCGACACGAAGGCCGCGACGCTGAAGGTCGTCGACCTGCCGAAGGATGTCGCCTACACGTTCCGCGACGTGGCGCGCGGCCCCGGCGACCTCGCCTACATCCTCGCCAGCGACGGCGCCGTGCACGTGCTCGACCCCGCGACCGGGCAGATCACGAAGCGACTCCCGGTGATCGCCCCGTGGCAGGGCCCGGCGCAATGGCAGGATGCGCACCCGGCGATCGTCGTGTCGGGGAGCACGGCCTACGTGACCGAGCCTGCGACGAAGAGCATCCACGCCGTGGACCTCACCACGGGCGCGGTGCGCGCGACCGGCACGCTGAAGGCGGCACCCAACGAGATCGCCCTCGCGATGGGCTGAGCGGGTCTCGGTTCGGGAGGTCGATTCCGGTACGGTTCGACCTCCCGAACCCCGAAAGCGTGCCGAGGGATGCCGCGCTGAGGCATCCGGGGGAGCGCGCGACGTGGCGCCGCGCGCTCCCCCGGCCGCGCGCTCCGCTGCCGCGGGTCGTCGGGTCAGTTCCCGACGTGCCCGCGGTGCTCGCCGCGGTGCTCGAACGAGCTGAGCGCGATGGGAAGGGCGACCGCGAGAGACACCAGAAGGATGCCTGCGACAAACACGAGTCCCTCGAGCCCGGGGACGGTGGCGGCGTACCCCATCAGGCCCATGCCGCCGAGGAACAACACCAGATACAGCACGAACACGATCCGCATCTCCCTGTTCTGCGGGCGCTCGCGCGAGTCGCGAGGCTGAAGCCCGCTCATACGCACGATGATTCGCGCATAGATACTTAGTGTACTAAGTAAAGCGCCGAGCGACAATCCCCACCGCGCGGCGTCAGGGTCAGCGGGTCGAGTGCCGGGCACGCTCCGCGAGGTCTGCGAGGCCGTCGCGGTCAAGGCCCGGGTGACCATGCAGGATCGCCACCTCATCGGTCGGCAGGTCGGCGACTCCCCACAGGGCGCCCGCGAGCCCGCCGGCGATGGCGGCGACGGTGTCGGAGTCTCCCGAGCGCACCGCGAGGTCGAGGCATGCGCGCGTGCTTGTCGCGTGACCGACAGCGCTCCACGCGGCACGAAGGGCGTCGACGCTGTAGCCCGAGTTCGCGAAGTCCCACGGCATGAGGCCGTCGGCGGCGTCGCGCTGCAGACGCTCCGTCCACACTGCTCGTCGCTCGGCACTCAACTGGGCGAGCCCGCGGTCGAGAGTAGGGCCCTCGCCCCGCCCGTCGCGTAGTACGGCCGTGATCGCCACGGTCCAGATCACGCAGGACTCCTCCGAGTCCTGGCCCGGGTGGGTGAGCGCCGAGACGGCGCGCGCGACCGCCGCGACCTCGTCGTCGGCGCGATCCTGCAGAGCGATCGCGACGGCGTGCGTGCGCATGAGAGAGCCGTTACCACTCGAGCCCGTGGTCTCGAACGCCCGCCGAGCGGCTGTGCGGGCGGCATCCGCCAGCACCGCGTCGTCGTCCGACGCGCCCACGCTTCGACGCACGTCGCCGATCACGCGGGCGGTCTGGTTGCCGATGTCTTTGGTGACGAGGGCCCACTCCATCCAGTGGCGGAAGGCGTGCCCCTGCGCGTCGTCGGATGCCAGGTCGAGCCCACGCGCCGCCGCCTCGAGCAGGGGAATGGCCATCGCGGTGTCGTCGGTCCACTCGCCGCGCTCCCACATCGCGTTCGCGTGCAGCTCGATGGGCTGGGGAGGCAGGACGATGGGGATGAACTCGTACGGTGCGCCGAGAGCGTCCCCGTAGGCGGATGCGAGGGCGACGTCCTGTCCCGTGGTCATGGTGTCCATCATCGCCCGTGGGGAACAGGGTGGCGGGGTCGTCGCGTCGGCGCGCTTCCTCGCGCCGAAACAAAAACCCCCGGTCTGACCGGGGGTTTCTCGTATGGAGGGGCTGACGGGAATCGAACCCGCGCTGTCTGCTTGGGAAGCAGAAGTTCTGCCATTGAACTACAGCCCCGTGGCGCGACGACGATTCGGCGCGACATCCTCAGCATACCGGGCGCGCTACGGGCAATGTCGCATCGCCGAACCTCACATCGACCCCACACCCCGGCGACCTCGCGCGACGTCCCGGCGTATGCGTCGTCGTGCGACGGTTTCTTTCGTCCTGTTGCACTCCGTGTCGTGTGACGTTTCATCACGTCGCCTCGGCGGGGGACGCTGAGTCAATGCCGCACCTCATCGATGTCGCCGAACTGCGCGCGCAGCTCGCCGGCGCGCGTCCGGTGCGACTTCTCGACGTGCGGTGGCGACTCGATCTGCCCGAGGGACGCCCGGCATATCTCGCGGCGCATCTGCCGAACGCCGTGTACGTCGACCTCGAGCGAGAGCTGGCGAGACCGGGGCATCCGGAACAGGGCCGCCTTCCGCTGCCGCAGCGCGACGACCTCGAGCGCGCGGCACGACGCTGGGGGCTCGACGACGGCGACGTCGTTGTGGCCTACGACGACAACGCCTCGGTCGCCGCCGCGCGGGCGTGGTGGCTGCTGCGCCCGCGCGGCGTCGACATCCGGGTGCTCGACGGAGGCATCCGCGCGTGGATCGCGCAGGGCCTGCCCGTCGGCCGGGGCGACCACGTGGCGGTGCCGGGA
This sequence comes from Microbacterium dextranolyticum, assembly GCF_016907295.1. Classification (NCBI taxonomy): domain Bacteria; kingdom Bacillati; phylum Actinomycetota; class Actinomycetes; order Micrococcales; family Microbacteriaceae; genus Microbacterium; species Microbacterium dextranolyticum. Next base: position 299,854 of record NZ_JAFBBR010000001.1, read on the forward strand.
ACCGTGCGGCTCGGCGACGTCGGCCCCCGTGTCGCAGAGATCGAGGATGCCGCGAGAGCCCCGTACCAAGGGACGCTGATCGACGTGCGCGCCCCCGAGCACTACCGTGGCAGCGCCGGCGGGGCCGACCCGGTGTCGGGGCACATCCCCGGCGCGATCAACCTGCCGACCGCGACGCACATCGCCGAGGACGGACGATTCCGCGATGCCGAACGGGTGCGGGCGGCGCTGCACGAACGCGGCATCGCTCCGGGGGACGACGTCGTGATCTACTGCGGCGCGGGGGTCGCCTCGGCGCACTCGGCGCTCGCGCTCGCGACCGCCGGCGTCACCGCCTCGGTCTACGCCGGGTCATGGAGCCAGTGGTCGCGCGACCCCGAGCGGCCGGTGGCGGTCGGCCCCACCCCGGAAGGCGTGTTCCAGGGCTGGTGACCGCCCCCTGCGGCCACGGTGCCACGGCGCGGCGCGTCAGAGCGGCGCCTGCACCGAGCTGAACCGCGTGCGCCGACGCAGGTGGAATCCGAGCCGCTCGTACGTGGCGATCGCCCCCGTGTTCGATGCCGCGGCATGCAGCAGCGCCCGATCGCCCCGCTCCTGGATGTGGAAGGCGACGTCGAGCACGAGCCTGGACGCGAGTCCCTGACGGCGGTGACCCTCGTCGACCGCGACGGCGCTGATCTCGGTCCATCCCTGGGGGTGCAGCCGCTCACCGGCCATGGCGACGAGACGCCCGCCGCGACGGATGCCGATGTAGCGCCCCAACTCGATCGTGCGGGGTCGGAACGGGCCTGGTTGATTCCGCTCCACGAGCGCCAGCATCTCGGGCACGTCGCCCTCGTCGAGGACGACCGCATCGGCATCGGGACGCGTCTGCAGAGCCGGCGTCTCGACGAGCTGCACACCCTCGGCGCCGCCGAGCACCGTCCAGCCGGCGGGCGCCTCGCCCTCGAAGCCCGAGGCGCCGAAGCTCTCGCCCGGCTCGAGGATCTCGCGAAGGGCATCCCACACCGCGGGCTCGTCCCACGAGCGCACGGCGACGAACGGCGACACGTCCTCGGGATAGCGGCGTGCGAGATCGCCGCCGATCGCGAACGCCGCGTGCGGACCCGTCAGCGACGACCAGGGAGCGTTGTCGAGCACGCTCTCGTGCGCGTGCGGCGGGCGGGCGACGGGCTCGGCGGAGGTCATTCGTCCACTGTCGGCGTTCGCGACGACGAACGCAAAGCGCACGGGCCGCACTGACATCACATCTGGCGCACGAAGTCCGCAGGATGTGACGAAGTCCGCACTGATTGCGGGGGTTTGGTGCGGAGTTCGTGACGATCTGCGGAGTTCGCGGGCCGACCGACCGCAGGAGCCACGCCGGCGGCCCATCGGAGCAGGTCTCCCCGGGCGATTGAGCGGCCCGGCGTCCAGGCGCTTCTCGGGGGGAGCCAGGTAGAGGACGCAATCGCGAGAGCAGTGAGCCGTCCCGAGGGATGCCGCGCCGACGGATGCCGCGAGGCCCGGCCCCGCTCGGCGCGGCCGCCCGCGCTCAGCCCTTGAGCCCCCGGAAGTCGCTCTCGCGGAACTCGGTCTCGATGCGTTCGCCGGCGCGCGCGATCTCGCGATCGCGCAGCTCGACGCGGCGGATCTTGCCCGAGATCGTCTTCGGCAGCTCGGCGAACTCGACGCGCCGCACCCGCATGTAGGGCGGCATGTGCTCGCGCGCGTGCGCCAGGATCGCTCGGGCCGTCTCGGCATCCGGCGTCGCTGTCGCACTCAGCTGCACGTACGCCTTCACGACGTTGAGGCGCACGGGGTCGGGCGCTCCGACGACCCCCGCCTCGGCGACGGCGGGGTGGGTGAGCAGGATCGACTCGACCTCGAAGGGCGACACCTTGAAGTCGCTCGCCTTGAACACGTCGTCGGTGCGCCCGACGAACGTGAGGAACCCGTCAGCGTCGCGCACGGCGACATCGCTCGTGTGGAAGAGTCCGTCGTGCTCGACCTTCGCCGTGCGCTCGGGCTCGCCCAGGTAGCCGGGGGTCAGGTTCAGCGGGCGGACGGGCACGGTGGGCAGGCAGATCTCGCCCTCGTCGGCCTCTTCGCCGGTGACCGGATCGATCAGCACGATGTCGTTGCCCGGCAGCGGCCGGCCCATCGACCCGGGCTTCAGCGGGGTGCCGGGGGTGTTGCCGATGACCGCGGTCAGCTCGGTCTGCCCGTAGCCGTCGCGGATCTGGATGCCCCACCACCGCTCGATCGTCGCGATGACCTCGGGGTTCAGGGGCTCACCGGCCGAGAGCAGCTCGCGCAGGGCGTGCGGGCGCTTCTCGAGCGAGGCCTGGATGAGCATCCGCCACACGGTCGGGGGCGCGCAGAAGGTGTTCACGCCGACCCGGTCGAGCTGGGTGGCGAGCGCCACCGGATCGAACCGCGTGTAGTTGTAGACGAAGACCGTCGCCCCCGCGATCCACGGTGAGAAGAAGAGGCTCCACGCGTGCTTACCCCACCCGGGAGCGCTGATGGTCATGTGCACGTCGCCGGGGCGCACGCCGATCCAGTACATCGTCGAGAGGTGCCCGACCGGATAGGTCAGGTGGGTGTGCTCGACCATCTTGGGCCGTGAGGTGGTGCCGGACGTGAAGTAGATGATCGCGGCATCCGTCGAGGCCACCTCGACGCCCGGTGCGTCGTCCGAGGCGAGGTCGGCGTCGTCGAAGGTCTGCCACCCGTCGCGACTGCCGCCGGCGACGATCCGCACGAGGCTCGGGTCCAGGTCGTCGAACTTCGCGGCATCCTGCGCATCGGCGATGACGGCTCGGATCTCGGCCCGCTCGATGCGCTCCGCGAGGTCGTCGGGACCCAGCACGATCGAGGTGGGCAGCATCACCGCTCCGATCTTCATGATCGCGAGCATCGCCTCCCACAGCTCCATGCGGTTGTCGAGCATCAGCATGACGCGGTCGCCCCGGCCGACGCCGTGGGCGCGCAGCCAGTTCGCGACGCGGTTCGACTGCCGGCGCAGGTCGTCGAAGGTGACGGATGCCTCGCTGCCGTCCTCCTCGGCGATCCGCAGCGCCACCGTGTCGTTGTCCTCGGCGATGCCGTCGAACCAGTCCACGGCCCAGTTGAAGTGGTCGCCGACATCGGGCCATTCGAAGGCGGTGCGGGCCGCGTCGAGGTCGTGGGCGTTCTCGAGCAGCAGGTCGCGAGCGGCGCGGTAGGCGGCGCCGGCAGGAGTGAGGGGCATGGCGGTTCTCGATCTGCGCCGCGGGGCCGCCGCGCGTTCTCGCCAGTCTACGAGCGCGCGGGCTCCGCGCCCCGGGGACGGGCCGTGCCTACGATGAGACGCGCGACGCGAAGGGGGAGCGGATGGGGTGGCGGATTCTCGGCCGACGTCACGGCGGCCCCGACCGGCGGCACGCGCCGGCGGCGCGGCCCGGGGTCGGCTTCACCTCGCTCGCGGCGACGCCCTATGGTTTCGCCCGACCGGGCGCGCGCGATCTCTCGACCGCGTTTCCGGCGCTCGTGGGTGCGCCGATCCCGACGGGGGCGGAGCTGCGGTACGCGATCCTGCCCGAGTGGGGTGACGACGGTCGCGGCCCGTTCCGGCGCCTCGGTGACGAACTGCAGGCCTGGTGGGCCCGACGGGCGGGGCGAGGTGAGATCGAGCCGATCGACGCGGCGCGGTGGGCGGACCGGTTCGCCGCCGACGCGGTGGTCGTCGACCTCGTGTTCACGGACGGCTCACGGCTCAGCGGTCTCGCCGTCGTCGACCAGTACGGAATCCGGCTCGACGCGACGGCGCAGCACGACGGGGCGATGGCGCACCCCGATCAGTGGCACCTCGTGCGGGTGGGGCTGGATGCCGCGGCGGGCCGCACCGTCGCACGCGTCGAGCTCGTCTTCACCGACCCCCGGACGCGGCGACGGGGAGAGGTGCGGGGCTGGGTCGATGCCGTTGCGCTCGCGGGCGTGCCACCGCTCCCCGGGCGGCCGGTCGAGTGGGCGCGCACACGGCAGGGCACGCATTCCAGTGATCGGCTCTCGCGCGGCGGAAGCGCCCCGAGCGTCGGCGTGCCGAACGGGTTCGTCAGCGGCATCCCCGTCACGAACGCGCGCGAGATCGGCTGGCCGTATGCCTGGCATGCCGACAACGGCGACGACAACCGGCCTGCGCTGCAGGCGTTCGCGACCTCGCACCTGCCGAGCCCGTGGATGGGCGAGCGCGGCGCGTTCCAGATCATGCCGGTGATCGTCTCGCCCGGCGGGGCGGTCGACGGCTCGCCGCGCGGCCGGGCCCGCTCGTTCGACCACGACGCCGAGACGGCGCACCCGCACCTCTACCGGGTCGCTCTCGTCGGCGGCATCGAGGCAGACCTCACCGCCACCGACCACGTCGTGCTGCTGCGCGTGCGCTTTCCCGAGGGGGCGACCGAGGGAACTCTCGTGTTCGACCAGATCCGGGGCGACGGCGAACTGCGCCTGCCGTCGCCGGACGGCTCTGGGGCGTTGGGTGCGTCGGGGGTGTCGGGGCCGGATGCCGCGGTCACCGCGCTCACGCGTGACGAACGCAGCGTCGGCGTCGACCGCGCCGCCTCCCCGCCGTACCACCTGCACGCGGTGTTCGATCGCCCGGTGATCGCGACGGGCATGCTGCCCCAGCTAGGCGCCGGCGACGTGCGCGGGTGGGTGCGCGTCGCCCTCGGCGCCGACCGCACCGTCGTCGTCCGCGCCGCGACGAGCGCGATCGGGGCGGATCAAGCGGCCCGCAGCATCGCGCTCGACGGCGCCGACGCCCCCTTCGACACGGTCGTCGAGCGCGCCGCGGATGCCTGGGACGACTGGATCTCGCGGGTCGAGATCGACGGGGCGACGCCCGAGCAGCGTGCCGTGATGGCGACCTGTCTTTTCCGTGTCGGGCTGTTCCCCCGCCGCGGCCACGAGAACCTCGGCACGGTCGAGGCGCCCGCACCCCACTACGCGAGCCCATTCGAGCCCGCCGAGCCCGCGGCGCCCGCCGCACGCGTCGTCGCGGGCGAGCTCAGCGTCGACCAGGGCTTCTGGGACGTCTACCGCACGGCCTGGCCGCTGTACGCCCTGCTCGATCCGGCACGCTCCGCGCGGCTGCTCGACGGGTTCGTCGAGCACTACCGCGCGAGCGGGTGGACGAGCCGGTGGAGCGCACCCGGGCCGATCGACTCGATGACCGGCACCTCGAGCGACGTCGTCTTCGCCCATGCGGTGGCCGCGGGCATCCCGACGCGCACCGAACCCGCCGACGGCCAGGGCGACCACCGCCTCGACCTGTGGTCGGCATACGATTCGGCGCTCCGGAATGCGACCGCGCCCTCGGACGAGACGAGAGTCGGGCGCAAGGGGCTCTCGCGCGCGATCTTCCGCGGGTTCGTGGACACCAGCGTGCACGAGGGGCTCTCCTGGACGCTCGACGGGGCCATCGGCGACCTCGCTGTGGCACATCTCGCGCGCGAGCTGTCGACTCGTGTGGGCGACGACCATCCGCGGGCGGGCGAGCTCCGGGCATCCATCGCCTACTTCACGGCGCGGGCGGGGGCGTACGCCGCCTCGTTCGACGAGCGGGTCGGCTTCTTCCAGGGGCGCCGGCCCGATGGGCGCTTCCGGCACGACCCGGATCGCTACGACCCCCGTGTGTGGGGCGGCGACTACACCGAGACCGACGGGTGGGGGACGGCGTTCTCGGCGCCGCACGACGGTGCCGGCCTCGCAACGCTGCACGGCGGCCCCGCGGCGCTCGCCGACCGGCTCGAACAGCTGATCGCGACGCCCGAGACCGCGTCGTGGCTGCTGAAGGGCAGCTACCCCGTCGTCATCCACGAGATGGTCGAGGCGCGGAACCTCCGGTTCGGCCAGTGGGCGCCGTCGAACCAGCCCGCGCACCATATTCCGTTCATGGCATCCTTCGCGGGACGACCCGACCTCATGCAGCGTCTCGTGCACGAGGCGGCGACGCGGCTGTTCGGCGGCGGCGAGATCGGCCAGGGCTGGCCGGGCGATGAGGACAACGGCGAGATGAGCGCGTGGTGGATCTTCGCCGCCCTGGGGCTGTACCCTCTCGTCCCCGGCACGGCGGGATACGTGCTCACCGCCCCGATCGTCCCGCACGCGCGAGTGCGGCTGACCGAGGGGCGCGCGCTCACGATCGAGGCCCCGGATGCCGGGCGCGACCGCCCCTACATCGCTTCCGTCACGATCGACGGGCGGCCGTGGACCTCGACGTTCGTGCCGCACGAGGTCGTCGCCGCCGGGGCGACGATCCGGTTCGACCTGTCGGCCGAGCCGCAGGCGTGGGGCACGGATGCCGCCGCGCAGCCGCCCTCGCTGACGCCGCCGGGCGAGCGACCGACGGTGCTGCACGACCTCGCGGACGAGGCGCGCGTCACGGCGGTGATCGGCGGACGCACGATGGATGCCGGGGCCGTGATCGACGACGACTCCGAGACCCCGGGCCTGCGCCTCGCGCCGGGCGATGCCATCGAGTTCGCTTTCGATCACGACGTGGTGCCCGAGCTGATCACCGTGACCCCGCGCGCGGCGGGAACCGTCGCGTTCCGGATCGAGCGGGTCGCAGGCCGCGATGGTGCCCCCGAGTCCGCGCGCTGGGTCGAGCCGTTCCGATGGGATCGCCAGATGCGGCCGTTCCTCTGGGACGATGCCGCTGGGCACTCGCCCGCGGCAGCGAGGATCTGGCGCTGGGTCGCCGAGTCCGACGTCGACATCGTGCAGCTCGAGCTGCTCCGCCGCGCCCCGTGGCGTGCGTGACCGCGGCGCGTCGCCGGGGCGCGGCCGCGGCGCTGCGCCGCGGTGTTCGTCGCGTGCATGCACGGATGCGGATCACCCGTGCGCACTAGGCTGACGACGTGCTGCTGAGCGACCGCGACATCCGCCTCGAAATCGACAACGGACGCGTCGGGCTCGACCCGTGGGACCCGCAGATGGTGCAGCCCTCCAGCGTGGATGTGCGCCTCGATCGGTACTTCCGGCTGTTCGACAACCACAAGTACCCGTTCATCGACCCCGCCGTCGACCAGCCCGAACTGACCCGGCTCATCGAGGTGAAAGCCGACGAGCCGTTCATTCTGCATCCCGGTGAGTTCGTCCTCGGCTCCACGTACGAGCAGGTCACGCTGCCCGATGACATCGCCGCGCGCCTCGAAGGAAAATCCTCGCTCGGGCGCCTCGGCCTGCTGACGCACTCGACCGCCGGGTTCATCGACCCTGGATTCTCGGGGCACGTCACCCTCGAGCTCTCCAACGTGGCCACCCTGCCGATCAAGCTGTGGCCGGGCATGAAGATCGGCCAGCTGTGCTTCTTCCGGCTGTCGTCGGCGGCCGAGAACCCCTACGGCACCGGGCCGTACCTCAACCGGTACTTCGGGCAGCGCGGTCCCACGGCATCCCGCTCGTTCCAGAACTTCCACCGCACCGACGTCGGTGCGTCCGACGCGGGGTCCCGCGGCGCCTGAGCATCCCCGCCTGAGCATTCCCGCCCGAACCGCCGGGATCGGCAGACCGCTGGGCCGGATACCGGCTGCCGCGGCGGCGTCGGATCAGTGCGAGGTCGTGACCCCGACGAGGTCGTGCACGAGAACGGCGGCGACGCGCGCGCCCTGGCCCGCGGCGACGATGAGCTGCTGCGGCCCCGATGCGGCGTCGCCGGCCGAGTACAGGCCCGGCACGGACGTGCGGCCCGCGCGGTCCGTCGCGAGATGGCCGGCGGCGTTCCGCTCGACGGCGACGCCGCGCAGCAGGTCGAGCGCCGGCTCCCACTCGGGGCGCACGAACCCGCCGTCGATCGGCACGGCGTCCCCGCCCTCGAGAGCGACCTCCGCGACCGCTCCGCGCTCGCCGCGCAGCGCCGTGATGCGGCGCCGGTCGACGGCGATCCCGAGAGCGGCGAGTTCCGCCTCGTCGGCGGCGTCGACCGCGGTCGAGCCGTGCGTGAAGACGGTGAGCCGGTCGGTCCAGCGTGCGATGAGCCGGGCGCGATCGGCCAGGTCGTCGCTCTCGCCGATCAGCGCGAGGGGTCGGCCCTGCAGCTCCCACGCGTCGCAGGCGGCGCAGCTGAACAGCGACATCCCGTAGAAAGAGCGCAGATCGGCGATGTCGGGCAGGGTCTCTCGCAGCCCGGTCGCGACGACCACGCTCCGCGCGTGCACGACCGGCAGTTGCACCGCACCGCGGCCGGTGAGCGCGACCTCGAAGCGGATGCCTCCGTCGCCGTCCGCGGGGACGATGGACTCCGCCAGGGTGCGCTCGAGGATGCGGACGTTCGGATAGGCGGCGAGTTCGGCGTGCGCGAGCTTGCGCAGTTCGATCGGTGGGATGCCGTCGCGAGTGAGGAATCCGTGCGAGCGCAGGGTCGCCGCGTTCCGCGGGCGACCGGCGTCGATCACGACGACCGTCGCGCGCGCCCGCGCGAGGTTGAGTGCGGCCGACAGGCCGGCCGGGCCGCCGCCGATGACGACGGCGTCGACGGATGCCTCCGTCGGAGGCGCCTCGTCCGCCGGCGTCCGACCGCCGTCGGATGCGGTCACGACCCGACCAGAGCGCCGCTCCGCGAGACCGCGACCTGCTCGTCGCGCGGCACGACCTTGACGCGCTCGCGCGCGTGGGCGTGCGCCTCGCCGAGAGCGCGCTCATGGGCATCCAGCACCCGCCAGCCCTCCCACGTCGTGTACTCCACGCCGCGCGCGTCGAGCTCGACGAGAACGTCGCCCGAGACCGTCGGCACCGAGAGGGCGCCCGCGTGGGCGTCGGCGACGAGGTGCGTCACCGTCTCCAGAGCATCCGACTTCGTGTGGCCGATGAGGCCGACGGGGCCGCGCTTGATCCAGCCCGTCGCATACAGTCCGGCGATCGGCTCCGCGGTCTCGTCGACGACGCGGCCCTCGACGTTGGTGATGACGCCGCGCCGCTCATCGAAGGGCGCCCCCGGCACGGGCGTGCCGTAGTAGCCGACCGCGCGGTACACCGCCTGCACCGGGATGTCACGGATCTCGCCCGTGCCGCGGACGACGCCGTCCTCGGCCGGTGCGGTCCGTTCGAAGCGCAGTCCCTCGACCGCATCGTCGCCGAGGACGGCGACCGGGGCGTGGAAGAAGTGCAGGTGCAGTCGTCGAGCGCGTTCGCCGTGCGTGCGCTCGGCCTCAGGTTCGCGCGTGCGCCACGTGTCGAAGATGCGGCGGATGACCTTCAGCTGGTTGCCGGCCGGCGCGCCCTTGACGACCGGCGCCTGAGCGGCCGCGACGATCGCGGCATCCAGTGCGGCGAAGTCCTCGTCGGCGAGCACGATGTCGACCCCCGGCACCTCGCCCAGCTCGCGCAGCTCGATGGGCGTGAACTTCACGTCCAGCGGCCCGCGGCGGCCGAACACGTGCACGTCGGTGACGGCGGATGCCTCGAGACCTGCGAGCACGTTGTCCGCGACCTCCGTCGAGCGCAGGTCCTCGGCGTGCTTCGCGAGGATGCGGGCGACATCGAGCGCGACGTTGCCGTTGCCGATGACGGCGACCTCGCGTGCCTCGAGCGGCCACGTGCGGGGCACGTCGGGATGCCCGTCGAACCACGCGACGAAATCGGCGGCGCCGTACGAGCGGGGCAGATCGATGCCCGGGATGTCGAGGTCGGCGTCGCGGATCGCCCCGGTCGCGAGGATCACGGCGTCGTAGCGTGCGCGCAGCTCGTCCAGCGAGATGTCGCGCCCGACCTCGACGTTGCCGATGAAGCGGATCGACCCCGTATCGAGCATCTCGTGCAGCGAGTTCACGATGCCCTTGATGCGCGGGTGGTCGGGGGCGACGCCGTAGCGGATGAGACCGTAGGGCGCGGGGAGCGACTCGAACAGGTCGATCGCGACCGTGCCGCCGAGCTCCGACACGGCGTTCGAGAGGATGTTGCCCGCGTAGATGCCGGCGGGTCCCGACCCGACGACGGCGACACGGAGGGAGAGAGTGGTCACGAGGATGCCTTTCCGAGGACGGGTTCCTTGACGGCGACGCTGGCGGCGAGCTCGGCCGGCGCGAAGGGGCTGAGGGCCACGACGTCGCCGACCACGACGACGGCGGGTGAGCGGACGCCGCGGGAGGCGGCCTGATGCGCGATGGTCGCGAGGGTGCCGACCGTGACGCGCTGGCGCTCGCCGAAGCCGTCCTCGACGATCGCGACGGGGCAGTCCGCCCCGCGCTCTCCGCGCGAGAGGGTCAGCGCGGCGTGCGCGAGGGTGCCGACACCCATGAGGAGCACCACGGTGTGGTCGCGCGCGCCGCCGAGTGCGGAGATCTGGTCGTGCGCCGTGACGACGGTGAACGCCGTCGCGATGCCGCGATGGGTCAGCGGGATGCCCGCGAGCGCCGGAACCGAGACGGCGCTGGTGACCCCCGACACGACCGTGACCTCGACGCCGTGCGCACGGCAGTGCGCGAGCTCTTCGAGGCCGCGTCCGAACACATAGGGGTCGCCGCCCTTCAGGCGCACGACCGCCTTCCCGGACTGGGCGAGCTGCACCAGCAGGGCGTTGATCGCATCCTGCGGCACGGCATGGTGGCCGGGCGACTTACCGACATCGACGATCTCGGCCGTGAGCGCGTATCCCTCGGCGGCGAGGCCGTCGAGCACGGCGCGCGCACCGAGCCGGTCCGCGACGATGACGTCGGCCTGCTGCAGCGCGCGCAGGCCCCGAAGGGTCAGCAAGCCCGCGTCGCCGGGGCCCGCCCCGACGAGCATCACGCGCCCGCTCATGCGCCGGACCCCACGAGCAGGCCGCGGTTGCGGAGCATCCGTCGCTCGAGCGGCGCGAAGACGGCCAACTCGACGAGGATGCCGATCGCGAGGATCACGAGGATCGTCGCCAGGACCCCGGCGAGGTCGGCGAGCTGCCGGCTCTGATCGAGCATCTGACCGAGACCGAACCCGATCGTGCCGCCCGTCGTGATGATCTCGGCGGCCATGAGCGAGCGCCACGAGAACGCCCATCCCTGCTTCAACCCCGCCACGTAGCCGGGGAGCGCAGCGGGGAGCACGATCAGCAGCGGCTGCGTCACGCGATTCGTCCCGAGCACGGTGCCGACGCGCCGCAGCTGCGGCGGCACCTGCGCGACGCCCGCGATCAGCCCGTTGACGATCGAGGGGATCGCTCCCATGAGGATCACGAAGTAGACGGTGGCGTCGGTGAGGCCGAACCACAGGATCGCCGCGGGCACCCAGGCGACGGAGGGCAGCACCTGCAGACCCGAGATGATCGGGCCGATGGCACGCCGCAGAGGGCGGACCTCGGCGAGGAGGAGTCCGATCGGCGTTCCGACGACGATCGCGATGACGAAGCCGATGAGGCCCCGTTCGAGGCTCGTGACGACGGCGAGCTGCACGCGCCCGAGGTCCCAGGCGTCGCCGAGCGCGGTGGCGACGTCGAGCGGCGAGGGCACGATGTCGGGTCGCGGGTGGGCGATCACGACGTAGAGCTGCCACACCACGAGCAGGACGAGCACGAACAGCACGGGCGGGAGTGCCCCCGCCGTGACGCGCCGCCACCGGCTCGGTGTGTGCTCCGCGTCGGTCTGGAGTCGGTCCAGTCCGGCCGCGAGAGTGCGGAGCTCTTCGTCCGAGGCGGATGCCGCGGCATCCCCCCGCGCGGCGGTCGTCGTCTCAGGCGGCATTGCGGCGGATCTCCTTGCGCAGACGGTCGGTGATCTCCGCCGACAGCTTCGACACCTCGGGCGACTCGATGCGCCGAGCGGTCGTTCCGGGAACGCGCCACTCGTCGGCGATGCGCCCGGGACGGCTCGAGAGCAGGATGACGCGCTGGCCGAGCCGCACCGCCTCGCGCACGTTGTGGGTCACGAACACGATCGTGCGGCCCGTCGCGCGCCACACCCGCTCGAGCTCTTCGTGCAGCAGGTCGCGCGTGATGGCGTCGAGCGCGGCGAACGGCTCGTCCATCAGCAGCACGGGTCGGTCCTGCGCGAGAGCGCGAGCGAGGGCGACGCGCTGGCGCATGCCGCCGGAGAGCTCGTGCGGGCGCTTGTCGGCGGCGTCGGCGAGGTTGACGATGTCCAGCAGCTCCCGGGCGCGCTCGCGGCGCTGCGCGCGCGCGACGCCGCGCAGCTGCAGGGCGAGCTCGACGTTGCGCGACGCGGTCAGCCACGGCATGAGAGCCGACTCCTGGAACATGACCGCCGTGCCTTCGGCGGGCGTCTCGATCGACCCGGTGGATGCCGCGTCGAGCCCGGCGATGAGGTTCAACAGCGTCGACTTGCCGCAGCCGGAGGCCCCGATGAGGCACACGAACTCGCCCGGTGCGATGTCGAGACTCACCCCGTCGAGGACGAGAGGACCGGCGCCGAAGCGCTTGCCCACGCCGTGCAGACGGACCAGCGGCGGCACGACCGGCTCGGCGGGTGCGGGCGGTGCGGCGAGGTCGAAGCTCGGGCCGAGGAGCGACGGTGCGGGCGCTGTCGACGCGGGAGGCGCGGCAGACGTCGGCGGCGTCGTGGGGCGGGGATGAGCCACGGTCACTCCTTGCCGAGGCCGCCGGCCGAGACGGCCGGGGCACCCTTCTCCGTGAGCAGCCCGTTCAGCAGGCGCAGGTCGAACAGGCCCTCGATCGAGCCCTTCTTCTGCGTGCCGGCGTCGCGTCCGTGGTCGACGAGCGTCTGGAACGTCTCGGCGTGGGGATCGGCCGAGAACGTCACGTGTGCGAGCGCGCGGGCGAGCACCGCCTCGCTCAGACCCTTGCCGGTGTCGGCGGTGAGCTTCGCGTTGATCTCGGCGGGAGCGGTGTCGGCGTGATCGGCGATCCACGAGATGGCGTCCAGGTTGCCCTGCACGAGCGCCGACACGGTCTGCGGGTGCGCGTCGAGGTAGTCCTTGCGCACAAGCAGCACGGTGGTCGGGAAGGCGCCGTTCGGCCACAGATCGGCCTCGTCGACGAGCACTCTCGCGCCCGCGTCGACGACCAGTCGAGAGACCCACGGCTCGGGAAGCCACGCGCCGTCGATCTGCCCCTGCTGGAACAGCGTCAGCGTCTGCGCGTTCTCGGTCGGCGTGACGTGGACGTCTCCGCCGCCGGTCGTGTCGGTCGTGAATCCCTGATCCTTCAGCCAGCTGCGCAGGGCGACGTCCTGCGTGTTCCCGAGCTGCGGCGTCGCGATCGTCGCACCCTTCAGGGCAGCCGGGCTGTCGATCCCCTCCCGGACGACGAGCGCCGCGCCGCCGGTCGTCGCACCAGCGACGATGCGCGCCGAGGCCCCGCCCGACTGGATGAACGTGTTGATCGAGGGGTTGGGACCGATGAAGGTCGCGTCGATCGCGCCCGCGGAGAGCGCCTCGATCGCGGCCGGTCCGGCGTTGAAGGTCTGTGTCGTGAGCGTCGTGTCGCCCAGCACCTTCTGGAAGATGCCCTCCTGCAGCCCGATCAGCGCAGGGGCGTGGGTCACGTTCGCGAAGTAGCCCAGGCGCAGCTCGGTCGCCGGCGTGCCCCCGGTGGGGTCGCCGTCCGTGTCGGCGGATGCCGCGGAGGAGCAGCCGGCGAAGGCCAGCATGCTCGCCACGGCCAGTGCGGTGAGGGTGAGGATACGGGTGGGCTTCTTCATCGGTTCGCCTCCTTCGGGATGCGGGTGAGTGCGCGGGCGCGCGGGTCGTAGGGGTAGTGCGGCCAGGGCGGAGTCAGGCCTGGATGGTGCCGGCCGCGAGGGTCGCGCCGTCATGCGGGTGGATGACGAGGAACGATCCGGTCTCGCGATTCGTCGCGTACGGCTCGACGGCGAGATCGGCCGACAGACGCAGCGTGGCGCGACCGATCTCGTTCACCGCGATCTCGGTCGCCGGCTCGTGGGCGAGCGTGTCGAGGTCGCGCCGCGAGGCGATCTCGGCGACGAGGGCCTGCACGGTGCTCGTGCCGTGCTTGACGAGCACGCGGGCGCCGGGCATCAGGGCGCGCGGGTCGAGCTGGAAGAGCTCGGCGTCGATCGTGCGCGTGGCATCCGGCAGCGTTCCGGCCCCGGCGATGACGGCGCCGCGCGCGGCATCGACCTCGTCGGCCAGCTGCACCGATACCGACTGGGGCGCGACCGCCTCGTCGACGGGGGCGCCGGCGACGTCGATCGCGGTGACGGTCGTCTCGACTCCCGCCGGAAAGACGGTCACGCGGTCGCCGACCCGCACCGCGCCCGATGAGATCCGTCCCGCGAACGAGCGGTGGTCGCGGTAGCGCTCAGCGGCGTCGGGGTCGGCGGCGAGTTCGGGCGCGAGGCCGCCCTGCGGCCGGAGCACGAGCTGTACCGGCAGGCGGAAGTCGTCGGAGGGCGTCTCGAGCTCATCCCGTGCGGGAAGAGCTTCGAGAAGTTCGAGCAGGGCCGGCCCGTCGTACCACGGCGTGCGTGTCGAGCGTTCGACGATGTTGTCGCCCTCGAGCGCCGACACCGGAAGCACGTGCACGTCGGCGATGCCCAGCTCGCCCGCGACGGCGTGCACCTGCTCCGCGACCGGGGTGAAGCGGTCCTCGGCGAAGTCGAGCAGGTCGATCTTGTTCACCGCGACGACGACGTGCGGCACGCGCAGCAGGGCGACCACGGCGAGATGGCGCCGGGTCTGCTCGAGCACGCCCTTGCGGGCGTCGATCAGCACAACGACGGCGTCCGCCGTGGTGGCGCCGGTGACCATGTTGCGTGTGTACTGCACGTGGCCCGGGCAGTCGGCGAGCACGAACGAGCGGGCGCCGGTGGAGAAGTACCGGTAGGCGACGTCGATCGTGATGCCCTGCTCGCGCTCGGCGCGCAGACCGTCGGTCAGCAGGGCGAAGTCGAACGCGCCGTGCGCGAAGCCGCGCTCGGCGGAGGTGCGCTGCACCTGGGCGAGCTGGTCGGCGAGGATCGCCTTCGAGTCGTGCAGCAGCCGTCCGACGAGGGTCGACTTACCGTCATCGACCGAGCCCGCCGTGGCGAAGCGGAACAGCGTCGGCGTCTGCGTGCTGGTCGCGGTCATCAGAAGTACCCGTCCTTCTTGCGATCTTCCATGGCGGCCTCTGACAGCCGGTCGTCAGCCCGGGTCGCGCCGCGCTCGGTGAGCGTCGTGGCGGCGACCTCGTCGACGATGGATGCCACGTCGGCGGCATCCGATTCGACGGCGCCGGTGCAGCTCATGTCGCCGACCGTCCGGTAGCGCACCGTACGGAGGACGATCTCTTCACCGGGGCGCGCGGGCGAGAACTCGCCGATCGCGCGCCACATGCCGTCGCGGGCATACACGTCGCGCTCGTGTGCGAAGTACAGCGGCGGCAGGGCGATGCCTTCGCGCTCGATATAGCGCCAGATGTCGAGCTCGGTCCAGTTCGAGATCGGGAAGGCGCGCACGTGCTGGCCCGGCGTGTGCCGCCCGTTGTACAGCGACCACAGCTCGGGGCGCTGGTTGCGCGGGTCCCACTGGCCGAACTCGTCGCGGAGCGAAATGATCCGCTCCTTCGCCCGCGCCTTGTCCTCGTCTCGGCGCGCGCCGCCGAAGACGGCGTCGTGGCGGCCGGCGGCGATGGCATCCAGCAGCGGCTGCGTCTGCAGCGGATTGCGCGTGCCGTCGGCGCGCTCGTGCAGGCGACCGTCGTCGATGTAGTCCTGCACGCGGGCGACCTCGAGCGTGAGCCCGAGCCGAGCCACGGTCTCGTCGCGGAAGGCGAGCACCTCGGGGAAGTTGTGTCCGGTGTCCACGTGCAGCACGGGGAAGGGCACCTTGCCGGGGAAGAACGCCTTCGTCGCGAGGTGCAGCACGACGACCGAATCCTTGCCGCCCGAGAACAGCAGCACGGGGCGCTCGAACTCGGCCACCACCTCGCGGATGATGTGGATCGCCTCGGCCTCGAGGAGGTCGAGCGTGCTCAGACGCGCCGGCGCGGGCGCGAGATCGATCGTCATTCGTGCAGCCCGCATTCCGTCTTGGCGGTGCCGGCCCAGCGGCCGGACCGGGGGTCGTCGCCGGGCGCCACGGGGCGGGTGCACGGCTGGCATCCGATCGACGGATAACCGAAATCGAGAAGGAGGTTGACCGGCGCCTTGTGGGCGGCGGCGTAGCCCATGAGTTCGTCGAAGCTCCACGCGGCGACAGGGTTGACCTTCACCAGGCCGTTCTTGCCATCCCATGTGATGAGCGGGGTGTGCGTGCGGGTGGGGGCCTCGTCGCGGCGGACGCCGGTGAACCACACCTCGTAGCCGCCGAGCGCGCCCTGCAGCGGCTCGACCTTGCGCCGGGCGCAGCACAGCGACGGGTCCCGCTCGTAGAGATGCTCACCGAACGCGGCATCCTGCTCGGCGACGGTCTGCTCGGGCAGCACGTCGACGACCCGCACGTCGAGCACCCGCTGCACCTCGTCGCGCGTGATGCGCGTCTCGGAGAAGTGGTAGCCCGTGTCGAGAAAGAGGACATCGACTCCCGGAAGCTGCTCGGCGACGAGATGGGGGAGGGAGGCATCCGCCATCGAGCAGGCGACCGCGGCCGCCTCGGGGGCGAAGTTCTCAGCGACCCAGCGTACGACCTCCGCAGCGGACGCCTCGCGGTCGGTCAGGCTGCCGAGCGCGGCGTTGCCCACCTCGGCGAGGGCCTGCAGCTCCTCCGCGGTGCGGCGGGTCTGCGTGCGAGGCGCGAGCGAGACGCTCATACGAGGGCCTCTTCGTCGACGCGGTGCGCCCACTGGGCGAACGTCTCGTCGGATGCCTCGTCGCGGCTTTCGAGGAAGCGCGTGACGACCCGCTCGACATAGTCCGCGATGCCGTCCGCGGCGACCTTGAGCCCCCGGACGGTGCGGCCGAGGCCGGCCTCGTCGCGGTCCGTCGAGGCGAGTCCGCCGCCCAGGTGCACTTGGTAGCCGGGAACCTGTTCGCCGTCGATCGTGACGAGCTGGCCCTTCAGCCCGATATCGGCGGTCTGAATGCGCGCGCACGAGTTCGGGCAGCCGTTCACGTGCAGCGAAATCCGGTGCGGCAGCTCGAACTGCGCGAGGCGCTCCTCGAGGTCGAGGACGGCCCGCGTCGCGTGCCCCTTCGTCTCGACGATCGCGAGCTTGCAGAACTCGATGCCGGTGCACGCGATCGTGCCGCGGCGGATGAGGCTCGGCCGGGCCGACAGGCCGAGCTCGTCGAGCCCGGCGACGAGGGAGGGCACGCGGTCTTCGGGAATGTCGAGGATCACGAGCTTCTGATGCGGTGTCGTGCGCAACCGCGTCGAGCCGTGCGCCTCGATCAGGTCGGCGAGCGTCGCGAGGGTGGGACCGGAGACCCGGCCGACGATCGGGGTGACGCCGACGTAGAACCGGCCGTCCTTCTGGCGGTGGATGCCGACGTGGTCGCCGGCGCTCGCCGGCTTCGGAGCGGCGGGGCCGTCGGGGAGGGCGTACCCGAGGTACTCGTCCTGCAGTACCTGGCGGAACTTCTCGGGGCCCCACTCGGCGAGCAGGAACTTCAGGCGCGCCTTGTTGCGCAGGCGCCGGTAGCCGTAGTCGCGGAAGATCTGCGCGACCCCGTGCCACACCTCGGGCACCTCGTCCGCGGTGACGAACACGCCCAGGCGCTCGCCGAGGCGCGGGGCGGTGGAGAGGCCGCCGCCGACCCACAGGTCGTAGCCGATGCCGAGCTCGGGGTGTTCGAGCGCGACGAAGGCGACGTCGTTGATCTCGTGCACGACGTCCTGGCTGGGGTGGCCGGTGATCGCCGACTTGAATTTGCGGGGCAGGTTCGACAGCGTCGGGTCGCCGATGAAGCGTGACTGGATCGCCTCGATCTGCGGGGTGGGGTCGATGAGCTCGGATGCGGAGATTCCCGCGACGGGCGAGCCGAGAATGACGCGCGGCACGTCGCCGCACGCTTCGGTCGTGCCGAGGCCCACGGCCTCGAGGCGGCGCCAGATCTCGGGCATCGACTCGACCTCGATCCAGTGCAGCTGGATGTTCTGCCGGTCGGTGAGGTCAGCGGTGTTCCGGCCGAAGTCCTGCGAGATCCCCGCGATGACCCGGAGCTGCTCGGTGGTCAGTTGCCCGCCGTCGATGCGGATGCGCAGCATGAAGTAGGCGTCCTCGAGTTCATGCGGCTCGAGCGAGGCCGTGCGCCCGCCGTCGATGCCGGGCTTGCGCTGCGTGTACAGGCCCCAGACGCGGACGCGCCCGTGCAGATCGGTGGGGTCGATCGAGGAGAAACCGCCCTGCGCGTAGATGTTCTCGATGCGCTCCCGGACGGCGAGGCCGTCGTCGACCTGCTTCCACTCCTCATT